>CALAKV010000030.1 GCA_937922985.1 uncultured bacterium | reverse complement strand
TGACAGCAGAGTTTAGTTCTTTCAGTTATTTAGTTGATGGAGCAAAGGGAGTAGAAAAACACTATAAGTTCCTTCCAAACGATATTCAGCTAAGCCCCTTCAAAGACGGTTGGATCAAAGCCGCAGAATAAACCACTCATTATGAGTGGTTTTCTATTGTGCTTTTGTTAAAAATATGATATAATAAAAGTATTAGGGCATCGTTATCAGCATTTTTAGATAACGGTGCTTTTTCTTTTGGCACGGAAAGGTTGAAGGTGGCTAATCCTAATTTTAGTTCAAAAATACTAATTCGTAAACTAGAAGATGATTCAATAGTTATTTTCTACGACAAACACTCAATTTATGTTAAGAGTCAAATGGGAATTTTAGTTTTTCATCGCTGGTTTGCTCCAAAAGGATATTACACTAAAAACTTCAAACCATTTTCTGAAATAGCTAAGCGCAAGAAGCACTTAACAGTTAAACGCTTACTAGATGCTGGGTTAAAATATGGCGTAAGCTACGCTATGGGAACTAAAATACCACAACCAAAATCTGATAATCAAGAAATAAATTTTATTTCAGAGAAAGGAACTTGGACAAGAAGACTTACGGCTGATTATTATTCAGAAAAGGAAAAACAAGATATGCTTAGGAAGATTGGTTATGGCGGCTAAAAGAACAAAAGGTAAAGAACGGATTTTTTCACCGAAGCAGATTAAATTTGGTATGTATTATTACTTGCCTGATTCTCCAACTTTTGGGAATGCGTTACAAAGTGCGATTCGTGCTGGTTTTTCTGAAAAATACGCGAAGAATATTACAGTTAAGAATCTGGAATGGTTAGAAGATATTGTGGTGGAAATTGGTGGAAAAGGTGTTTCGAAAGACAAGCTCGTTCGTAAAGCTAAAAGAGTGCTAGATAAGAGCTTGGATAGTGAAGATGAAAAGATAGCACAAGATACGGCTAAATTTATTGCGAAGACTACAACAGAGTTTAGCGAAAAGCAAGATATAGTGTCGAATGGCGAAACCTTAACCGTTGCAACATTGGAGTTTGTGAATGGAGATAGTCCGAAAGAAAGTTAAAGTTCCAATTGAATTTAAGCCACTGTTCGAAGAAAACAAATGGCGAAACCTTGTTTTTTATGGCGGTCGTTCAAGCGGAAAAAGCCACGATGTCGCACTTTCTCAAGTTTTAAGAGCAAGAGAAAAGAGATTGAAATTCTTAAACTGTCGAGAATTTCAGAACTCAATTAAAGACTCAACGCATGCTTTAGTGAAAGCTATTATTTTTGATTATGGCTTTGAAACTGAATTTATAATTACTAATGATTCTATAAAACATAAAAGAACTGAAAGTGAGTGGATTTTTAAGGGTTTACATGATAATGTCGAAAGCTTGAAGTCTATTCCAAATATTGATGAGGCTTGGGTTGAAGAAGCTAGCACCGTTACCAAGCGCTCTGTTACGCTGCTCAAAAACACTGTGCGTAAAGATAACTCAAGGCTTATTTTTACCTTTAACCGAGATACAGAGCGTGACCCTGTATATGTTGAATATGTGATGAAGAAGCCAGATAATACTTATGCAATTAAGGTAAATTATGATGTATTAGAAAAGAACGGGCTTTTTCCAGATGTGATGCGAATTGAAATGGAAAACGACAAGAAAAACAACCCGCAAGAGTTCGCCCATACTTGGCTAGGTGAGCCACTTTCACAAATTGAAAATGCTATTTTAAGTCGTGATAGAGTGCTAAATGCTATGGATCGAGAGATAGAAGATGACGGCGAAATTCAAATAGGTGTCGATGTTGCACGGCTTGGTGATGACCGCTCTGTTTTATGGAAGCGCAAGGGATTGAAGACAATTGACTTTAAGGTTTATGAAAAACTCAGAACTAATGAACTTGTGGAGAAAATAGAGCAGTTCGCCCAATTAAATAAGGAAGTGTTGATCAAAATTGACGACACGGGAGTTGGTGGTGGTGTGACCGATCAGCTGTTGGCTAAAAATTATAATGTTCAAGGTATTAACTTTGCGCAGAAAGCAGTGAATGATGACAAATACCCAAATTGGATTAGCGAAGCTTGGTTTCATTTGCAAAGCGTAATTGATGAAATACAACTACCGAATAATACCGATTTGCTCCAAGAATTAACGACCAGAACTTGGAGTATGGATAAAAAAGGTAAGCGAGCGGTGGAAAGTAAGGGGGATTACAAGAAGCGGGGAAATCGAAGCCCTGACTTGGCTGATGCCTGCATCTTGTGCTATTATACGCCGCCAAAACCTAAGCCTATTGTTTATGCTGGTGTGAGATAGTGTAGCATTACTCGACTATTTGAACTTATAGTTTAAATATGTTTAGAGATTTTTTTAGCCGTTTGGTCGGCGGTAATATGAAAAAGAAGAGCGCCTTGCACCACGCTTTCAATCGGCCAAAATCAATGTTGGGTGCGCATACATTTTATAAAGGGTTGTCGTATGATAACTCATACCCTTCTATTTCACGAATTGTGAATGAATTTATGACAATTAGGCCGTATGCGATAGATAATAACGGTAAAACAATTCAGGATTCGGTGGTGATGAATAAAATATATCACCCGAATCAACAAATGAGTGGTGCAACCTTCCGTGAAGCTTTAGCACTCCTAAGTTTGGTTTTTCCTAAAGTTTATGTTTTGGTTTGGAGCTATAATGAACAGGGCGCTCCAACAACTGGACGAAATATTACTCCTGAAAATATAGCAGGGTTTACTATTCTTGAGGGAGTAACTGAATATTATGTTGGTGAAGAGAAGCGCTATCGAGTTGGTGCTAAAGAATACTCTGAAAATGAAATTATTGAACTGCGAAGTGGGGTTAATCCATATGATTTGAGCGGAGGATATAGTCCAACTGATGCTGCTCGAAAATGGGCATCCATTGATGATTACATTGCAAGTTATCAAGCTGGTTATTTTGAAAATGGTGCTGTGCCAGCTGGACAGTTTATTATTACTGCTGGAAGTGTTGAAGAATATAATAATATTGTTGATAATCTGCAAGCACGACACCGTGGTAGTGGAAACAACAATAATGTGGTTTATGTTCATCGCCCAATTGAAAGTGCGACCGGTAAGCCAGTTAATGCTCAAATCGAATGGGTGCCGTTTGCTGAGAGTAATAAAAATCTCGACTTAAAAAGCTTGTTTGACCAAGCAAATAAGAAAATTGACAGTATTTATGGTGTGCCTGCAAGTGTTCGAGGCGTAAACGATAACAACACTTACGCCAGTGTGCGAGTGGATGAACAGATTTTTATTAAATATACGATCAGGCCTTTCGCAACACGAATTTGGAGTGAGTTTACACATCAACTAAACCGAATTACAGGTGGATTGGGCTTTGCTATCACTTTCGACCTTGATATTCCTGGCGTGGCCGAAGAAGAGAAGATTGAGGCTGAGCGTAAAGCAGCTGAACTAGCTTTGATTAAGACTGGCTTAGAAATGGGCTATTCATTAGATAGTATAGTTGATGCATTTGAGCTTTCGAATGGCTACAAAACGCTTAAAATGGGTGAAACTCCACTAAAAATTGAGAATGATAAGCCTGAAGTTGATGACGGTGGTGAAGTTGAAGAATCGCCAGAAGATTTAAACGCAAAAAGTGTGCATATCTGCAATGAGTGCGGAGATCATCACTGTTTAAAAGCTGAGCCAAAAACAAAAAACGAAAAGCAAAAAGATAAAGACCAGAATGCACTAGAAACTGTCTTTCGCGATATGACCAATGAACAGATTGAGCGAGCTATTGAGAGTGATTTTGAAGATTTTGACCTTGGCGATAAAGATCGTGAGAAGTTTAAGCAAAGAATAAAAGTGATATTGTTGAGCGTGCTGGTAACGCGTGGTGTGGTGGCTTGGAGTGATTTTGTTTCAATATTAAAGCAAAGCAACATATCGACTGATGATCTGACCGAATTTAAAATTTCTGACAAGCTGAAAAAGCATTACGACAAAATGATAGCTGATTTTACCAAGAGTTTTAGTGAAGATACGGCCAAGTCGATTGCGAACAGAGTCGCTCAAGCGGAAACAGAAGATTGGAATAAGGAACAGTTAGCTCGTAGCTTGCGAGATATAACAAAAACCGAAGAATGGCGAATTCAGCGAATAGCTCGCACTGAAACACACCGAGCGCACGGTTTGGCTGGTGTGGAGGCTGGCGTGCAAATCCAGAATGAATCTGGCGTGCAGATTTATAAAGAGTGGGTGGTAGTGAGCGCTAACCCATGTAAATATTGTCGTGGAATGGACGGCAGGCGAGTTAATGTAACTGAAAGCTATGTTAAAAAGGGCGGAATTTTGATTGGTAAATCGAAAATTCGGGTTAATTATTACGCTGATATTGATACAGCTGGCGCTCATCCGAACTGTTCTTGTGTGGAGAAGTTTGGGATTGAAGAAAATAATAATGAACCTTGGCGGAGTGTTGAGATTGAAGAATTACCAGCCGAGAAATTTAATGAGGTTTATGGTAAAGGCTGGAAAGATTTTAGTTTTGATAGAAATGAACCCCTGAATAAACGAGAAAAAGAGGTTGCTAAAATTCTATCACATAGCCTTGATGCAAAAGTATATTCTTTACGACGCGTCGAGAAGCCTAATGGGGTGAAGACACCAGACCTAATGATTAATGGAATAAAAGCTGATATTAAGAGCGTGAGTTCCTTGCGAGCTATCGAGAAAGCCAGTTCTAAGGTAGCTAAACAAACTGGAGAAGGCGGTATTGCTGTCTTTGATTTGAAAGAGCTATTCGAGACAGAGGAAAAGATTATTAAAAAAGCCCAATTCGAAACCTCGATAAGAAATCTTGAATTTTACGTAATACTTGGTGATAAAATTATTAAGAAATAATAAAAGAGGCATCGCCCTAGTGCTATCCAGCACAAGAGTATGCCTCTTAATATTTTCATTATACCGCATTTTGACTAAAAAGTCAATATTATCTAATTATTTTGTATAGCTCGACTATTTGCTAGTAATATTAATTTGTAATAGTAAATTTAAAGAGGAAATATGGCAGAAAAAGTTAAGAAAACAGCACTAGAGCTGAAAACTGAAATTTCGAAGTCCGTGGGAGAAAATGAGGAGCGAAAAATTAGGTTTGTGGCATCGAGTGTGAACGAAGACCGCCATTATGAGAAAGTGGACGTTGCGAGCCTTCGCCTACCTTTAAAGCAAGGTGGTGAGATTCGAGCTGGAGCAATTCCGACAGAAGGAGTGAATGATCTAGTGGATATTCCACTGATTCTAAACCATTCTGGTGATGTTCGGGACACAATCGGTTCAGTGCGCAGTGCTTTCTATGAAAATGGTGAGCTGATTTTTGAAGCAGGTATCTCAAAACGAGAAATAGCGCAAGAAATGCTGCTACTTCTTGAAGAAGGACACCTCTCAAATGCGTTCTCAATTACAATGTCAGATTTTGACTACAATTTTGAAAGCGAAACAATTAGTAACGCTGAGATTATTGAGGTGAGCTTGGTTTTCCGCGGAGCTAACAGAGAAGCGAGGCTTTTGGCCGTAAAATCTCTGAAAGGTGATGAAATGAGCCAAGAAAAAGAAACTCCAGAAGTTTTGAAAAAAGAGGCTACGACTACAGTTTATCCTGAGGTTGTAGCAGACGATGAACCTGAGGTTGAGCAGGCTGAAAATTCAACCGAAAATAATAATTATAACGAAGAGAAAGAGGAAGAAATGGATAAAGAAATTGCAAAAGATGCTATTTCAAAAGCAGCACCAAGTCAAGCTGTGAAGTCTTCAAGTAATTACCTTGAAACTCGTGAGGCGATGAGTGACTATGCGAAAATTCTTGAGAAATTCGCTGGTGCAGGCACTAACGAAGTGAAGAAGGCTTGGGCTGATCATGTAGCGCAAAAAGGTATTAGTAATGTTGAGGCTCTACTACCAGGAGCAATGGTTTCAGCAATTAGCGATGGAATTGAGAAATCTGGAACAATTTGGAATGTTCTTAATAAAACTGGTCTAACAGTTCGTCGAATCGATGCCGAAACGGCTGGTAATCGAGCACAAGGACATAAACGTGGCACAACTAAAAAAGAAACAGCACTAACATTTACTGATCGTGTGATTCGTGCTGGTTTCATCTATGATTATCTAAAATTGAACAAAGAAGATATTGTAGAAAACCGTGATACTGGCGCTTTGGTGAAATTCGTGCTTGAAACTTTGCCAAAACGAATTATTGCTGAAATTGAACGAGCAGTAGTGATTGGCGATGGTCGAAGTGGTGAAGATGACAAAATTAATAGCTTTGTTTCAATCCTAGAAGATGCTAAAAATAGTGTTTTTGCTACTGAATATACTCCAACAACAGGCGAGCCACTTTATAAATCAATCGTTAAAGCGGCTGCAAATATCGTGGCAGAAGGTGATGTATACCTTGTAATGAGTAAATCTGCAAAGGCTGATCTAAAACTTTCTGAAACTAAGAGTGGTGCATTGGTGTTCCCACTTGGTGGTGATATTGCTGGAACTTTGGAAGTTAAAGAAATCTTTACTCCAAGCTGGTTCGCACCAGAAGATGTTCAGGCTGTAATGTTTGTGGGTGATGCTTATGAAACAGTTGGTGATAATTCAATTGAAGCTTACACAAACTTCTCACTAAGCCAGAATAAACAAGAATACCTACAAGAAATTTACGCTGGTGGTGCTTTGACTAAAGTTAAATCTGGTGTAGTTATCAAAAATGCGGCTTAATTGAAAGGAGAGGGCTAAGATGAAACAACCGATTTCAAAAGATGAGATTGTGGCGTTAATCGGACGCCCTCTCTCTTCTTATGAAGAACAGAACTTTACAATTTTGAATGAGCTAACTTCGGAACGCTTGAATAGACTGTTGAATGGTGGGTTTGATTCTGCGACTGATTGGACATCGGGGCTGAAGGTATTGTATGCGCGATTGTTTAATATCAGTGAGTTGGAACGAAACCACGATGCGGGTATTTCAAGAAAAGCCGTGGACGGTTATAGTGTGGATTTTAAAGAAAATACCAATTATTACGCTCAATTCTGCGAAGAGAATGTAGATTTGATTGCAAAGTATAGAATTTCTAACGGTGGAATTCGGCACGGAAAGACTATTTATGAGGATATTCGACACTTTTTCTGAAACGGAATATTCATTTTTACGAGTTAATCGCGGGAATGTTTACGGTAACACGATTGAAGAAGAGCTGACGAACCGAAAAGGAGTGTTTCGTGAAAAATCTGGAATGAGACGAGGCACGAATGGTGAAGAGTTTGCAGAAAATTCAACACTGTTCGTAAAACCTGAAGATATTCCAGTAGATGCCGTAGGTAACGGTATTCGAATAAATCACAAAACATACACTATTATTGCGATGCACGAAGGCAAGAATTTTGATACTAACGAAGTGGAACATTTAAAATTAACCCTAGAAAGGGCGAGCTATGGCGAAAGTTAAGGTGACTTTTAACAGCAAAATGAAAGCTTATTTGCAAGTTCAGCGATTGAATATGCAAAAAGAGCTTGAGGCTAAGGCGGAAAAAACGCTTGGTCGAGCTCGAATACTCGCTCCTGTTCTATCTGGTGATCTAAAAATGAATGGTCGAGTGGAAAAAATACCAAATGGGGTTTCTGTGGTATTTGGTGATAGTCGAATACCTTATGCTCGGCGACGGCACTTTGAAAACCGCAAAAATCCAGCAACGATAAACTATTTGGAACGAGCTGGCAATCAGACTAAGAAAGAAGGCTTTATAATTATGAAAGGAGATAAATGATTACGCTAAATTTGCTAAAACTCCTTGAAAATAACGGATTTGGTAAGATTGATAAAAACCTTTTCTGGCAGAAGCTTGGCCTTGGTAAAACTGGCTTGTATATCTCGAACATATCAGTGAGTGGAGAGCGTGGCAAACGAAGAGTTCAGCATTATGAGATTTTCAGTATTGGTGGAAATGATGTCGAAGGCTTGAAAAAGCTTGAATCTGTTGCTGAATTTTTACGAGAAAACTACGCAATTAATGAATTACCAGCCGTGGATGGAATTTGTGAAAAAGTTCGGAATGTGGCGATTATGCCACCCTCTACGATTTCGAATGTAGGAGAGAATAGCCAAGGAAGAGTGGTTTATTCAATAAGTGGAGAGATAATTTATTAACAATAAAGGAGTCAAAAAATGGCAACGACATATGAAAAAACATTAAATGCTGGACTTTGGGAACTTGCTCTGGGTGATGTTCTAATTCCTGCTGAACTTTTGGGCGATATTAAAACTAAAATCGCTCTTAAAACAGTTGAAAAAGACACTCAAGCGGGAACTTCGAAACGCCGAACTAATGTAGTGGACACTGCGGAGGCAACTTTTACGCTTTATGTTCCAAGTTTGGATTTCTTGGGTAAAATATTCCCTGAATATTATGCAAGAAGCACTGCTGGTGGTGGTGCGGTAACCTTTGGTGGTAAAAATGTAAAAGTGGCTGAAATGCCAGTTAATATGCATCAAAAAGGCTCTGAAACTGATGAAAATGATGTGCATTTCTTTAAAGCAACAGTCAATGTGGATTTTGAGCTATCTCAGACAACGAGCGATGATCCAAGCGTGGAAATTACATTGAATGCACAACCAACTGACAAGGGTTATGTGCGACTTGGAACTGGCGACTTAACTAAGAAGTCGATTTATGATGTTGCTACTCAGGCGACGAAAGCAGTAGCTGGGTAGGATTTATAGACTATTTGTAGGGGTGAAGAATACATTAAAATACCCGTAGATCGTATATTGACAAAAATACGACCTACGGGTATAATTTAGATATGAAAATATTTTTATCTAATCAAGATCATTTGAGGAATTTTTCAAGGTTTGTTAAATCTATTGATTTTTCTAATCCTGATTTGTTAGAGGTGGAGACTCATAAGCAATGGATAACTGCACATCCAGCCATATTGGCTTTTACGGCCGCCCTGGCTATACAAACTGGAAAGGAGAATAGTTCTATTGAACTACCACTACCGGACAATGGTAAACACCTTGATTCTATGGGGCTTTTTAATTTTTTAAAAACAGAATCACCTTTTAAGTATGATAAGAAAGAATCATCAGGTAGATATATACCTTTGCAGGTTATAAAAACTGCTGATGATCAGTCTAAATTTATTGCTGAAATGGTGCCATTGCTACACTTACCTGAGAAAGAAAGTAGAATTATTAAGTATATAATAGGAGAGCTCGTCAGGAATGTTCTTGAGCATTCTCAATCTAATGATGGAGCAGTGGTTGCGGCTAATTACTATCCTAAAAAAAATAAGATTAGCATAGGCATATGCGATACAGGAATCGGTATATGGAAAAGCATGAACAAATATTGGCGCCCTAAAGATGATATTTCAGCTATCAAGCTTAGTCTTACTCCGGGGATTACTGGAACTACGCATAAAGAGGGTGGAACGGTAGATAATGCTGGTGCTGGGTTATTCTTTACTAAATCTATAGCACGAATTACGAGGAGTTATTTTACTATATTTTCTGGTAAGGCTGAATATACTCTTCTAAAAGGAGATAAGAGAAATAATGTACTTAAATTAAAAACAGATCCATTTGATGATCCGCATAGAAGCACTCTCATAGAGGGAGATTTTAAAGGCACTTTAGTTGCTATAGACATGTCCCTTGATAATACACCTGAGTTTCAAGCTATTTTAAAACTTATAAGTACAGTGTATGATAACGCTATTCGAGATCGTAAAAGAACTAAATATAAGGAACCTAAATTTCTATGATTGTTATGTATAAAGAAGTTGGCAGTTTTGCCGAGAATAAAGAGTTAGCTAAAAAAATACGAGAAGAAAAAATTTTACCGACATTGGCTAAAGGTGAAAAAATTACATTAGATTTTAATAAAGTTGACGGGGCGACTCAATCTTTCGTCCACGCTCTTATTAGTGAAGCTATTAGAAGATACGGAGAAATAGCATATGAAAATATTCAATATAAAAATGCTAATGATGACGTGCAAGAGGTAATTAGGATAGTATATAGATATATGCAAGAGAGTTTGGAATAAAAATTGCCTGCGAATAAAATTAAAACAGACCGTTGAAGGTCTGTTTTTTGTAGTGTGGAATATTTTTATTTGTATTTATTGTAAAGCTTAATACAGGCATTAATTCGATTCTTAGCGCTAGTAGCGGCCATTAGCAAACCGTCATAAGTGTAAGCATTCGAACCCATTTTACCACCTTTGGTGTATTCACCTCTTAATACTAGGGTTCCTTTTGTGGTGTAAAGCATATTTTCGAAAACATATTTAGTCTTTTTTCCGGCGGAATCTTTAATCTGACGATAATCGAAGCCTTTAATTTCTTCCCAAGAAAAAGTTTGCACAGTTTCATATTTAAAAGCTGAACCATATGAAAATTGAAGCTCTACGCCACCATTATAAGTAATTTTGAGGCGAGCTTTAGTGACTATTTCTTCTATTCCTTCGAAGTCGCCATCGTAGCTGCCTAAAACATACTGGCGCATATTTAGATTTTTAATTCTTAGTTTATCTATAAAATTCATAATATAAATACCTTTCTTATATTTAGATTTTATATCTTTTAACGCCTAAATTCAACTGTATTAGCTCGACTATTTAGAATTAATATAATTTCATAAGATTAAAATGCTGAATGGAGGATTATATGACAGCGATTAGTATTACAATTGAAGATTTAGGTGTAAAAAAACGTGACTTTGAAATTGAGGGCAAAGTCTTTACTTTTACGAAGCCAATGGCTGGACATGAGCTGGAAAAAAGCCAAATTATGTCAAAAATTGTGCGCTTACAAAATGAGATGGTTAAGATGCAAAAACAGGGCGAAGAAAACCTTGATGAAACGAAAGTTGAAGAAATATTAACTGAAATAGATAATTTGACAGAACGCTTGATAAATCACTCCGCAAAATTAGTAAGTGATGGAACGCCAGAGAATCTTGGTGGTAAAGAGTTTGTGGCTAAATATGGTGAAGATGGAATTAAATTATTGACTAAGCGACTATTTGGCGAGGAATAGGTGAATGACAAATGTTTTAGATCTATTAACAGATGAAGAGAAGAAAGACATTGAGGCTCGGTATCAAGAACGCATAAAACGACGTCAAAATTCTTCTAAGCCTAAAATAACGCCAGAGATATATTTAATAGCCAAGTTTGGAATTTATTTTGGCTGGGAAGCGGTGCGAGATGTTTTAAATGACAAAATTAGCCTCGAGATGATGTTTGCATTGATTGAAGGCGCAGAAAAGGTATATTATTCTCAGCTTTGTGAGAATACGAGAGGAACTTTTGTAGCGCAGACATCTTCTATGGCTAAAAACGGGTTCGAGGCTCAAAAATCTTTTAATACTGGAACTGAAGATTGGCGAAAACGAGCAAAAATGGAGGTGTAGCTGATGACTACAGTTGGAACAATTAACTATGATTTCACTGCTGATACTAAAGATTTAGACGAAAAACTGACCAAGTCTGAGAAAGAAGTCAAAAAGAAAGCCGAGGAGCAGAAAAACGCTTATCGTGACAGTTGGTCTTCGATAGGCGATTTTGCGATTAAAGGTGCGGCAGTAGCTAGTGCTGCTGTTGGTGCCCTTGGTGCTGCTGCAGTTGGAGCATATTCAAGCTATGAACAGCTAACTGGTGGTGTGGAAACGCTTTTTAAGAGTTCTTCAAATACAGTGATGAATTATGCTAACCAAGCCTATAAGACCGCTGGAATGAGTGCAAATAAATATATGGAAACTGTGACTAGCTTTTCGGCAAGTCTTCTCCAGGGCTTGGGTGGTAACACGGAAAAAGCAGCTAAATATGCAGACAAAGCCGTAGTGGCGATGAGCGATAACGCTAACAAGATGGGAACATCGATGGAGTTAATTCAATATGCCTATCAAGGATTCGCAAAACAGAATTACACGATGCTTGATAACTTAAAGCTCGGCTATGGCGGAACTGCTAGCGAAATGGCTCGTTTAGTTAATGAATCTGGCGTAATGGGTGGTAGTTTTAAGGCAACGGCCAAGAATATTAACGAAGTTTCATTTGATAAGATTATTGAAGCGATTAGCGTTACTCAAGATAGACTCGGTATCACTGGAACCACCGCAAAAGAGGCTAGCTCAACAATTGAAGGCTCTTTTAATTCGATGAAGGGAGCTTGGGAGAACTTCATTACTGCGCTAGCTGGTGGCGGTGATTTAGAAACAACTTTTAATAATTTAGTTGAGTCGGTTAAGATTTGGCTGGGAAATTTAGTGCCTGTGGCTAAAAAAGCATTTGAGAGTATTGCTAAAGTAGCTTTTAAAGCTTTCGATGATGCATTTAAAGATATGCCAGGAGGTGATATTATTAAATCTTTAGTTGTTGTAGTAGGAACTCTAACTGCCGCACTAACAACATTAGGTGTAGTTATGAAGATAGCGGCTGCAGCTCAAGCTCTACTTAATTTTGTGATGGCAGCTAATCCTATTGTCTTGATAGTAATGGCTATTGCTGCTTTGGTGGCGGGATTAGTATATTTCTTTACTCAGACGGAAATGGGAAAGAAGATTTGGCAAGACTTCTGTAATTTTATAGGTGAAGTCTTCAAAAATATCGGCAACTGGCTTGGTGAAGTTGGTGCAAATATTGGTGCATTCTTCAAAGGGATCGGTGATTTTTTCACTGGAATATGGAATGGTATAACTAGCTTATTTAATGGAATTGTGGAATTCTTTAAGCAATGGGGCTTAACTATCCTTGCGATTATTTTTTGGCCTATATCTATATTAGTTGGTCTATTCTTTACTTTTAAAGATCAGATTATTGGGTTCTTCCAGTCGGCATGGGACGGAATAGTAGCAATTTGGAATGGGGTAACAGCCTTTTTCGGTTTAGTTTGGAACGGAATTGTTGCGATATTTACGCCAGTGGTGCAATTTTTCGGTGCAATATTTCAATCGGCATGGAACGGGATTATGGCAATTTGGAATGGTGTAGTTTGGTATTACACGACTATTTGGAATGGAATTAAGGCAGTGTTTGGTGTTGTAGCTGGATTCTTTATTGGTGTATTTACTACAGCCTGGAATGGTATAAAAAATGTCTTTTCAGGTGTGTTTGGCTTTTTTGCTGGCGTTTGGAATGGAATAGTCGGTATCTTTAAAGGTGTTGGGGACGCAATTGGCGGTGCAATTAGTGGTGCGGTTAAATGGGCTATCAATGGCGTATTGGGCTTTGCTGTTGGTATGATCAATGGCTTTATTGATATGATTAATATTGCTATTGGTATTATTAACGCAATACCTGGGGTGCATATTGGAAAATTGGAAAAACTAAATGTGCCACGCTTTGAGACTGGTGGTATTGTTGGCCCTCAAGGTGGTGGAAGCTTGATTTGGGCTGGTGATGGTGGCGAAAATGAATGGATCGTGCCTGAAAGCAAGATGGCGAGCCTGATTGACAAAATTAATAGCCAAACTGGTGGAACTGGTGGTAATAACTATACGATTAATGTGAGCGGAACTTTTGCAACCAGCCCTGCCGAACAGCGAAAAGTGGCTGAATTGATTCGTGAGCAGTTAGAGCTAAACGATAAGAGGAGATTTGCATAATGAAGATAATATTGAGCGATTCTACTAAAACTGTTGAATGGCCGATCGTTGAAGTGCCACTACCAGAAACGACAGTGGATAATGTTAAGAAAGTTAAAACACTTGATAATTCACTAACGACTTATGTCGTTGGTGCGAGAAAGCGAACTTGGGAGCATACTTGGAACTACCCAACCAAGGAAGAATTTGATGAGATTAAAGGCTTTTATGACCGACAAATTCAAAACCAAGAGCCAGTTAAATTAACTATTGAAGGAATGGAAAATGTGGTAAATGTTCCAGTCTATATGGAGCTTGGCAAGCGAGAAGTGGTGAGCTTTGATGGAATGGTTAAGCAAGCTGAAGTGAGCTTTACGGAGATTTAATAAATGCAGATTGTTAGTGAAAGGTTTAATAAGGCGTTTGCAGGCAGTATTGTGGCTTTGGATTGGCGAGCAAAGATGAGTTTTACTCGCAAAAAGAATGAATCGACTAATTGGTTCATTCTTGGCAAATCTAAATTAAACGAAACTGATATGTTAGCCACGCCAGAAGGAAACCCAGCGCAAGTTTGGGATGCTTTTCAGTATGATGATATTTCTGATCGCTTATTGGAAATGAGCGTGGAGCGTTCGGTTAAATTTCCGTATAATGTGCAGTCTGGAATAGCGGACATAAAGCTAAATAATTATGATGATTATTTCTCATTTTTCGAAACAACAAAAAAGAGCCCGATTGCTGAATATATTCTGCCAAAACGACCTTTGAGGCTTTATTTGGGTGCAAAAAATGTAGGAACGGTTCCAGTTTTCGTTGGGAATACTGAAAAAATACCGACTTACAACAATGATAAAACGATTACTTGGTCTGCGTTAGATTTTTTGAGTGATATTGCCGAGACAAAAATTAATCGAACTGTTATGTTGAGGGATGTTTCAACCGATGCGCTCTTGAAAGAAATATTTAAACAATACGGAATGGATGAAAACCAATACCGTATAAGTAGGGGACAAAATATAATTCCATTTGTCTATTTTAAAAATGATGACAATGTTAGCACGATATTAAAGAATTTGGTTCAGGCCGAGAATGGTTTATTGTGGCTCGATGAGCAAGGGATAATTCGTTTTGAAAATCGCAGTGGTAATTTGGATAAAACGTCAGTAATGACATTTAACGCAAGTAATATTATTGACATTGAAACAGAAAAAGCCAATGATGTGGTTAATTATGTTAGCATTAAAAGTGATGTGCGAGAAGTTCAACCTCTGCAGCCAATTTTTAGTGCGGAAGGTAAAAATGAGTGGGTTATTCAGCCTAGAGCTAGCTTATCGATATGGCTAACGCTTGATGACCCTGCATGGAGCGTTCGTCCTATCTCGGTTGGCCAAAAAACTGGTGAAAGTTGGATTGATTTTAAAAAAGGCGAGAAAATTGATAATTCAGGCATTCAATTGAAAGGTGAGCTTTTTGCTGATGCCTACAAATTGACAGTTAATAACCAAGGAACAAGCCCTTCGAAGATCTCGAAAATTGAGCTATGGGGCGAGAGTGCGAAAGTCGTAGACACCATTAAATATGAGGCTTTTGATCGTGAGAGTATGGAACGCTACGGTAAAAAAGCGATCGAAATTACCGACAATCCATATTTTGGCAATTACCGAAATTGTGATTTATTTGCGACAGATATTTTAAAGAAATATGCTAGTTTTTCACCAACAATTTCAATGAAAGTTAAAGGTAATCCAGCTTTACAATTGGGAGATGTTATTAGTGTAAATTACAAAGATAAAGGTGACTATTTGGTGACAGGTATTAAGATGAGCCTAAGCAATAGCGGTTATGAAACAACTATAACTGGAAAGCCACATATTGTTTCGAAATCATTTATTTTAGATAAGTCTATTTTGGACGGAAAGGATTTATTGGCGTAATGGCGATTGAAAAAAATATTGAATTTCAGGGCGACAGAGTGGTAAATTCGCTGGGTGGAAATATAAAACTAAACCAGACTACGGGTGAGCTGATCGTGTCGAAAAATGGAGTGATTTTGACTAAAATTAATAAGGACGGCTTTGTTTATTCGGAAGAAAATGGCACTCGACGAATTTTGATTGGAAGGCATCCTAAAACTGGGGCTGTGGGTGAGTGGGTTAGCGTGGCTGGTGAAGATGTGATTGAGATTTTAGAGAATGAAACCTAATAAATTTATTGATCGAAGTGAATTTATTAAACCTGTTATAGTTTTTGAATATAACGGTAGCTTTATGAGTAATATTAAAACTTTTGATATTGCACATAACCTGCCGTTTGTGCCATTGATTATGGGGGAATATAGCTTTAATAGCAACTTCTCAGATGCTCGAGATTTCCGTTTTTGGACAAGTGGAGATGAAAACTTTCTTGTGGGTGCATTAGAGAAAACTATTCGGTTTGCTATTCGAGGAGTTGATCCACCGCGAAGAGTTTATGTGCGTTTGATTGGTATTGCTCCGCCTGATTACGCGGGAGAAGTGACGCCATTAAAGCGAATAATACTAAATGATTCAAGAAATAGAAGCTTGAAGATTTTAAACTTCGGGACATTTAGAAATGATAGTACTATTGAACATAATTTGGGTTATTTGCCGATGGTTTATTTTTGGGAAGAAACAGTTATTTTTAGAGAAAATAGCTCATCTGTCCTTAACTTAGAAAAATGCTTGAGACCAAGTAGCCCTGTTAACATCATTAATAATAACGAAGTCCATGTATCTGGAAGAGGTGATGGAAAAGGATATTATGCTATTTTTGGAGATGTAATAGATGAAAGTTAATAGTTTTGTTAAAAATTCTGATTTCTGGCAGATGTCACTTGATGGTGAAAGTGTTGCTTTAGATTTTAGCTTGCCAGCTGGAGATTTTGCGAACGGATATAAGACTAAAAGGGTTTTTCCTGGTAGGAACCGCAAAGGTTTGATTATCGACCACTACTGTTTTAATGGACAATGGGGATCAAAAAATGAGTATAAAATTAGCTCTAATGATTCAATAAGGAATGTAATATATTTTGAGATAATTAGGCATGATGATGACATTATTGTTACAGCTGAATATATGGAATTTACGGATGGAGAGGGAAGCCGAAATAATCAAACGATATCCTCGCAGAAGGTGGATGTGAAAATTAGGCTGAACTTCATTAAGAATAATTGGTGATGCGGTTTTATCACTCGACTATTTATTTTTAAAATATGGGTAGATAGAAAATTACAATTTAAAGGAGAAGCTGAAAACTAATATGCAAATAACAGTTGGCGAAATCGGGACTTTTATTGCTTTTCTGGTAGGGCTGATTGGTGGAGTTTTGACACTCTTTCGGCACGCTAAAAATGGCCTGAAAGAAATGCTAAAAGGAGAGTTTCAAGGCGTAAACAACCAGATAGCAGAGATCAAAGAAGATGTGAAAGAAGTTCGTGAAATTGGTAGGAATAATGCCAAAAATGGCAAGCGAAATGAGATTTTATTGATGATAAACACTCAACCTGAAAAGGTCGATGAAATTGAGCGAGCGTTCGAAGAATATAAAGCATTAGGAGGTAATGGTTATATTGACAGTTTAATCGAAGCTTGGCGTGAAGAATACGAAAAAGACTTAATTAAAGCGAGAATTAAAAGAAAGGAGAAGAAATAATGGACAAAGTAATTGAATGGTTTCAGCAACGGCAAGGCAGAGTTAGCTACTCAATGATAAACAGAAACGGAGCAAACTCTTATGACTGCTCAAGTTCAATTTATCACGCCCTAATTTACGCTGGAATTTTACCGCAAGGCTTCCGCATTGGTAATACTGAAACAGAGTTCGTTGATTTACCGAAATTCGGCTTTCAACGGATTGAAGCAGATGCAAACGGCTATATCGCAACCCAACGAGGTGATATCTTCATTTGGGGTAAACAAGGGTATACATTAGGTGCGAACGGACACACTGGAATTTATCTTGATAGCGATAATATCATTCACTGTGCTTATGCATATAACGGTATTCATACCGATAATCACGATGACCTTGCGCGAGCGAATAATACTCAGTATCTAACAATTTTTAGATATACAGGCAAGCCTCAAAATACACCAGCACCAGCTCCACAGCCAGAAGCTATTGATGATGTAATCAATATCGGCTCGCACTTTAAGATTGATAAATCAATGCGAGTGGCGGAAGTTAATATTCATGAAGATCGAAGAGAGCTAAAAATCGATGCTCTTTGTCCAAGAGGTTTCACTTGGGCAGAAAATGGTATTCCAGCTAACTGGGCAGTCAAGGTTGATAGCGATGGTTATAAAATCGATGGTGAAATTAACGCAGGTGATTTGGTTAAAATTCAAGGTGCTTTTGTCGCTCAGGAAGTGGTTCAAAATGACGGAATGTGGTTTGCGCGAGTAAAACGTGATGGTATTGATGTTTGGATGGAATTGACACCAGTATCAGAAGTGTCAGCTGGTGATAAAGGAACGATTACCGAATATCGCCCAGCTCCACAGCCGGTTGAAGAACCAAAACCAGCTGAGCCAGTTGTGGAAAACCCTGCGGAAAACCATATTGCTGATGTCAGCAAAATGGTCGAAGATAAGCCTAAACCAGAAGAAAAACTAGCTGAAAACCAAGGGTTAACAGTCCAAGAAGAGGAGAAAAAAGATATGTCGCACAATTTAGAAAATAGCGGAAATGCTGAAAATTCTAAAAAAGCAGAGAAAAAGCAGTTAATTCAAATTAATGCAAGACCATTAACAGAAGGAGAGTTAAAAATGTTGGAAGATTTACAGAAAAATACAGTTGAGAACATCGCAAATACGGATTATGAGCCACGAATTAGCGAAAAAGCTAAAACAACAGTCTATTTTATCGCTGACCTTGGGATTTTGACAAATATGCTAATTGCAACAATTTGTGTAATTTTAATTCCAAACGCCACGAAAGAGATTTTGGCGATTAGTGGCGCAATCGCTACAGCTTTTGCGGGACTAAAGCCAATTTTCAAGTTAGGGGCTAAAAAATAATGGCTAAATTAACTTTACCGCATCCAAATAAGGATTTTGTGCCACTATCTCCACTAACGGCACAAGAACTTGATGAAATGGTGGCTAATAATAAAGCGGTGGCTGATTTTGCAAACGGCTTAGCAAGTGGAAAAAATATTGATGATAGTTCTATTGAACCAAATAAACTCAAACAATCTAACGTTCAGATTATTCAATCTGGAAATTTAGCTACTCAATATAAAACACAACAAGTTCACACGCAGTAGTTTGATCAGGAATATTGGAATTCTAACTTCTTCCGCCAAAGGAATGAA
>CALAKV010000029.1 GCA_937922985.1 uncultured bacterium | reverse complement strand
AATGAGAAATATTCTGTAGCAGACAAAGTTACGGAATCTGGTGTTGTTGCAAATCTTGCTGAGTCTGCTGATTTAGCGATCGCATCTTCTGTGGCGAGCCTTTCAACATCTACTGCAATACTTCAGGATTCGCCTCAAGCTGCTGCTTCTGTTGAAAAGCCTAAAGTTCTTGAGGTTTCTTCTGAAAAACGTGAAATCATTAAATACACTACGACTTCAGAAGAGGTTATTCAAGCGATTGCTGATAAATATGGCATCACTGCTCAAACTGTTAAATGGGTTAATGGCTTGAAGGGTGATAAAGTTGAAGCTAATAAGGAGCTAAGAATTCTGCCTGTAGATGGAATTATCTATCGATTTAAATCTGGCGATAGTATTAAATCTGTAGCAGAAAAATACCAAGCCAGTTTAGAAAGATTGATTTCTTATAATAAGCTTAAAGATGGCGAAGAGCCTAAAGAAGGCGTTGAGATTGTAATTCCTGGCGGTATCTTGCCTGAAGAAGAGCGACCAGATTATAATCCTAAATCTAAGGTCTTCTCAACTTCTACAACTTCGAATTCTCGAAAATCTTCCAGCTCTGTGAACGTATCACCAGTGTCTCTATCTTCTAATTACAATGTTAAGGCTGGAAATGCTTATGCCTGGGGAAACTGTACTTGGTATGCATATAATCGCCGTCCAGATATTGGAAGCTTCTGGGGAAATGCTTCAACTTGGGCAGTTAGCGCTAGAGCTGCTGGGTATAAAGTTGACCAAAATCCATCTGTAGGTGCAATTGCTCAGTGGAATGCTTACGCAAACTCATACATTTGGGGCTACGGGCACGTTGCTATTGTTGAGTCTGTGAACTCTGATGGAACAATCACTGTTTCAGATATGAATTATGCTGGAAAACTGAACGTTGTAACAACTCGAACAGTACCAGCAAGTAGTGTTTCGAACTATATACACTAAAATATTTAAATGAGCGTTACTGTTTTGGGCGCTCATTTAAAATTGGATTTTTTATATTTTTTGTGTTATTATATATGTATGTTTGTAGATACAGCTAAGATTTTTGTTCAAGCTGGCCGCGGCGGAAATGGTGCGGTCAGTTTTCGAAGGGAGCTTTATATCGAAAAAGGTGGCCCAGACGGTGGTGATGGTGGAAAGGGTGGCGATGTTATTTTTCGAGCGACTAAAGATCTAAATACACTTTTGAATTTTCGCTATAAGCCAGAAATTAAAGCTAAAAACGGCGAAAACGGTTCAAAAAGGAATAAGACTGGAAAATCTGGTGAAGATTTAATTGTTAAGGTTCCTGTGGGAACTTTAGTTAAGCGAGACGGAGAAATCTTAGCTGACTTAAAGTTTGATAGCGAAGAAGCTATTATTGCTCGAGGTGGTGATGGTGGTTTTGGCAATGCTCACTTTAAATCTTCGGTTCGGCAAACCCCGCGTGTCGCTGAACTCGGTGAATCTGGTGAAACTTTCGAAGCTGATTTAGAGTTAAAACTGCTTGCCGATGTCGGGCTGGTTGGTTTTCCGAATGCTGGAAAATCTACATTTTTGAGTGTTGTTTCTAACGCGCGACCAGAAATCGCCAATTATGCTTTTACTACATTAACTCCAAATCTTGGCGTAGCAGAAATTGATGGCTTTAATCTTTTAATTGCGGATATCCCAGGTTTAATTGAAGGTGCGAGCGAAGGTAAAGGTTTGGGCGATGCATTCTTGCGTCATGTTGAAAGAACAAGTGTTTTGCTCCATTTGATTGATATTTATGAAGAAAACCCAGATGAACAATATAAAATTATTCGTGAAGAATTGAAAAAATATCAACCCGAACTTTTAGATCGACCCGAAATCATCGCTTTAACTAAAGCGGAGGGAATGGACGCTGAAATGATTGATTTTCAAATTTCGAAACTTTGCAAGGTGGCTTATGATTCGCAGATTTTTGCGATTTCTTCGAGCGCGCATCAAGGCTTGAAGGAAGTTCTTCGTGCGCTTCGAAAACAGGTAGAAAATTTTAGAAACTTGCAATCTGAAATTGATGTCAATAAGGAAGAAGATGAAGATATTGCCGTAATATCTCTATCCCAAGATGAAATTAATAAGGCTTGGACGGTTGAGTTTAATGAAGAAGAAAATATTTTCGAAGTTAGCGGTGAAAAAATTGAAAAATTTGCTCGCCGAACTAACTTTATGAATGTTCATGGTGTAAATCGCTTGCGTGATATTTTGCGAAAAATGGGAATTGAGCATGAGCTCCGCCGAATGGGTGCAGAAAACTCAAGCATAATTTCAATCGCTGGCAATCAATTTGAGCTAGTTGACTCGAATTGGGAAGATTAAAAGTTGTCTAAATAAAAAAGCACGATCTTAGTCGTGCTGGATGTATAATGGGGTAGCATTTAGGTTTCATTTTCGGATTCTTCTAAGGATTTCAATTCTTCCATACCTATATATAAAGCTACAATCTTTCGAATTTGACTATTATCGAAATGTTCTGAAAAAATTTCAATAATCTTTAATGGATTATAGCCATCATCGAGAAGCGACTTGATTATTTCTTCTGCTAATAAGCTGATCTGTTTTTCAGCATTCTGTACATATTCTGAGGCAGAATAGATAGAATTAGAATTCATCATACTTCTTAGTTTTGTTGATTCATAATCAATTATAGTTGCCATTTCTTTTTCTCCTATAAAGGTTCGCGCCACCCTCTGGCGAATGAGTGAGAATATTACCTCATGAACATTTGTATTTTACAATATTTTAATTAAAAAGTCAAATGCGTTTGTAATTTTTACAGTTTTAAAGTAAAATATAACCATGAAGACTTTCTTTTTTTATGATTTAGAGACTAGTGGATTTAGCCCGCAAAATGACCGAATTATGCAATTTGCAGGGCAACGAACAGATGAAAACCTTAATCGAATTGGTGAGCCTGTTAATATTTTAGTTAGATTGAATGACGATGTTTTGCCAAGCCCAAGTGCGCTAATGGTAACAAAAATTAGTCCGCAAAAAACGGTTGAAGAAGGTTATACTGAGGCGGAATTTTCGAAAATGCTCGTTGAAGAGTATTTTACGCCAGATACGGTAATTGTAGGATATAATAATGTTCGATTTGATGATGTTCACATTCAGCATCTTTTGTGGCGAAATTTCTACCCGCCGTATGATTGGCAGTGGAAAGATGGTCGCTCGCGTTGGGATTTACTGGATGTTGTTCGAATGATTCGGGCGCTTAGGCCAGAAGGGATTAATTGGCCATTTATTATAAATGAAGAAACTGGTGAAAAATTTGCGGCTAATAAACTTGAGCTTTTGACTAAAGAAAATGGAATCTTGCACGAAAATGCTCATGATGCAATGAGTGATGTTGACGGCTTGATAGATGTTGCGCGACTCTTGAAAGAAAAACAGCCACAGATTTTCGACTATCTCTTTAAAATTCGTTCAAAAAATGAAGTGCAAAAACTAGTTAATCTTGAGAATCCGAAGCCATTTGTCTATACTTCTGGTCGCTTTAAAGTTGAATTTGAAAAAACTACCGTGGCGTTTCCTATTGCGCCGGCTAAAAATCAAAATGTAATTGTTTGGGATTTGCGGTTTTCTCCTGAGAAATTTATTGATTGGAGTGAGGATCAAATTCTTGAAAATATTACGGCAGATTTCGAAACACGTTCGAGTGATGATTTCGAACCTATTGCAGCAAAGATTTTGCAGTATAATAAATGTCCAGCAGTTGCACCAATGGGCGTTTTAACTGAAGAAAATCAGCAAAGATTGAAGATTGATTTAGCTGAAATTCAAAAAAACTTAGATATTTTACGAAAGAATCCGCACTTTGCTGAAAACCTTAGATCTGCTTTTGAAAGGCGAAGTGAAGTCTTTCAAGATAAGAGTAGTGCAGAAAAACCAGCTCCAGAAGCTCGGCTTTTTGAAGGTTTTGTTTCAAGAAGTGATGATATTAAAATTGAAGCTGTTCGAAATTCAACTGATCGTGAGCTTGCTGATTTTCATCCAGATTTTGCTGACGAACGATTGACAGGTCTACTTCTTCATTATAAAGCAAGGAGTTTTCCGAAAAGTTTAAGTTCTCAGGAGAAAGAGCTTTGGGAAGAGTATCGGGTGAAAAATTTACAAAAAATGATTCCCAATTTTATGAAAGAATTCCAAGAAATTGCAAATAACCAAAATTTAAACTCACAAGAAGAATATATTTTAGAAGAAATTAAACTTTGGCTTGAAAATATTTTACCAGAAAACAACTAATCGATAATCCCGATAAAAATTGTGATAACTCCTAAGATTGCACGGCTGATGGTTACTCCAGTGAGGTTCTTAGTTTTGAGATATTTCTGATGCCACAATAGACCAATTAGAAATGTTAATATGCAGGTTATGAAATCTTTATAGCCTAAATGTGCTAAGCTATATAAAATCGATGAAGTTAAGATGATTGAAGATTTTCGAAAATTTATTTGTTGTAAAATACTCGTTAATGCCCCCTATAAAGAAATTCTTGAATGGGTGAAGATATAAAATATAAAATAAGTAAAAAGACAGAGTTTTGCTTGGCTGGAATCTTGATATTCTAAAGTTAAATAAAATAATTCCAATAACTTATAAGAATAAATGTTATCAATGAAATATCTCGAATTGATTATATCATCTTTGCTTATTTGATGCCAAGGGAACTGTTATTGAAACCTAATAATCTGAGCAGAATATAAATTAAAATTCCGCTGATAGTTAAAACTATGAATTTATTTTAAAAAAATGGATTAATCAATAATAAAAATGGAATAACTGTATAAAAAGTGAATATTAAGAGCGATATTAATCTACTATTTTTGTGTGTCATTTTTATTAGTTCTTTAATTTCTGGCGACCATTCACCAGCTAAGATTTTTTATTTTGCTTATCTAATGATATAAGCTCGCGAACCTCTTTGGGCAGATTATCTTCTGGGTGCTTGAAACCTGCCGTCCACTGGTATCCCTTATTATAGCCTAGCTCCTCGGTAATTTTAGAAGTAGAATTTCTTAAGTGTAAAGGAATAGGGGCGTTCGGAGCTTTTTGGGCTAAGTTGTAAGATTGATACATAATTCCGGTGGATTCGCGTGATTTTTTAGATTTTGCTAAAGCGATTGCGGCATGGAATAGATTATATTTAGCTTCTGGCATTCCTATTTTTTCAACCGCATCAAAAGCAGAGTTTGCCAAACTAAGAGCGCCATTTCCAGCAAGCCCAATGTCCTCACTCGCAAAAATAATCATTCGGCGGGCGATATATTTTGGGTCTTCGCCAGCGTTTAGCATTTTAGCTAGATAGTAGCCAGTTGCATCAACATCACTGGCTCGCATACTTTTAATAAAAGCTGATATTGTGTCATAATGAGAATCGCCATTTTTATCATAAATTAAGGTTGAATTTTCGATTGAATTTTTAATAACTTCTGGCGTAATGTTATTTTTTTCGAAATTTAAAATTAATTCAAGGTTTCCAAGTGCATTTCGAGCATCGCCACTACTTATTTTAGCGAGAAGTTTGAGTGCTTCTGGCTCTATTTTTGTTTTTGGCGAAACTTTTTCAAGCGCATTTTTAATGATTTTCGAAATCTCCTCAGTATTTAAAGGCTTGAGTGATAGAACTCGACTTCTTGAAAGTAGTGGTGTGATAATTTCGAATCCTGGATTCTCGGTTGTTGCGCCAATCAAATTTATTAATCCACTTTCAATATGTGGCAAAAAAGCATCTTGTTGCGATTTATTGAAACGGTGAATTTCATCAACGAAAAGAATTGTTCGCGTCCCGAGATTCCAGTTTTGGCGAGCATGTTCGATAACTTTTTCAATATCTTTTTTACCACTAGTGACGGCTGAAATTTCAATAAAATCTGCATTGACTTCATTCGCTAAAATTCTTGAAAGAGTAGTTTTGCCAGTTCCAGCTGGCCCCCAAAAGATTAAGCTAATAGGTTCTTTGTTCTCGATTATTTTTCGTAAAATTCCATTTTTACCAATAAGGTGATATTGGCCAATAACTTCATCTAGCTTTTTTGGTCTCATTTTTTCAGCAAGGGGAATTCTTTGTTGGTAATCCATTTCTATATTCTACCATTTTATTGTAAAAACTGCAAAAATAGCCTTTTCGAAATTTGAAAAAAACGATATTTTATGGTATCATTTAGCTAAGTAGTCAATTAAAATGAATTTGAGGAATTATGAAAATTAATACAAAACCATTGCCTGGGATGATGGAGCTATTGCCAGAGGAACAGCTCGAGTTTAATCGAATCATGGCAATTATTCAAAAAAATTATGAAAAATTCGGATTTACACCAATTGATACACCAGTGATTGAGCGAACAGAGACTCTTCTTGCAAAAGCTGGTGGTGAGACTGAGAAGCAGATTTATCGTTTTTCGAAAGGTGATAATGATTTAAGTTTGCGGTTTGATTTAACTGTACCAACTGCAAGATTTGTTGCTGAGAATTTTGGTCAGTTGCAATTTCCTTTTAAACGTTCGCAAATTGGTAAAGTCTATCGCGGCGAAAGAGCACAGCGAGGTCGTTTTCGTGAATTTTATCAATGTGATATTGATGTGATTGGGCGAGATGAATTAAGTATTTCTTATGATGCCGAAGTTATTGCAGTAATTTATAATATTTTTCGAGAGCTAAATTTTGGTGATTTTACTCTTCGAATTAATAACCGAAATATCACGAGTGGTTTAATTGAGGGGCTTGGATTAACTGAAAAATCAGCTGAAATTATGGCATTGATTGATCGTGCTGAGAAGATTTCAAATGAGGAGTTTTCAGGGCAACTTACTGATTTAAATTTAGGAGAAAAGTCTCAAATAATTTCTGATTTTATTAAAATTTCAGGTTCAGCTGAAGATGTTATATGTGAGCTAAAAAATCTTTCTCAAAAAATTAAAAATCAACAGTTTGAAAAAGGAATTGAGGAGCTTTCTGAAGTTTCTGAATTGTTAAAAATGATGGGCGTTGAAGAAAAATATTTCAAACTCGATATGCTAATTGTTCGTGGTCTTGATTATTATACGGGAACAGTTTTTGAAACAAATTTAAATAACTTCAAAGAAATTGGCTCAGTTTCTAGTGGTGGCCGTTATGATAATTTAAGCGAATATTATTCGAAAGAAGAACTACCAGGAGTAGGTGCCTCAATTGGTCTAACGCGATTGTTTTGGTGTCTACGAGACTTGGGCTTGCTGAAGTTTTCAAAACGCTCAACTGCGGAATTTTTAATAGTTCCAATGAGTAAAAACGAGCTTCAAAAGTCTTTCGAAATTGCTGGTGAATTAAGAAAAGAAGGTAAAAACACTGAAGTTCTGCTTGAAGATTTTAATATGAAAAAAGCTTTTAAATTTGCCGATAAACGAGGTGTCAAATATACTTTAGTAATTGGTGAAAAGGAGATTTCTGAAAATTCATTTATTTTTAAAGATATGGAAACTGGCGAAAAGCTAGAATTGGCCGAAATTCTAAAAAAATAATGCTATTGTTTATTTTTTAAAAAATATGTGGTATAATCATTTTATATCACTTTGGCGCCTTGGCGGAGTGGTTACGCAGCGGTCTGCAAAACCGTTTACACCGGTTCAAATCCGGTAGGTGCCTCCAAAATATTTAAGTAAAGGAAACCATATGAAAGAAGAAAATCAAAGAGTTGTAGAAATTCGAAAAGGTGAGAATGAATCAAATACTCGCCCGGTAGTTGTTGCTCCAGTATCAAAAAAGAAGAAATATAGTCAAACAGTAAAAAGTATTCGACAAATTTGTATTTGGTTCAATATTTTTACGGCTATGGTTTGTGCTTTAATTAGCCTAGTATATATTTGGGTAGACAATAATCTAGGGGAATTAATGGGTAAAGCTTGGGCTACATTCTTAGTGCTTGGTGCTTTTTCTCTATTCATTATGATTATTGCTCCACTTCTTGATAAAGATGAAGCTTAAGTTTATAACACGCCTTGACTTTTGCAGTTAAGGCGTGTAAAATATAAATATGCGCGAGTGGCGGAATTGGTAGACGCGAGGGACTTAAAATCCCTTGACCTAAACAGTCGTGCGGGTTCGATTCCCGCCTCGCGCACCAAATTTAACAATAGTAGGAGAGTATAATAAAATGACAATTGCAATTATTGTAATTATTGCTGTTCTTGTCCTTGTTGGGCTTTTTGTTTGGAGCCAATACAACGCACTTGTGCGGCTTAATGAAAGAGTTGAAGAAGCTTGGAGCGATATTGCCGTTCAGCTAAAATACCGAGCAGATTTAATCCCAAATCTTGTTGAGACTGTAAAAGGTTATGCAATTCATGAGAAAGAAGTTTTCGAAAATGTAAGTAGCGCACGAGCTGGATTGATAGGTGCTGGAAATAACGTTTCTGACGCCGCTAAAGCTGAAGGTGAACTTTCACAAGCGCTCAGCCGCTTGTTTGCTGTTGCTGAAAACTACCCTGAATTAAAGGCTAATGAGGGCTTTATACGTTTTCAACAACAACAGCAAGAAATCGAAGATAAAATTCAAGGTGCGCGCAGATTTTATAATGGTGGTGTTCGAGATCTTAATATTAAGATTAAAGTATTCCCAACTAATATTTTTGCCAAAAAATTAGGTTTTGAAAAGAGGGAATTCTTCGAAGTGGAAGATAGAAAAGTAGTCGAATCTGCACCTCAAGTAAAATTCTAATTTATTTTTAGAGGTTTTATTAAATATGTATAGCTCAATTTCTCAGAATAAGCGTAATACTGTGATTATTTTTTCATTATTTATTGCTATTATTTCTGGAATTGGGCTATATTTTTCTTATATCTATGACGATTTAACAATTTTTATTTTTACATTAATTTTTGCTATTTTTTATGCATTATTTCAATATAAGATTTCGACAGCCATTACTTTAAAAATGAATGGTGCTGAGCCGATCTCGAAAAAGGATGCTCCTGAATTTTATTCAACAATTGAATCATTATCTATTACTGCTGGCCTACCAATGCCAAAGCTTTATATTATTAATGATTCTTCGATGAATGCTTTTGCAGCCGGAACTGATCCTGAGAATTCTGTTATATGTGCAACAACAGGGCTCCTTGAGAATATGGATAAGGTTGAAATTGAAGGTGTGATGGCTCATGAAATTTCACATATTAAGAATTATGATATTCGAGTTTCAATGGCAGCAGTTGCTTTAACTGCCGTTATTGGGATACTTTCTGATATTGTTTTAAGGTTCATTTTTTTTAATGACGATGATGAGGATTCGAAAAATCCAATCTATTTAATTTTGGGATTATTTTTTGTTTTAATTTCGCCGCTTTTGGCTACAATAACGAGGCTTGCAATTTCTCGTCAGCGTGAATTTTTGGCTGACGCAACTGCAGTCTCATTAACTAGATATCCAGACGGTTTAATCAGTGCTCTTGAAAAGTTGAAAAATAACAAGCCTCTAAAAAGACAAAACTCAACAACGGCAAGCTTATTTATTTCCAATCCCATGAAACAGGGCTTTTTTCAGAGATTATTTTCAACACATCCACCTTTAGATGACAGAATTAACAGATTGAAAGAAAATAGCACGAGGTTTTAATGTTTAGGAAGAAAATATTAAGTTCAAATGAAGAACAAATCAGTTTAGTTTATTTTTGGTATATAAGAATTAGAATTTATTTACGAAAAAATATATTGGAAAGGTTTCGAAAGTTTAAAGCGCGTAGGCCACACAGAAGCTTTAAAATTTCAAGAAAAATAGATTATGTTCGACCCTTGAAAATCGGGGGCTATTGGAATTTGCTAGGTCTTGTTTTCAAGCTTATTCGAGATAACAAAAAGATTTTTCGAAATCTTGTTTTAGTTTCGGCTTTAGCTGGCATTATTTTTATTGGGCTAATGGACCAAAATTTTGTTTCAAGCTTGCAGGCCGTTGTTGATACTACTAACGGTGGAAATTTCGAAGGATTTTTTGGTGAAATTGGTAAAGCTGGATTGATTATGGCAGCAACGTTTAATAGTGGTGGCTTGGTGCAATCACCGAGTGAAATTCAACAGATGATGTTTGCTATAATAGTGTTATTTATTTGGCTCGCGACAGTTCAGATTTGCAGAAATATTTTAAGTGGAAAAAAGAACTTAAATTTAAGAGATGCTTTATATTCTTGTGGAGCTCCTATTATCCCAATGACGGTTATTGCTATCGTAATATTAATGCAATTAGTTCCTGTATTTATTGCAACGATTGTTGGTGCAGCCGCAAAAACAACAAGTTTTTTATCGAGCGGAATAGAACAGGCTGTATTTTTCAGTGCAATACTGTTACTATTTTCACTCTCAGCTTTTTGGGTTATGGGCTCAATTTTCGCAATGATTATTGTTACAATTCCAGGAACCTATCCATTACAGGCTCTAAAAATTGCTGGTGATATGGTTTCTCAAAGAAGACTTGCGATATTGAAGAGAGTTCTATTTTTAATATTTATACTTGCTTTAATTTGGTCGATTATAATAATTCCAATAATCATGTTGATGAATTGGCTGATTTCAATTAATGGATTCTTTGTTAATATTCCGATCGTACCAATCTCAATGCTCCTAATGAGTTGTTTTTCTTGCGTTTTAGGCTCGGTTTATATTTACGTTTTATATCGAAGGATTGTTGATGGGGACAGATAAAAAGACTCGATATAAAGATTTGCTAGAGCTTTTGAACCGTTATTCTTTCGAATATCACACTCTTGATAATCCAAGCGTTCCAGATTCGGTTTATGATTCACTTTTTTCTGAGCTTAAGAAAATTGAGGCTGAAAACCCAGAAATAATATCAAAAAACTCACCAACACAAAGAGTTGGAAATACGGTTAAGGGTGGGTTTATTAAGGTTTCTCACGCTAGTAGAATGCTAAGTTTAAACGATATTTTTAGCAGTAAAGAAATTTTTGATTGGTTTGAGAGAATCAAAAAACTTGAGCCAAATATTGAAGAGGATTTTTTTGCAGATATTAAAATGGATGGTTTAGCTTGTTCTCTTATTTTTGAAAATGGCGAATTTGTGAGAGCTGTTACTCGAGGCGATTCTTTTGTTGGTGAAGATGTTTCAAGTAATATTAGAACAATTAAAAATATTCCGCTTTTTTTACAGGCAAGTGGTGAATTTGAAAATTTTAAAAATGGAAGAACTGAAGTTCGCGGCGAGATTGTTATTTTGAAGGAAGATTTCGAAAAAATAAATCTTGTTCAAAAAGAGCGTGGTGAACCAGAATTCGCTAATCCACGAAATCTGGCTGCAGGTACAATTCGCCAGCTTGATCCTTCAGTCGCAGCTTCTCGACCTCTACATTTTCGAGCTTATGATTTAATTCGTGAAAATCCACAAGATATCCCTACTAACCAGTTCGCTTATAAAGCATTAAAAAATCTTGGTTTTACGATAAATGAGCAAGCTTCAAAAATTAACGGTTTAAAAAAAATTATCGAGTTTATTGATTTTTGGAGTGAAAAGAGAAAAGAGTTACCATTTAATACTGATGGGCTAGTTGTAAAAATTAATAATCGTGAGCATTTTTCGAAACTTGGAATTGTTGGAAAGCAGCCTCGTGCAGCAATTGCTTTTAAATATTCCCCTGAAGAAGTTACGGCGGTGATTTCAGACATAGTTATTTCGATTGGACGAACTGGTATCGCAACTCCTGTCGCGGTTTTTTCGCCAGTTCAACTTGCCGGAACCACTGTTCGGCATGCAAGTTTACATAATGCTGATGAAATTAAGCGACTCGATGTGCGAATTGGTGATACGGCAGTAGTTTTTAAAGCTGGCGACATTATTCCGAAAATTTTACGGATTTTGCCGGAGCTTCGACCAGAAAATACTAAAGTTTTCGATTTTAGAAAAGAGCTTGAGAAACAGTTCCCGGATATTGAGTTTTACCGACCAAGTGGTGAGGTTGCATATCGTGCAAAAGGTTTAAATTCGAGCTTAATTTTGAAAAAAACGGTCACCTTTTATGCCTCAAAAGCAGGTTTGGATATTGAAAATCTTGGCGAAAAAAATGTTGATTTATTGGTTGAAAAGGGGTTGGTTCGAGATTTAGCCGATATTTATAATCTTCAAAAAAGTGATTTATTAAACCTTGAACGCTTTGGAGAAACTTCAGTTAATAATCTTCTGGGAGCTATTGAGTCTTCGAAAAATCCAGAACTCTCAAAATTTATCTCAGCTCTTGGAATCAGACATATTGGTGGCGAAACGGCGAAGCTTTTGGCGGAGAGATTTAATAAATTTGAAAATATTTGTAATGCAACGCTTGAAGAGCTTCTTGAAATTGATGGTATTGGTAAGAAAGTTGCTGAAAGCATTTTAGCATATTTTAATGATGACGAAAATTTGCGAGTTTTAGCAAAAATGTTTAACCTTGGCGTGAAAGTGCGAAATTTTACAAAAAATAAAGGGATCTTAAGTGGCAAAAATTTTGTAATTACTGGAACGCTAAAAACAATGGCGCGCGAAAAAGCTGCAGAAAAAATTGAAGAGTTGGGTGGAAAATTCCAAAAAACAATTTCGAAAACTACAGACTTTTTGGTAATTGGCGAAAAGGTTGGCGCAACAAAAATTTCGAAGGCTGAAAAACTTGGCGTAAAAGTTATGGATGAAGATGAATTTTTGAAAGAAATAAATGCAAACTAAAATTATTGCAGCTTATCCTTGTTTGGGTAAAACTACTCTTTCAAAAATATCTAAAAAGCGATTTTTAGATATGGAATTTAATGAAAGTAGTAAAACTAAAATGATGAGTAAAGTTGAAAGATCTCATTTTTTTGATTTTTGTGTGCAGAAAATTGAAGAAGAATATTATTCGGGAAATTTCGAAATTATATTTATTAGTGAAGACGATGAGATTTTAAAGCGACTACTTTTAAAAAAGATTAGTTTTATACTTATTTTACCAAATATTTTTAAAAAAAGAGTGATGCAAGAGTATAAAAGGCGTGTTATATGTCGTTCTGGTAAAAGTTGGTGGAATAATGTTATTGAGCCAGAAATTAGCAATCTTCAAAATAGAATTGAATTTTACAAAAATAATGAGCTGGTTGAGGTTTATTTAACTGATGAGAATGAATATATTTGCGATAAGGTTACTTTATGGTGATTTTTTGATTTTTTATACTATTTTTGGTATAATTTAAAATAGTATGAAAAGATATAATCCGATTGAAATTGAAGAAAAATGGCAAAAAAAATGGGATGAATCAAAGCTTTATGAGGTTGAAGCGGATTCTTCGAAACGGAAAATGTATATTTCAGGAATGTTTCCGTATCCAAGTGGAGCAGGGCTTCACACTGGGCACGCAAGGAGCTATACGATTGTTGATTCAATCGCTCGTTTTTATCGCCAGCAGGGCAAAAATGTTTTAAATCCAATTGGTTGGGATACTTTTGGCTTGCCTGCAGAAAATTACGCAATTAAAACTGGGATCTCTCCGCAAGAAGCTACAAAAACGAATATTGCAAATTTTAAAAAACAATTTAAACGACTTGGAATTTCAATCGATTGGTCGCGAGAAATTAACACTTCAAACCCAGAATATTATAAGTGGACACAGTGGATTTTTCGTGAGCTCTATAAAAAAGGTCTAGCTTATCGAAAAGAAAGCTATCAGTGGTGGTGCGATAATGATAAAACAGTTCTCGCAAATGAACAGGTTGAAAATGGCCGATGCTGGCGCTGTGGCGAAGAAGTTTCAAAAAAGCAAATGACTCAATGGTTCTTTAAAATTACTGCATATGCTGACGAACTTTTGGCTGATATTGACGAATTAGATTGGCCAGAAAAGATTAAAACGATGCAGCGAAATTGGATTGGAAAATCTGAGGGTGCTGAGATTGAATTTGAAATTGCTGACGGAAATGCAAAAGGTGAAAAAATTAAAGTTTTTACAACTCGACCAGATACTATTTTTGGCGTGGCATTTTTAACTATTGCGCCAGAACATGAATTGCTAGAAAAACTCTCTACCGATTTAACTAGAGAAAAACTTGAAGCATATAAGAAAGAATCGCTTAAAAAATCTGAAATTGAGCGCCAAGAAAATAAAGAAAAGACAGGAATTTTCACTGGAAGTTATGCAATAAATCCAGCGAATGGTAAGAAAATCCCGATTTGGGTGAGTGATTATGTGCTTGGAGGCTATGGTGAAGGGGCTGTTATGGCGGTTCCTGCTCATGATGAGCGAGATTTTGAATTTGCTAAAAAATTCGATTTGGATATTATAAAAGTTGTTGAGAAGCCTGAGGATATGGTGGATGATGATTCTTGCTATCATGGAGAAGGAGTTATAGTTAACTCTGGTGAATTCAATGGTCAAAAATCTGAGGATGTTCGTGAACAGATTTTGGGCTGGCTTGAAGAGTCTGGGGTTGGTCGTTCGAAAACTACATATAAAATGCGAGATTGGTTGATTTCTCGGCAGCGCTATTGGGGTTGTCCAATTCCTATTGCTTATGACAAAGACGGTAAAGAACATTTAATCCCCGAAGAGCAATTACCTGTGATGCTTCCAACTTTGAGCGATTTTAAGCCTGATGATTCTGGGAAGTCGGCCCTCACTAAGAGTGAAGAATTCATTACGGTTGAAATTAATGGCGAAAAAATGACTCGTGAAACTGATACGATGGATGGTTATGCCTGTTCAAGCTGGTATCTTTTGCGATATGCCGATCCTCAAAATTCTAAACAAGCTTGGGATCCTGAGCTCGTAAATTACTGGGCGCCGGTTGATTATTATGTTGGTGGCGACCACGCGGTTGCGCATTTACTATATATTCGTTTTTGGACTCATGTTTTTAGAGATTTGGGACTAACTAATTTTGCCGAACCAGTTAAAAAACTCCTTTATCACGGATATATTAATGCCGAAGATGGTTCGAAAATGAGTAAATCAAAGGGGAATACTATTGATCCACTTGAAGTTATCGACCAAGGATATGGTGCAGATTCACTTCGAACTTACGAAATGTTTATTGCCCCATATGAAGTTGACGCTTCTTGGGATTCACGAGGCATAGCTGGAGTTTATCGTTTTCTAAATCGTGTTTGGGTTTTGATTCAAGAATTTATTGAATCTGAAAAATCTGCTGAAAATCTTTCGAATTTTGCTGAAATCCAAAAAATCCAACATAAAACCATCAAGAAAGTTACTGAAGATTTTCACCGCGAAAGCCTAAATACTGCGGTTGCTGCTCTGATGGAATTTATAAATGATCTTTATAAATTGAAGCTTGAAGGTTTTTCGAACGATTGGCAATTTATTTTAGAAGATTTACTTAAAATGCTTGTTCCATTTGCTCCACATATTTCAAGCGAACTCTGGCAACAGCTTGGAAACAATGACTTTATTGAAAAATCTGGCTGGCCAAAATGGAATGAAGAGTTTTTGAAAACTGATGAAATTCAAATTATTGTGCAAGTTAATGGAAAGCTTCGCGGGAAAATTAAAGTCTCGGCAAACTCTGAGAAGGATGAGATTCTTGCTGCTGCAAAAGCAGAAGATAATGTTTCGAAATTCTTGCAAGACAAGGAGATTTTGAAAGAAATTTTTATTCCGAATAAATTAATTAACTTTGTTGTTAAATAAATAAAATGGAGGTTTATTCCTCCATTTTATTATTTTTGCTGAAAGTCTTCTCTATTTGCATCAACTGCAACCCAACCGTCTTTATCTATATTTATATCAATTTTAGTATTTTCGCCAGTTGACGTTTTTTCAAAATTCTCAATTCTGGTAATTAATTTTGGATTATCCCCGTCTTCTAGGTAAACTTCGCCCTTAGTAGTAAAGTCCCTGTCTGTATTCATAATACCAATTGCTGAATGGTTTGATTCGCTGAAAGTGTAATTTTCAGGGTTTTTGTAATATTCGCCAGTTGAGCTTCTTATAGCGTCTCCTTTTTGCAGATGGATTACGCCGCCATCATCTGAAATTTTTTTAAGTTTTGAAAAATCCATTTCAGAATTGTCTAAACCTTCAGTTTGGCTTTTTTGGAAAATTTCTGGTGGGTGGTTTTCTTGATAATTTTTATAAGTATCGTGGCCAAACCAACCACCAAGCGCTCCGGCAAGCATCGCTAAAGCACCAAATTGTTTTAGTTTCTTTCTACTAATTTTTACTATTTCATTATTTTGAATTTGATTGTTTTTGTTTTCATAACTTTTCATAATGATTTTATTATAGCATAAAAATAATAAAAAGTCAATAATAGATTTATAAAAAGCTTGCTTTATCTTTAAAATTAAGGTATAATTGATATTGAAGGAAAATAATAAACCTAAGGAGAAACTTTAAATGGCACAGCCAAAGAAACAGAGTAGTCCTCGAAAGACTGGTTTGCGACGCAGCCACTTGCGATTGGATTTAGCTCGTCGAGTTAATAAAAAATCACCAGTGAAAGTTTACACAACTAAAAAACAATCTGGTAAAGCTCTAAACAAGCAACTCGAAGAAAACAAAACGCTAGCTGCTTAATTTGCTGGCGTTTTAATTTTCATTTGACAAAAAAATAATAATATTTTAATATAGGAAAGAACCTTACGTAAAAATGGCATCAAATAGACATTTAGGAAGGATTGTTGTTCTTCAAACACTTTATGAATATGAATTTCGCTCTCAGGCACAAGATAAAACTGTTGACTTGGCTGAGATTATTTTTCGAAATATGAAGCAATACGAAGAAGCGATTGGAGATAAGCAATTCGTTCAAGATTTATTAAACGGGATTATTGAAAGACAGGTTGAACTGGATACAAAACTTCAGCCAATGGCACCAGAATGGCCAATTTCACAGATTGCGCGAATTGACCGTAATGTTTTAAGGATGGGGCTTTATGAATTGCTTTATTCTCGAGAAACGGTTCCGCCAAAAGTGGCCATAAATGAAGCAGTTGAGCTTGCTAAAGCGTTTGGTTCCGATAATTCAAGTAAGTTTATTAACGGCGTATTGGGAACGGCGTATAAGCTTTTTGTGGAGGAACAAAATGGCGAACAAGAAGGTTGAACATTTTCGAAAATATTTTCATAGAACACGCAGATCTTCAATTCAGGAAATTGTTCGTGAACCGACCGCTGGTGGCGTAATTTTTCGTCGTAATCAAAAAAATGAAGTTGAAATTTTGCTGATTCAAGACTCGAAAGACCGCTGGACGATTCCGAAAGGTCATATCGAAGAAGGAGAAACAGCTCAAGAAACTGCTAAGCGTGAAATTGGGGAAGAAGCCGGCCTTCATGATGTAAAAATTATTGGCTGGCTTGGTAAAATCAATTTTCGATATAGGCGAATTGACAGGCTTGTTTTAATGACAACTCAAGTTTTTTTAGTGAAAGCACTTGGTGATACTGATGCAATCCAAAAAGAAGATTGGATGAATGGTATTAGATGGTTTAGTTTTTCTGATGCATTGGATGAGATTGAATATGAAGATATCGGTAAGCTAATCTTGCTTGCGATGAAAAAAATTAGACAGGAGAACTTATAATGAGTGGAATTTTATTGGCGCCCTATCATGAATGGGCGAAAGAGAAACTTGGCTATGATTTCGAAAATATTGATTTATTAGTGACTGCATTAACGCATCGAAGCTATTTAAATGAACATAAAAAGTCGGCAAGCGAGCATAATGAACGACTTGAATTTTTGGGTGATGCGGTTTTAGAACTCGTTACTACCGATTTTCTATTTTCGAACTATGATAAACCTGAGGGAATTTTAACAGCTTGGCGTTCAGCGTTGGTTAGAACTGAAAGTATTGGTGCGGCTGGCGAAAGACTCGGTTATGAAAAACTAATTCGGATGAGCCGTGGCGAAAAGCAAGGTTCTGCAAGGGCTCGCCAGCAGATTTTGGCAAATGCTTTCGAAGCAACTACGGGTGCTATTTATCTTGATAAGGGTTATGAAGCTGCAAAAAAATACATCACAGATAATATTTTGAGTACTCTTCCACAAATTCTAGAGGAAGAATCTTGGCGCGACCCAAAGAGCTATTTACAAGAGATTTCACAAGCAAGAGATGGTTTTACGCCAATTTATAAGGTTCTTAAAGAGGATGGTCCAGATCACGATAAGAATTTTACTCTTGGTGTTTTTGTTGGTGATAAAAAAATGGGTGAAGGTGAAGGTCCAAGCAAACAAACTGCTCAACAAGAAGCAGCTCGAGAGGCGATTCGAAAATATAAGAATAAGAAATAGGAGTAAAGTATGAAGAAGATTTTATTACTTACACCATCGAAAACTAGTACGGCAAGAGAGAAAGCAGAGTTTTTTGCTAATAATATTTCAGAATATCTAGGGTCAGATTTTTTGGTAGAATTTTCTGGTATTTCGGATTTATTTTTTGAGCTAAGTCAAAATGAGATTGCAATTTATGATGTTAATAAAAAATTCGATTTAAGGGATTTTGATTTGGTTGTTATGAGGCATATCAGTGGTATGGCAGCTGAAGCTCATGCGATTGCTGCTTATTGTGATTTTTTTAATATAAGATATACAGATGAATATTTAAATAGGCTTCTTCCCGATAATAAAATGAGTACACAATTTGCTCTTTGGGTTGGAGGAATTAAAAATTGGCCGCATTCCTTTTATGGAGAACTTAATGAGATGAAAAGACGTTTTATTGAGTTTGGAGATCAGGCGATTCTAAAAGACAACGAAGGCTCAAAAGGGCGTTTGAATTTTTTAGTAAGATCACCTGAGGAAATTCAAAAAATCCATGACGATAATCCAGGTATTAATTTTATTCTGCAAGAGTTTATTCCTAACGAGGGGGATTTACGTATATTAGTATTCTGGGATGAGCCGACTATGGCTATTAGTCGAAAATCTAACGCTAAATCGCATTTAAATAATACATCTCAGGGTGGATCAGCTAAAATTTTACCACTAGATAGTGTATCGAAAGATATTTTAGAAATCTCAAAAAAAGCAGCTGAAATTATAAAGCTTCAAGTTGCTGGAGTTGATGTTATGGTTGATTCTAGAAGCGGTGAGATATACCTATTGGAAGTTAATAATGCACCACAAGTATCATCAGGATCTTTTGTTGATGTGAAAACTAAAAAATATGCTGATTTTCTATCTAGAGAATGTGACCACTACAAAAAA
>CALAKV010000028.1 GCA_937922985.1 uncultured bacterium | reverse complement strand
AGTTGATGATACCGTCTTTTTCTTGAGCTACATATTTGATGATGCCATCTTTTTCAGTTTTAACGTAGTTGATGATACCGTCTTTTTCTTGAGCTACATATTTGATGATGCCATCTTTTTCTTGGTCGATTCGATTATTCGTATTTTGAATGCTACTCTTTAGCGCAGCAATTTCACTTCTAACTTCTTGGCGCAAATTATCGCTTGATGATTTAGCCGCCTGAGCTACATTATTAGCTCTTAAATTATTTATCTTTTGTTTTAGTGACTCAATTGAGTTACGCACAGTAATCTGATTTGGAGCACTCAACCCAGCCAAACTATATTGAATACCTGACTCATATTCAGCCAAATATTTATTAGCAGTCTCTAGATCTGGTGCTTGGGCAATTTTCTTCTCAAGAATATTGAGATAACCGTTAATTGTAGCCATATGAGTGGCCTCTTCCTGTTCAGGCGTTAGCGCATGAGCTTGGTACCCATACCCGACCGTGCTTATTCCAGAAACCGCAAAAACCGCAACGACAGCTGGAATTATAATTTTATTCTTCATAAAACTCCTTTAATTTTATATTACAACACCAAAATACACCATCCACAATTAATTTGCAAGCACAAGCTTAATGTTTTATAATATTATTTTTCGAAAATTTTTATTTGCATTTTTTAAAATAATTTGCTAAAATATAAAAGTTATGAAAAAGAATTTACATCCAACCGAATATCGCCCTGTCGTATTTAGCGACGAGGTGGCTGGATTTGCTTTCTTGACTCGCTCAACAGCAGATTCAAAAGAAACTATCAAATGGGAAGACGGCAACGAATACCCACTTGTAAAAATGCACATTTCAAGTGCTTCTCACCCATTCTTTACTGGTGAAGAAAAAATCATCGACACCGAAGGTCGTGTTGATCGCTTCAAACGAGCTCAAGAAATGGCTGCCGCTCGTAAAGAAGCTTTGGCAAACAAAGCCAAAAAACAAGCTGCTGAAAAAGCTAAAAAAGCTGAACGATAATTCATCTAGAAAAATCTCACGACTAAATGTGAGATTTTTTATTTTACTATTTTACCCGCCAATCAATTGGAGTTTCACCATTTTGTTCTAAAAATTTATTCGCTTTCGAAAAAGGCTTTGAACCAAAAAATCCACGCCGTGCCGAAAATGGCGAAGGATGCGCACTCTCAATTTTAAGATGCTTCAGGTTCGTTATTCGAGTGCCAATTTTTTGTGCATGCGCTCCCCACAAAATAAAAACTAACGGCTTTTCGAAATCATTCAAAAAGTCTAAAACATGTTCTGAAAATTCCATCCAACCAAAATTTGCGTGGCTTGCTGGCTTGCCTTTTTCAACGCTAAAAGAAGTGTTTAGTAGTAAAACACCTTGCTCCGCCCAAGATTCTAAAGAACCATCACTGGCCGGCTCAATTCCTAAATCGCTTTGCAGTTCTTTATAAATATTTTGCAAACTTGGTGGAATTTTAACGCCTTTTTTAACCGAAAAACTCATTCCGTGCGCCTGCCCTTCTCCATGATAAGGATCTTGACCGATAATCACAACCTTAGTTTTTTCAAGCGGGCATTTTTTAAAACAAGAAAAAATCTCTTCTCTTGCGGGAAAAATCTCTTTCGAAGCACGTTCACGTTCAACTTTTTGCCACAACTTTTTAAAATATGGCTTTGTGGCTTCATTTTCAATAAATTCACGCCAAGAGGTTATTTTCATATTAAAATCTTACCATGATCACAATCAAATTTCAATACTTCAAATTTATGCGAATTTCTGGTATAATATTTTATATGCCAAAAATTGATCTAAATCTTGATAAACTTAAAAATGAGCGCGAAGAAATTCAGGCTTTTTTGAGCGAGCCAAACGCTTATTCTTCGCCTGATTTTTCTGCCAAAAACAAGCGATTCACCGAACTCGAAAAAATTATCGAGCGTGGTGAACTGCGCGAAAATCTTGAAAAAAATATCGAAGAAGCGCGCGAACTTGCCAGCCTTGAAACTGGTGAACTTGCAGAACTTGCCAAAATTGAAATTGTCGAAAGTGAAGAAAAACTTGCCAGTCTTGAGCAGGAACTTTTCGAAATGCTTCTCCCTAAAGATCCAAACGACGAAAAGAACGTGATTGTCGAAATTCGTGCAGGAGCTGGTGGCGATGAAGCTTCCCTTTTTGCGAGCGAACTTTACCGAATGTATTTGCGATATTGTGAGCAAAATGGCTTGAAAACCGAACTTTTGAGTGAATCTGCCAACGATGCTGGTGGCTATAAAGAAGTTGTTTTTGGGGTAAAAGGCGATGCTCCTTACTCAAAATTAAAATTCGAAAGTGGTGTTCATCGAGTTCAGCGTATTCCCGCTACCGAATCTCAAGGTAGAATCCACACTTCAACTGTAACAGTGGCAGTTTTGCCTGAGGCCGAAGAGGCTGATATTGAAATCAATCCAAATGATTTGCGAATTGATGTTTATCGTTCGGGCGGTCATGGTGGCCAAAGTGTGAACACAACCGATTCTGCCGTGCGAATTACTCACATTCCAACTGGTATGGTGGTTACGAACCAAGATGAAAAATCACAAATTAAGAACAAGGAGAAAGCCCTTGGAATTTTGCGTGCGCGCCTACTTCAAGCTAAAATTGATGAGGAAAACGCCAAACTTACCGCCGAACGCCGCAGCCTAATTGGCTCTGGCGACCGCTCTGAAAAGATTCGAACTTACAACTTCCCGCAAGATCGCATCACCGACCACCGGATTGGCTTTTCAAGAAGCAATATTCCAGCCGCAATGAATGGGCAAATTTCAGATATTGTTGAACACTTGCAAGCTGCCGAACTTGAATTCTTGGCCGCTAACGCTTCAGAAAATAACTAATTTATGCGAGAGACTATTGAATCTTGGCTGAAAAAATCAGCACAAAAACTTAGAAATGCTAAAATTGAAAGTTCACAACTTGATGCTGAGCTAATTTTAGCAAACGTTTTAAAAGTTGAACGAACTTTTTTACATGCAAATCCGCAAAAAAAGCTTTCGAAAACTCTGGTTTTTCACGCTAATAACTTTTTAAATAAGCGCCTGAAGAGGATTCCGCTAGCTTATATTTTTCGAGAAAAGGAGTTTTTTAGAAGAACTTTTTTCGTGAACGAAAATGTGCTAGTTCCTCGCCCGGAAACTGAAACCTTAATTGAAATTACTAAAAAAATTGCCAAAAATGGCGATAAAATTTTAGATGTTGGTACAGGTTCTGGAATAATTCCAATCACTCTAAAAGCTGAGCTCGGCGGAAATATTGATTTTTTTGCGAGCGATATTTCACTTCAAGCGCTTTCTGTGGCGAATCTAAACGCTATAAAAATCCTTGAAAGCGAAATTGAGCTTTTCGAAAGTGACCTTTTAAGCCAAATACCGTCAGAAATTCTTTCGAAAATAACAATAATTACAGCAAATTTGCCGTATGTTAATAAAGATTGGGTAAATTTAGAAAAGGATAATGAGCTAAATTATGAACCACAAATTGCACTTTATGCTCAGAAAAATGGACTAGAGACAATTTTTAATTTAATTTTTCAAGCTCAAGATTTACCAAAATTGCAAAAAATTATTCTTGAAGCTGACCCTTCTCAATTTGAGGAAATTGAAAATTACGCCAAAAAATGCGGTTTTTCAAAAACTTACTCAGAAAATTACACAATTGTTTTCGAAAAAAAATAACCCAACAAGGGGTTATTTTTATTTATGATATTCTTCAAGAGTTGCGCGAGTAGATTTTTCTCTACCGTCTCGAATATAAGAAATATTAACAGTATCACCAACGGACTTTTCGCCGATTAAAGAACTAACGCTGGAATTTTTAGAAACCTCAACGCCATCAATTTTTATGATTATATCTCCGTCCTTTAAACCAGCTTTTTGTGCAGGGCTACCATAGACAATAGCATTACCTTTTCTTGACTTAACTAAAGCACCTTTCGAAACATCAAGATTGTATTTTTTTCTAATTTGCGGATTGATTGATATATAACTCGCTCCAAGATAAGCTCGTTTTGGTTCCTTACCTTCACTAATAGACTTGAAGATACCCTTTACTGAAGAGATCGGTATTGCAAAACCAATGCTTTGAGCTTTAGAGGCTACCGCAGTATTAATTCCAATCACCTGACCTTGTGCATTCACTAAAGGACCACCAGAATTTCCACTATTAATTGCTGCGTCTGTTTGAATCATATCGGTCAAAACTTCTCTTGAAGAACCGTCTTCACTAGAGGCCTCAACCGTACGACCAATCCCAGAAATAATGCCACTCGTGACAGTACCGTCATATTCACCCAAAGCATTTCCGATCGCAATCACTTGCTGTCCGATATTTATTTTCTTCGAATCTCCAAGTTCGGCGGCTTTCAATCCTTTTGCGTTCGAAATCTTTAAAATTGCAATATCGCTCATTGGGTCAACCATAACCACTCTAACGCTTTCATAAGAATCGCCACTATTAGTGATAACTAAAATTTCAGAAGATTTTTCAATAACGTGCTTGTTTGTTAAGATATAGCCATTTTCACTAATAATAATTCCCGTTCCTGCACTTGCAGAATCTTCTGTTGAATAAAAGAATCTTGAACTTTTTTGATTTTTGCTAACAATAGAAACAACACTTTGCGAAACTCTATTCGCAACCGACTCAATTGAATTAGAATCCATTTGATTCGCAAAATTCGAAGCTTTATCGCTTGCCGAAAAGTTGAAGTTTGCAGACCCAGTTTTATTCTTATTAAAATTACTTTTTGATATGATTTGAGCTAAAATAATTATACAAAAGACAACCGCCACCATAATTATGGCTATTAAAAATTGACTTTTTGGCTTTTTAAAATATTTTCGAAAATTCATACCTTAACCTTTCGCAACTGGGATTGAAGAAAAGAGTAACAATAAAGTCAAGATGAGAATTGTTGCAAAAATCACCTCTGGTAGAAATTCTTTTCGTTCCCTTTCTTTATCTTTATCTAAAACAATCACATTAAAACCAATAAAACTTAAAACTGTTAAAATAATTGCTGCCTGAGGAATTATAAAATTAAAATATGGCGCAAAGTTAATGCGATAGCCAATCACCAAAAAGTTAAATATCCAAGCAAATTCAGCAACAATTAGACCCCAAAAAAGACTGAAAATCTCAATATTTGAATCTGCATAAGATGAAATAATATGCCGAATTGTTGAATATCCGAGCAAGAATGCCAATATAAAAATTAAAGCTTCGTTCCAACCGTAAGTAATCGAATATAAAGCCGAAAACCCAAAGAATACGGTAAAAAGAGCTTGAACTTGCACAAATAATTCTTTTGAACTCGGTTTGATAATTGTTAACCAAAATATATATAAAGCCAATAGTAGCCCTTGCGAAAAGATATAATCTATATCTGTTGAGAACATTAAAATAACTATACTCAACGAAAAAATTAAATCAACAAGATTTGATTTTACATTTGCGAGCCAAAATCTTGGCCGAACAGCAAAAGTTCGCCATTTGCTCACAAAAACCAAGAGAATTGCGATCCAAGGAGTTTTAGTAATATAAATGGAGAGCCAAACAATAACCGCCAAAACAATATTTAAAAAAATATGCGCAATATTTCCCCAAAAAGAATGTTTTTTCGAAATTCTAATAAAATCCATACTTTCTCTATTATATCACACAATTTTAAAAATAACCATAATTGAAAATCTTTAAAAATCATGCTAAAATATAAAAATGAAGAGTAATTTTTGGCAACGGCATCCTCGAATAGCCGACACTTTCGGGATTTTTGTTTTCTTTTTTTGTGTAACTTTAGGAACAATTTTTATTAATACTTTTATTTTTCAAAGCTTCACAATTGTTGGCTCGAGTATGGAACCAACTTTCAAAGACGGCGATAAAGCCATCATAAATCGCCTACCTTTAACTTGGGCAAATTTTACGAACACAAAATTTGTACCAAAACGTGGTGAGATTATTGTTTTCGAAAACCCACAGTTTATCGACGGGATGAAAGATCAATATATCATTAAACGCGTGATCGCCTTTGCTGGCGAAAAAGTAAAGGTAGAAAAAGGAAAATTAACAGTCTATAACGATAAGCATCCTGACGGTTTTACCCCAGATGATAATTTTAATAATGAACCAAAAAAGTATACAAGTCATGACGGAGAATGGACTGTTCCAGGAAATGAAATATTCGTTTCAGGTGATAATCGCGAGGGAAATAATTCATATGATTCCCGAAGTGGCCTTGGTACTGTTCCGCTGTATAAAATTGTTGGCCCCGTCGCCTTTCGAATCTTTCCTTTTAATAAAATTCGCAATTTTGAATATTCACAAAACTATTAAAATATAAAAATAACCCTTTTAACGGGGTTATTTTATTTTGAAAGAATTTCCTCAAGTCGCTTTAGCTCTTCTTCGCTTTTAAATTTAATGACGATCTTTCCTGAACCTCTTGCAGAAGTTTTAATATCTACATCTGCACTCAGTTTTTTCGAAATATGCTTAACTGTTTTTTCGAAAGGATTGTTCACTTTTTTAGGTTCAACTTTTTTAGACTCTTCGATCTGTTTTTTATAATTCACCAAGAATTGTTCAATTTTACGGGAGCTCCAATTTTCTTCAATAATTTTTGGCAGAATTTTCTTGATAGTTTCCTCATCAATCTTTAAAAGTGGGCGCGCTTGGCCTTCTTTTAGTTCGCCAGAAACAATATAATCTTTAACAATTTGTGGGAGTTTTAACAAGCGCAAAGTATTTAAAACTGCACTTTCGCTCCTTCCGCCAACACGTTCGCCAATTTCCTTTGCTGTTAAATTAAATTGTTCACGAAGTTTTGAATAGGCTTCAGCCATTTCAAGAACATTCAAATTATCACGCTGAATATTTTCGATCAAACTTAATTCAAGGCGATTTTGGTCAGAAAGCTCGCGAACAACCGCGGGAACTCTTTCTAATCCTGCGAGCTTTGAAGCCCGATAGCGCCTCTCACCAGCTACAATTAAAAACTTTGAGTTTTTTCGAACAACTACAATCGGCTGTAAAACACCATGAATTCTAATTGAGTTTGCGAGTTCTTCAAGCTTTTCTTTATTGAAGTGCCGGCGAGGTTGCTCTGGATCAGGCGAAATATCACTAATTTTTAGCTCTTTTAGTTGGCTTTTATCATATTCCAAACCTAACTCTGAATCGATTTTTTCATCAACAATCATCTCGGTTGGAATCAAAGAAGAAAATCCACGGCCAAGTCCTTTTTTTGCCATTATTTGCCCCCTTCTATACGCTGAATAATCTCTTTCGAAACTGCTTTATAAGCACGAGCACCCTTACTGAATCTATCATAAACACCGATGGGAACACCGTGGCTTGGAGCTTCTGCAAGACGAATATTCCGCGGAATTGCATTCGAAAAAATCTTATCTGGAAAGAATTTTTTAATTTCTTCGAGAACTTGCCCGCCTAAAGTTGTGCGAGAATCCACCATTGTTGGTAGAACTCCAAGAAGCTCGAGGTTTGGATTCATCCCCTTTTTCACAAGCTTCATGCTTTCAAGAAGCTGGCCAAGGCCTTCCATCGCGTAAAATTCAGCCTGAACTGGTAGGATTAAATAATCACTTGCAATAAAACCATTCACAGTCAATAAACTCAAACTTGGTGGAGAATCTAAAATAACATAGTCAAAATCGGCTTCGACAGATTTTAAAGCATCTTTCAATCGAGTAAATCGGCCTTTCGCTGACGCAAGCTCAACTTCGGCATTAGCTAAAATCGGCGTGCTTGGTGCAATTTTTAATTTCGAAAATTCTGTTTCAATAATAATTTCACCTAATTGTTTTTCGCCAGAAACTACATCTGCCATAGTAAAATCAAGGTTATTTTTATCAATACCAAGACCGCTAGTTGCATTTCCTTGTGGGTCAAAATCAACAAGAAGTGTTCGAAAACCTCGCTTTGCAATAAAATAAGCAATATTTATAGCGCTGGTTGTTTTACCAACCCCCCCTTTTTGATTGGTTATCGAAATCACCTTCATAATGTTCATATTATATCACAAACCTTTAGCACTTTCAACTTTATTTTAATCTTGATTTTTGGAATTTTGTATGTTAAAATAATAAGGATATTAAATTTAATGAGGATTTTATGAAAAAAGCAGTCATAAAAGTTGGCGGTAAACAATTTATCGTTAGCGAAAAAGAGACCCTTCTGGTGGACCTCCTCCCGCAAGGAACAAAAGAGCTCGAACTTGATGCTTTGATGCTTATTAATGGCGACAAAGTGGAAGTTGGAACTCCTGTTGTGAAAGGCGTGAAAGTTTCCGCTAAAGTTGTTGACGAACTTGTTAAGGGCGAAAAAATCCGTGTGATCCGCTACAAAGCTAAAAAACGCGTTCACAAAGAAAACGGACATCGTCAAAAATACACTAAAATTGAAATTGCTTCAATTAAATAATTAAAAGGCGGCCAGCCATCTAAAAACTAGCTCTCTGCTCAAGGGCTAGTTTTTATTTTAGTTCGTAGATTTGACTATATATTAGAGTTGATGGATTTGATGAAACACTTAATATTTAAATTGTGCGACATAATTATTTTACTAACTTTTTAAATCATAATCCAGTAAAACCAAAAAAATAAACCCCACTAATGCGAGGTTTATTTAGTTTTCGAAACTATTTTTTCTCTACTTTTTCAGATTTTTTAGCTTCGTGAGTTTTTGTCGCTTCAGATTCAACAACATCATTTGCTTTTTTCGTAAATTCAGCAGTTGCTTTTTTCATTTCTTCACGACTTCGGTACCAGTAGGCTACAGCACCAGTAATTGCCATAATCGCAATCACCATCATTGCAGCTTCAGCAGGACCAGTATGTGGCAGTTCACTTGGAACTTCAGCACATTTTGGATCATTAGCTGCAAGATTTTCAAGACCCGTAATTTTACATTTATCATTACAATTTGGGTCATTCTTCTTTAAGTTTCCTTTTCCAGGAATTTCACAAAATTCTTTGCGTTCTTGCGGTGTACAATTTTTTTGCACAGTTACAGTTGCTTTATCAGACTTTCCGCCGTTTTCAGTTAAAACTTGAGCCGTATTTGTGATTGTATTGTTTCCACAAATTAATTTCGAAGTATCAATTTTTGCACGGAAAGTTAGCGTTGCAGAACCGCCAAAAGAGTAATTTCCGATATTAATTCCAGATTTCACAACGTTATCACTCAAGATTTTACCAGCAGCATCTGATGGAGTTGTAATTCGAGTTGTTCCAGAAACAAGAACTAATCCAGCAGGAAGTAAATCTTTAATATTCACATTATTTTGTGAAATTGTTCCAGTATTCTTATAAGTGATTTTAAACTCAACTTCATCATTTAAACCGATATTTTGATTTTTTGCAAAATTATTTGCACCGGCTTTCGAAACTGTTTTAGTTGTTTCGAAATCTGCATAATCTGCCTTGAATCGATAAGTTATAACACCTGAATATTGATCACAGCCAGGAAGTATTCCATTCAAGCTATCATAACCAAGGTTTGTGCCAGAACCGAATAGATTTCCTCCATTCAAGATTTGACCATTTACTGCACCTTTTGTTGTAATTTTAGCTGATCCTTGAATATATCTCAAAGCAACATCTCGCGAAGGAGAACGCAAAACAGCTTGGTCCCAAACTTTTTGTGGTCGGGCGTTTCGAGCGGTAATTTCTGCCCGCACGAGACCTTCTTTGCCTTTCGCAATCGTTGAAGGAACAATTGTGTTAAGTTTTGTGTCTAAAGCAATCCCACGATAGCTATTCTCTTTTGAATTTAAAGAACTTTTAGCATTGTTATGATAATAGATATAAACTTCATATTCTCGACCAGGTACAATATCAATACTATCAACAAAATTTCCCACGCCAGCTTGACGAACTCGAACGAAATTTCGTTCATCACCAACGGTTGGATTATTTGTAATAGAGTTGAATGTTACATATTCGGCAGGGTTTTCGGCAGTAAAGGTTTGCCTTTCTGGACCATAAGCGAAAGCGCTTCCGCCTAAAGCTACCGCCCCGATGAGGGCTGCGAATGCCGCAACCCCCAAAGTTTGTAATTTATTTTTTACTAACATTTCTTACCTTTTTTATTTTATTGTTGTGTATTATTTTGATTTGTAGCAGCTGAAGCGCCATATGTTTGGTTATAATTTTGTTGAGCTGCCCAAACATCGTTATAATTCACAGTTTCACCACCAATATTTACAGTTTTGTTCTGTGCTTGTTCAGCCTCGCGATCCTTAGCTTCAGCTTCAGCCTGTGCTTGTCTAGCTTGTTCCGCAGCTTGCGCTCGAGCTTCTGCAGTAGTTTCGCCAGTATATTCACCTGGTTGCTCACCTATTTTTGAGACATCTATAGATTCATCAACACCTTCAGCTTTTATTTTTCCGGTCGCCGTTCCAGGAACAACTTCAGGATCTATATTATTATTCTTTTCCTCTTGAGAAGCTTCACCTATTAATTTACCTTTATCCATTTTAGTAACCGCATTATCTATATTATAGATAGACTGATCGGTCTTAAATTTGGTATCATCATGTTTTTCAGGTGGAGTTTCTGGTGTGGTAGGCGGCGTTTTTGGTGGAGTTTCAGGAGTTGGAGGTGTCTCCGGTGTGGTAGGCGGCGTTTTTGGTGGAGTTTCAGGAGGGGTTTCTGGTGTAGGTGCTGGTGGTTTTTCAGTATTTGGGGCTGGTGGAGTATAAGCTTCTTCGAATGGAATTACTGGAGTCGTCCAAGTGTTTGGAACTTCAGCAATCTTCTTCATAACCATTTGCTTACACTGGTCACGAATCAAAATTTGTTGCCCATTTTTCAATTCAACCACACGAGCTGTTCCGCCGAACGCACCTTCAGCATGAGCATAATCTTTATCAGAATTCACAAATAGCGAGTAATAATCACCGTCCAAAGTTTGATTTCCAACAACTTTAGCGCCTTCCATATATTTCGAATATGCGTCATTCAATTTTTTGAAAGCCGTCTGATCGCCATTTCGAGCAGCATCAACTAAATCATCAACCTCAGTATTCGAAATTCCAAGTAGATTCCGAGCAGATTCAGCATCGTTCACGAAGAATTGTCCCATATATTCAATATCATCTTCGTTGTGCGATTCAATCATTTTCTTTTGATATTCTTCATTCGAAAGTTTTGAAGTATCAGTTCCGATAGAATATTTGCTCTCTTTTTGATCAATCTTATTATAATCGTCATTTTCAGAGTCATATTTACCGTTGTTAAAGTTCTTTTCGCTTTCAATTACAGAACCATCGTTATTGAAGTTTGCAGCTTCATTTAGGCTGTTTGCATGAGCATTACCGGAGAAAGTTTGCTCAGTTCGAGGAGAATTATCACTCGACTTAAGACCTTCGGAAGCTTGTCTTCCAACTCCAAAAATCGTCAGACCAAGCATTCCCAATGCACTCCATTTCATAACTTTACTTCCAATGAACTTTTTAATTTTCTGGAATCGACCAGCTTTAGATTCGATATTATCATCTTGATCAACAACATTTTTTGCCCTATCGGCTCGTTTTTGTTTGCTAACCGTAAATTCAGCATCGCTTAGCTCAATAGTTTCATTTGAAGGTTGTACAATCTGAACCTGAGCATCACTTTTTTTACCAGATTCTTCGACTACAAGTCCTTCAATTACGCCTTCCTGATTCAGACTCGCTACATCTGAACTATTGTTGCCAGAATATTCAAGCGCCAATGGTTGATTTTGCTTATCTGCTTCCATTCTTCCTTTAATCTCTGAAAGCTTTTCAGTATACAATTGATTATATTTTGCAAAATCTGCATCGTCTGCACCACCTTTTGCAAATGCCTCTTGTCGCAATTTATCGAGATAATCCAATGAAGAATTTTCTGGATTAAATCCCAATTGCGGTGGTTGATTGGCTTGATTTTCGATATAATCACTTGCATCTGCTTTAGTAATTTGAGCCTCTTGATCGGGTCGAGTTATTCCCTCTAAAATCCCTTTTTCCCTGAAGGTTAGCTGATCATAAGGCTTATTTGCCAGACTCTTATAGAATTCATCTGCGCTGCTAAATCCCATTTCTGTAGCATATTTCCAGTCGGCTTTATTGCTAAAACCAGCACTTTCTATTGCTTCTCGCTGAGATCCTGCAGGCAAATCTTCTAATGAGACTTCCCAGGCATTTTTAGGTTGTGTGTAATCACCTTCGAGCCTAGGGTTTTCATTCCTTAATCCCTCTTTCATTTCTGTCCTTGTTTATTTTTAATTTATTTTACTACCGTATTTTACCACAAGCGCATTAAAAAGTCAACACTTTTTTAAAAATAAAATCGATATTTCTACCGATTTTATTTTTACTAGATATTAAGCTGCGATTTTCCCAGAAATTGCTCGAATAATGTTCGAAAAACGTTTCCCCGCTGGAACTTCTCGGCGAACAGATTTCATTGTACTAATTTCTTGAACGAGCTGTTCTTGTGTTTTAAACTGATTTTCACGCAATCTAAATTGATCTTCACGGCCTTCATAAGTTTCAAAATTTGCATCATAATCTTCGAAATGCGTAATATGCATATTTCGAATTTCATCTTCATACAAGAAAAAACTACTATTTTCGCGGTCAGCATTCCGTTCAGTTTGCGCATAAATATCGTTCAAGTTCTCAAGAGCTTCATTTTTTAAATCCTCTTGAGATTTTTCAATTTCTTTTTGTTGTTCTGAATTTAGGCTTTCGAAAGAGTCAAATTTAAAATCTTGAAATTCTTCAAAGCTATTCTCTTGCTCAAGAGATTTTTTATCTTGCTCGTTCGTATTGTGATCGTTTATCTTAAAATTTTCCATTTTTGCCTTTTGATTTTTTATGTTTTTGTTTAAAAAATAACTTATGCTCGTATTATAGCATAAGTTATTTTAATTGTCAATATTTTGGTTAAGCTTTTTTGAGTGAAATTTTTACTTCTGAACCTTCAACTTTTACAATCTGAACAAAATCAAGTTCATCTTCTGAAATTTCAGCATTTTTAGCCAAAACTTCTTTCGAAATTTCTTGTTCAAATTTCTTGAACGCGTCAAGAACTTCAGCATTTTCAGATGTAAAGTTAAGTTCAATTCGATCATCAACGTTTAAGCCAGCTTTTTTGCGCGCAGCTTGAATGTGGCGAATAATCTCACGCATTAAGCCTTCCGCGCGGAGTTCAGGAGTAACGGTTTTATTTAATCGCACATAGATAGTATAAGAAGGTGTAATTATAGAATACATAGGAGTTTGAAGATTACCATCAAATGCTTTTACTTCCTTTACATTTAGTTCTTCTTTTATCATATCTTGATATGTTGTGTTAAGATTATCTCCTGAATGCATTAGTATCTCAACATAAGGCAAAGGTTGGCGTATTTTAATCTTGCCAAACTCGTCATCTTGCATTCGCTGCATCATACCCATGCTAATAATCTTTCGAGTTGCATCCATTTCAGACAAAACTTTTCCATCAATCTCGCCAGCTTCTGGCCAATCTTTCAAATGAACCGAGCCATCACCAACCATTTTATCCCAAAGTTCTTCCGCCAAGAAAGGCACAAATGGCGCAAGAATCAGTGCAAGATAGCTCAAAATATAATGGAGCGTTTGATAGGCTTGAAGTTTATCAGCACCATTTTCACTCTTCCAGAAACGACGGCGCGAACGGCGCACAAACCAGTTCGAAGCATCATCTAGGAACGGCAAAACACCTTCAAGTGCGCGCGGAATATTATAAACATTCATATTTTCAGTAATTTCGTTTCGAAGTTCGTGAACGCGGCTCACAATCCATTTATCAAGTGGATTTTCAAGATCTTTTGAAGGATCTTTGAGTTCGCCGTTAAATTCCCAACCATCGACACTTGCATACATTGTGAAGAAATCATACATATTCCAAATCATTGAAAGCTTGCGCGCAACATCCGAAACATCTTTGTCGTGAAGTGCAAAATCTTCACCATTCAAAAGTGGGCTCGTTAGCAACAAGAATCGCAAACTGTCGGCTGAATATTGGTCCATTAGTTCGTTAGGATCGGTATAATTGCCAAGAGATTTACTCATTTTTCGGCCATCATTTCCTGCAACAACACCGGTTGTAATCACGTTTTTGAAGGCGTTCTTACCAAACAAAGCAGTATTTACAGCGTGAACATAATAGAACCACGCACGAACCTGACCAATATATTCAACAATAAAGTCGCCAGGGAAATTCTTTTCGAACTTCTCTTTATTTTCGAAAGGATAATGGAATTGTGCAAATGGCATTGAGCCACTTTCGAACCAACAGTCAAGAACTTTATCAATTCGAGTGTATTTTTCACCATCAATTTCGAAAGTAATTTCATCAACCCAAGGTCGGTGATAATCTTCAAGTTCCACGCCACTCAATTCTTTAAGTTCAGCATAAGAACCAACCACGCGAATCTTGCCACTTTCAGATTTCCAAACCGGCATTGCAGTTGCCCAAAAACGATCGCGCGATAGATTCCAATCTGGCGCAGCTTCAAGATTTTTTTCGAAACGACCGTGCTTCAAGTGCGCTGGGAACCAATTGATGTTTTCATTTTGCTCGAGCATTAATTCTGTTTGACCTTGAATATCAAAGAACCAGCTTGGGTGTGCACGATACATCAATCGCTGGCCAGTGCGCGGATTGTGCGGATATTCGTGACGAATGTAATCAATTTTCCAAACTACACCACGCTCTTTCAAGATTTTAGCAAGCGGCTTGTTGAATTCCCAAACATCTTTTCCGGCAAATTCACCGTTCAAATATTTTCCATATTCGTCTAAAACGTGGAAAACTGGAATTCCATATTTTTTACCAAAGTTGAAGTCTTCTTCACCATAAGCTGGCGCGGAATGAACAATTCCCGTTCCGCTTTCAAGAGAAACATAATCTGCACCCCAAACTTTATAAGCATTCTCTTCACCTTCGCCAGAATATTTCGAATCTTCGAAAAGTGGTTCGTAGCTCAAACCAATCAAATCTGCGCCATCAATCAAATTAACAATTTCGAAAGGAATCGGTTGCTTTCTCTCATCAACAAAAACTTTTTCGAGTAAATCTTTTGCCAAAATGAAGAATTCATCGCCAACTTTTACTTTTACGTAGGTGATTTCAGGATTAACGAATAACCCCATATTTGCCGGTAAAGTCCAAGGAGTTGTTGTCCAAGCGATCATTGCAGTTTTATCTTTCGAACCTTCTGCATCTTCGAAATCTTTCAGCCAAAACTTCACAAAAACGCTTGGGTCGGTCACAGTTTTATAGGCGTCGTTATCCATTGTGACTTCACTTTTCGAAAGTGGAGTTGCCCATGCCGTATCATACATCAAAACACGTTCGCCTTCATAAATTTTACCTTTTTCGTAAAGAGTTTTAAACGCCCACCAAACAGACTCCATAAAATCTTTATCCATCGTTTTGTAGGCATTTTTAAATTCAACCCAACGACCAATGCGATCAATCGTATTCTCCCAAAGCGCCGCATTCGAAACCATGCTTTCGCGCGCAGTTGTGATATATTCGGCAAGCGAAATTTTTTCACCAACTTCGTGCCGAGAAGTGATACCGAGCTTTTTTTCTACAAAGTTTTCGGCTGGCAAACCGTGCGTATCCCAACCCCAACGACGCTCAACTCTTTTGCCAAGCATTGTTTGATAACGCGGAACAGCATCTTTTACGATTGAGCTAAGGAGTGTTCCGTGGTGCGGCACACCTGTAATAAATGGAGGTCCGTCATAAAACACAAAAGTGTTATCTTTGCTACGGTTTTCGATTGATTGCTCGAAAGTTTTTTCTGCTTTCCAGCGCGCCAAAACATCGGCTTCGTATTCTTTTGCTCGTCTTCTTGAATTTGCTTGAAATTTCATTCTTCCTCCTATGAATTTACTTTATAGCTTAGTTTCATCATTTCTTTTGCGGTTTCTAATTGATCAATATTATCTATTTTCATTTGATAATCACCGGTAGCCCAATGACCTTTCGCTGAGACATCTTCAATATCGGAATATTTTTTTGGATCAAAGTCAGAACGTTCAATATTAAGATTCAAATCTAAAGAGTTTTTCTTAACAACAATACTAAAAATATTTTTCTTTCTCATTTTGAAAGCCAAATACATCTTCTTTACCTCTGGTTGAATTTCTGGGCTAATATTCTCAGCAAAATCTTTTAATTCCCAATAAAACTCCTGAATAAAATCCGAACCTCTAGACACCAACTCATCTTCACTATAGTGAATAATTTCCTTAAGTACGGCTTTTTCATCTTTACTATTATTCGTTATACTTACTCGATTTTTTTGATCTCTTCCCTTTTTCATACCCTTTTGCGAGTACTCTACTATATCACCATATTTTCTAAACTCATATAACTCGACTGGGAAATTTTCGGTAGTATATTCACTTGCCCTAAGCTGGTATTCAGTGAATTTTGGAGAAATAAGAATTACACGCGACTGAGACCAATCAATTTCTGGTATTCCTCCTCCGTTTTTCTCAATAAATTTTAAAATAAAAGCTTCTTTATTTTTCAGCATCAACGATAAGTAAGCCAGACCTTGATCTGCAACAGAGTCACTTTTAATTTTTTTATATTCAATGATTACAAAACTATTGCTCTCATCATCAAACGCCAAAGTGTCTATCCGTAAATTGTCAACAGCAAACTCTGTTTCTATAAATCTTAACCCGAAAACCTCTTCAAGGTTATATTCAGTCATTTTTTGAATATCTTTCTCAAGATATTTCTGAGAAACATTCTCTTGTTTGATAGCTGTTAATTTTTCATTATTCAATCTATAAATCATGTTTTCCCCTATCCTAAATTAAAAATCACCTCTTTCGAATTCGAGAACCAAGCAAACTCGGCGATACCATCTCGATTCCAAAAGAAGTGATTCTTTTAGCTCTTAATTTTAGCTTTTACGGAGCTTGCCCGCCCAGTTCTAATCAGCTTTCGAAACCTTTCTTCTGGGAGCTTCGCGGTTGATAGCCGCTCATTCATCAAAATAAAACGCTTTTATGATTTTATTTTATCAAAATTTAAAGATATTTTCAAGCTTTTAAGTGTTTTTCCCTTAATAATTTAAAATATGATATAATGAATACATAGATGGAGTAAAATATGAGAAAACGAACCCTATACGAAATAGCTCAAGATAACGAATGGGAACTTCCAAAAGAAGAATACGATAGACTAATAGCATACAAGCGACGAGCTTACGATATTATCATCGAACTCGTGGAAGGAGAAACCATAGGTGAGCGAGAAGAAAACATATGCAAACTTTCTTACTTAGAAATAGTAAAAATGGTGGAGGATTATGAAAACAGTCACAATAATGAAATACAGAATCAATAACAAATATTTCTTCAAGGTTTTAGATAAATTCGATATTCCAGATGAAGTTGAGCGTCTAGATGAAATGATTAGAATTTCTAAGGAATTAGCATCTCAGCATGAAGACTATGAGCAACTCTGGATTAAAGAGACAGTCTTGTTTTAATAAATAATAGGAGAATAAATGCCATTACAACCTCAAGAATAATAAATAAAAAACACGCCAAATTTCCAATAACTTATCGCCTATAATATACAACTTCATCAATTAGCGGCAATGGTCGCCCACGCCACATCTGCAAAAGGCGGCCATCGTCGGTGATTGCTAAGATTGTCGGATATTCAACAATATCATAAGCTTGCAAGAAAAATTGATTCCTACTGTCATCTGGGTTTATTTGCTCAATTTCGAGCCCAGTTTGCCTTTTAAAATCGTCAACATATTCTCGAACTTCACGGCCATGATCGCTAACATCTTTATAAACTACTACAATTCTCATTTTCACCTCTAACTTTTGCTAAAATGTCTTCGAAATCTTCAACTGTTTCAAAACCATTAAAAACACTCGCAAAACGAATATACGCAACCTTGTTCATTTCAAACAAGACCGAAAGAACCGTCTCACCAATCTGGTGCGAAGAAACTTTACTTGATTTTTGAAGAAGTTCATTCTCGACACGATTAATAATTTCTTCAACTTGAAGGTCAGAAATGAACTTACCAATTGAACGGATAATTGAACTTTTAAGCTTTTCACGGCTAAAATCCTCGCGACCACCATGCGACTTCATCACAACAATTCGTGGTTTTTCGATCCGCTCATAGGTGGTAAAACGAGTGCCATCTGGCGCAACTCGGCGGCGGCGCACAGATTGACCGTCAACTGACATTCTACTTTCCAAAACTTTTGTTTCGTCAAGATTAAATTCCATTAATCTTCCTTTTTATTACGTTTTCGGCGTCGCAAAAATGCAGGAATATCGCTTTCGTCCTTTTCTTCTTCATCTTGAGCCCAGATATTTTTAGTTTCGATATCACTAGCAAAATCTTCGGCTGAAGTTTTTTCTTCATTATTTAATTCCGTATCAATTGCGTTCGAAATTGTATGGTTGATTTCTTGCGCTTCAGTATGTTCATCTTCAAGATTAAAAGTTTTCGAAACAGCACTTTCGAGCGAATTTATTACAGGTTCATTATAATCACGGTCAAAACCAGTTGCAACAACTGTGATAATCAATTCATCTTCAAGCTCAGGTTTAAGTGTTGCACCGAAAATAATATTCGCATCTGGAGCAACAGCACCAGTAATAATCTCAGCTGCCTCTTGAATCTCGCTCATACTCATATCATAACCACCAGCAACATTGAATAGAACACCACGCGCACCATCAATAGAAACCTCAATCATTGGGCTTTCAATAGCTTGTTCGGCAGCTTTTTGAGCACGATTATCACCACTAGCACGGCCAATTCCCATCAAAGCAGAACCAGCATTGCTCATAATTGACTTAACATCTGCGAAGTCAAGGTTGATTAAGCCATGCTCAGTAATAAGTTCGGAAATACCCTGAACACCTTGCCGAAGAACATCGTCAGCAATTTTAAAAGTTTCAAGAAGCGGTAAATTCCTATCAACAGTTTGAAGAAGACGATCATTTGGGATTGTTATTAACGTATCAACCGCAGCGGCGAGCTTTTCAATTGCCCAATCAGCATTAGTTTTGCGTTTTGCACCTTCGAAAGTAAATGGACGTGTCGCAACGCCGATAACCAAAATTCCCATTTCACGAGCAATTTCAGCTACAATATGACCAGCGCCAGAACCGGTTCCACCACCAGCACCAATGGCGATAAACACCATATCGGCGCCATCAAGAGCCTCGCGAATTTCTTCTCGAGATTCAAGAGCAGCACTCTCACCAACAATCGGATCAGCACCAGCGCCTAAACCATTTGTAGTTTCACGACCAAGGTGGATTTTCTTGTCAGCCTTTGATTTATATAAAGCTTGAGCATCAGTATTCA
>CALAKV010000027.1 GCA_937922985.1 uncultured bacterium | reverse complement strand
CCTGCGACCTTAGGCTTATGAGTCCTACGCTCTAACCAACTGAGCTACGCTACCATAATGTTTATATTTTAGCACATTGAAAAATTTTTTTCAAGAGAAAAACTCGCTAATTTTGCGAGCTTTATATTCTTAGATTAAATCTTCGAACTCATCAAATTCATTGAATCGTGAGATTCTTGCATCAATGAAGTTTCGTAGTTCTTTTTTAGTTCGGTGTCTATCCCATGAGGACATTCGTTCGTGTTGTGCCATTTATTTTCCTTTTTTGTTTTTAATAATATTACGTTATTTATAATAACATATAAAAATATAAAAGTCAAGACTTTTTTCGAAAAAAACTTAAATATTTTTCTTGATTTTCGCTTGTGCTTATAATATAATTTAAATAAAGCTTATGGAAATTTGGATGATTTTACTAGTGGTAATTTTAGCAGCAATGGTGCATGCTAGTTTTCATTTGAGTATTAGCGTTCTAACACTTTTGAGTGGGCATACTTTAAGCAAAAAGAAGTCGCATTTACAATTAACAAAGCTGTCTATGTCTTTAGTTTTTGGGTCAGTTTTTGCAACTATTCTTATTTTTTCAACCTTTGCATATTTTGCTGGAATATTTTATAATATTGCATTTTCGAAAGTAGCCTGGGCGGTTTTGGCTGGTATTTTAGTTGCTGCTGGGATCTCAACTTGGATTTTTTATTATCGAAGAGGCAAAAACATACAAAATAGTACGGAACTTTGGATTCCTCGTTCAATGGCGAAGTTTCTTAACGAGCGAGCAAGCAAAACTGTTCACTCTGCTGAAGCTTTTTCACTAGGAATTGTGAGTGTTTTGAGTGAAATATTGTTTTATTTTGCATCTTTGGCGATTTCAGCAATTTTAGCCTCACGTGTTTCGCTGGCCCATCAATTTGCTATTTTAGTAATTTATGTTTTAATTTCTAATTTGCCAATTTTTAGTATTGCTTGCATGATTTCTGGTGGGCATCCAATTTCAGAAATTCAAGCTTGGCGGAATAAGAATAAGCGTTTTATGCAATTTTCAGCAGGTTTGGGAATGATAATTTTAGCATTTATAACTGGTGTTGTAATTTTTACACCAGAGTTTTTAGGAGTCTCGTTATGAGAATGGTTGTAAAATCTGATGGAGAAGTTGAGAGATTTGATTATAAAAAATTACAAAAATCCTTGAGCAAAACTTTTTTAATTGTCAGATCTCCAGAAGGGCAAAGCAATGAATTTGTTCGAAAAATTCTTCTCGAATTTGCGGATTGGCAAAGAAACAAACCAGAAATTACAAGTGGCGATATTCGAAGACAAACGGGAGTAATTTTACAGAAAATTCATCCAGAAGCAGCGTATATTTATAAAAATTTCAAGAGCATAATTTAAGGAGTAAAAAATGGCTAAAAGAAAATTTGATTTTGATTTAATTGTTCTTGGAAGCGGGGCAGGTGGTTCAGCGGCGGCAAATATTGCAGCAAAAGCCGGGTTAAATGTTGCGATTGTTGAAAATGATCTTTTTGGCGGTGAATCGCCAAATTATAGTGATATTCCACGAGCAGCAATTTCAAAGGTTAAAAAAGCTTTTTTTGAGGCAAAAAAGGCTGAAAAAATGGGTTTACGCTCGGCAAATTTAACTTATAATTTTCCGATAATTTCTGCTTGGAAAAAAATTGTGATTGAACGAACTGGTGCTCACGATAATCAAAAGTTTTTCGAAAGTGTGGGGATTAAAACTTTTCGTGGTGAAGCTAGGTTTTTAACTCCGAATGAGATTTCGATTAACCAAAAGCACTATTCGGCGAAGAATTTCTTGATTGCAACTGGTTCGAGAATCTCAATTCCAGATATTAAAAATATTGAAAATGTGCGATACTATACGCCAAAAACAATTTTCAATATTGCTCGTCCGCCTAAGAGTATTTTTATTGTTGGTGGTGGAGCTGAGGCAGTTGAAATTGCTCAAATTTTGGCTATTTTTGGTACGAAAGTTTACATCAGTGAAGTTTCGGCACGACTTTTGCCAAAAGAAGATGAAGAAGTTGGAATTACTCTTGAAAATATTTTAGTTGAAGAAAATCATGTTTATGTTTTGCCACAAACTCGAGTGGTGGCGGTGCAAAAAGACGGCTTGATGAAGCGAGTGATCTTTCAGCGAGGTGGAACCGAGAAATTTGTGCGAGTTGATGAAATTCTGGTTGTAGGTGAAAGAATACCGAATACGGATATCGGCCTAGAAAATGCTCATATTGATTTTTCGAAAGATGAAATTGCTGTAAATGAATTTTCGCAAACTTCTATGAAGCATATTTTTGCGGTTGGTGGCGTAGTCAATCCACAAGCTCAAACGGCAGAAATTCTACTTGAAAGCCGAACGGTTGCTCATAATATTTTACATTCACGTTCAAAAATGGAGGTTAATTTTCCGCTTTCGCCTCGTACAATTTCAACTTGGCCAGAAATCGCCACGGTTGGTTTAACTGAAGACGATTGTTTGAAGAGGGATTTAAAATACAAAACTGCAATTGCGCCACTTAATTTAATTGCAAAAAGTAATGTTGAGAATTTCAGTAGTGGATTTGCTAAAATTATTTGTGATAGGAAGGGAAAGGTTATTGGCGGAAGTATTGTATCACCAGATGCAATAAACTTGATTTCGCAGATTTCTTTGGCGATTCGAAATGAAATGACGGCACACGATTTAGCTGAAATTCCACAACCATTTTTAAGCTGGAGCGAGATTATTCGTGTGGCAGCCCATAAAATTAAATAAAACTAAACGCTCAAAAGTTAAAATGGGCGTTTTTATTTTTCGAAATTTGAATTTTCAAGCAAAAAATGGTAAAATTAATATAGATTTACAGATAAAAATTAAGGAGAATTATGGCTGGTCATAATAAATGGTCAAAAATTAAACGACAGAAAGGTGTAAATGATGCAAAACGGGGTGCAATTTTTACACGAATTGGAAATCAAATTGCAATTGCAGCTCGTGGTGGCGCTGATCCAGATATGAACCCAAGTTTGGCACTGGCAATTGAGAAAGCTCGTGCTGTAAATATGCCAAACGCGAATATTGAGCGCGCAATTGCTCGCGCAGCAGATAAAAACTCGGCAATACTTGAGGAAATTACTTATGAAGGTTATGGTCCGAATGGAATTGGTTTGATTATTGAAACCGCAACAGACAATCGTAATCGAACTTTCCCGGAAGTTAAAACTGCTTTAGTAAAAAATGGTGGCCGAATTGCTGACGCGGGAAGCGTGATGTTTCAATTTACTCGCAAAGGTGTAATTTTGGTTGAAGCAACGGGTGAAGATGCACTACTTGAAATTCTTGATGCTGGTGCAGAAGACGCGGTTGAAGAAGATGGCGAAATCGTGGTTTATACCGACCAAAAAGATTTAATGAAAATTCGCAAAGAACTAATTGAAAAAGGTTTAACTGTAAAAGAAGCCGAACTTCAATATGTGCCAAATATGGAAGTTGAAATCACCGACGATGAAACTCGTGCAAAAATTGAAAAATTGATGGAGGCACTTGATGATGTTGATGATGTGGTGAACGTTCACACGAACGCTAAGCTGTAATTTATAAGGGTGATGAGCCCTTATTTTTATAGGAGTAACTATGTTTAATTTAATTTTTAATAAAAGCTTTTCAGAAGAAACACAAGAAAAAATAAGGTCAGATTTTATTGAAGCTAAAGAATATTTTTCGAAGTATTATGATTTTTCGAAAAAAGAAATTGATATTTATTTTTCAGACATATCTAGGATGAAAAAAGAAGATATTTCTGAAATATTAAAAATTGAAAAAGTTTCAGGTCTTTCAATGTCTGGATATGGAGCTTTAATACTTGAGTTTCTTGACGCTAGATACTCAAAAAATATATTTTTAAAATTAATTTTTCATGAGCTCAACCATGAATTTAGATGTCAAACTTTACCAACACCTAACAATATCTGGGGTGATACTATTCTTGAAGGCTTAGCTCTGAATTTTGAAAAACAAGCAGCTAATGAATTAGGGTATGAATTAAAATTTTTGACCGATTATTACGATAAGCCTGATGAAGACAAATTAAAATGGGGATTGAAGAGAATTATTGAAATCGCAAAAAATAAGGAGAAGATAAATCACTACGATTGGTATTTTAATCACTTTGGAGATGATTCAAGTTTGCCTACGAATTTTGTCTATAGAGTCGGAGAATTTTTAATTTCAAAATATTGTGAAAAATACAGAATTAGACCAAGCGATGCGCTTAAAATTACAAATGAAGAATTTGAAGATTTTGCGAAAAAGGAGATTTTATGCGAAAAATAATTCTTGGTAGTCTAAAAAATGATTCAGAGAGAACTAAGCAAATTCGAAAAGCTTATCGAAAAGCACGCGCAAAAATTATTCGGGAGTTTGATTTATCTAATTTTGATTATGATGTTGTTTTTGCGAGCTGGCGTGATTCTGGCGAATATGGTTTTTGGTGGTATATTGATTTTGGCTATATCCGTTTAAATATTGGTGTTGACAAGATTTTATTTCAAGATGCTCTATATGAGGGGATTTGTGAAGGTTTTTCTCATAATTTTGTAGCAGATTCGACGGATTTTAATAATGGATTCTCGAAAAAAATAATTCGGAATGCTTATGCTGCGGATTTTTTGGGTTGGAAATACGAAGAAAAATATTCATTAGATAATCTTTCTGAAGATAACTTACTAAAAATAAAAGACGCCTTAAATGGTAAAGTAGACGAAGATTGGTTATGGAGTAGGCATAATGGATGGCATTTTTATGGGTTTTCAAAGAAATATTTTGAAAGCTTGGGGATTTCACGGAAAGATATTTTAAAGCTTAAAGAGAATGAATTTAATATGGAATTAATTTCTAAAATTGAAAAATTACTTGAAGATTATAGAAAATCTAAATTCGAATGAAATTTCTGAGCAAGAGATCTTTGACGAAATCCAGAAAATATAGTATAATTTTAAGATGAATAACCTTGAATTTCTTGTAAAAAATTATCAAACACCGCCTGAAGCTATTACTCTAGTTGAAAATTCTCGCATTTTATTACTTGCGGGAATTTCTGGCGCAGGAAAAGATACAACCAAGAAGCATCTTTTAAAAAATGAAGAATATCGCGATATTGTCAGCCACACAACTCGCCAGCCTCGTGAAAATAATGGTAAAATTGAACAAAATGGTGTTGACTACAATTTTATTTCGATTGAAAAAGCCGAAGAAATGCTTAAAAATCGTGAATTTATTGAAGCGAAATTTGTTCACGGTAGGATTTATGGTACAAGTGTTGCAGAGATCGAAAAAGCAAACCAAAACGGGCAGATTTCCGTAACAGATATTGATATTCAAGGAATTGCAGAATATAAAAAAATGAGCGAGCGAGTGGTAGCGGTTTTTATTTTACCGCCAGATTTCGAAACTTGGCGATCGCGTTTTGCAAACCGATATTCAAGCGCAGAAGAATTTGAAAAAGATTTCGAAAAACGTTTGCCAGAAGCGATTTCTTCACTAGAGCAGGCGCTCGAAGTGCCATATTTTCACTTTATTTTAAATGATGACTTTCGAAATACGGCGCGAATTATCAACCAAATTATGCACCAAGATGTTGAATTTAACTATAAAGATATTGAAGTGCGTGTGCGAGCAAGAAAACTTTTGGAAGATATTAAAGATAAATTCTTAGAATTATCAAAGTAGACTAAAAGAAAAGCCTGTATTTTTGCGGGCTTAGAAGAGTTATAGTCTGCAGAATATCGCCTTATCTTTATCTATTTTTGAGTTTATTAATATTCTGTAACTGTATGTAAAAGATAAAAAGTCAAATATTTTTAGAGATATTTTGGAAATATGATACTAAAAATATAGAATTAGCACTCTATTGACCTAAGTGCTAATTTGTGCTAAACTTAAAATATGAATATTACACCACGACAAACGCAAATTTTGGTAGCAATTATTGAGCAATACGCTGAAGTTGCCAGCCCGGTTGGTAGTGTTACTTTGGCGAAGCTTTTTAATGTTTCAAGTGCGACAATTCGTTCTGAAATGGCAAAACTTGAAGATCTTGGTTTAATTACACAACCACACACTTCTGCCGGGCGAATTCCAACTGATAAAGGTTATCGTTTCTATGTGAACCGTTTAACTGCTCAAAGCGAGGGCGAAGATGAACAAATTTTATTAAACGCTAATAATTCGAAAGATAGCTTACGAGGATTCCGGGCAATTTCTTCACGAGTTTCAGCTCAGAATGACCGAGCCGACCATGCAATTCGTTCAGCTGTAGATTCTTTAGTTGAACTTACTGGTAATCTTGGTCTTGCTACAATTGGCGATCAACTTTACATTAATGGAATTTATAATCTTTTTTCTCAGCCTGAATTTGAAAGTGGTGAAGCGGTTCAATCTGTTGCACAGCTTCTTGATAATCTTGAACCATGGCTTCGTGAAGTTACTCCAAATGAGCCGCTCAATGTTTATATTGGCAGCGAGAATCCAATTGGCAAAAGTTCGGGTGCGAGTTTAATTATTTCAAAATTCGAAAGCCCATTTTCAGAAAATTCTTACATTGGTGTACTTGGACCAACTCGCCAAAATTACGGAAAAGTGGTACGATTGGTTCAAAAGACAGGTGAATTTTTAGAAGAGATATTGTAGTTTAAGGAGGAAACGATGGAAGAAAATAATGTATTAAAAAATCAAGATAATGCAAAAGATAAGAAGCAATCAGGATTTTTAAAAAAAGATTCAAAGTGTGAAAAGCTTCAAGCAGAGAACTCGGAACTCAAAAATGATTTGCAGCGCACGCGTGCTGATTTTGAAAATTATCGCAAAAATGTTGAGAGCCGAATTTCGAATGCACAAAATTTGGGCGAGAAAAAGGCGATTCTAGCTTTAATTCCAATGATTGATGATATTGAGCGCGCAATTTCACATTTACCGGCAGAATTGGCGGAAAATTCTTGGGCGCAAAATGTGGTTAAAATGAGTAAAAATCTTGAAAAAAACCTTTCAAAACTTGGAGTTGAAAAAATTAATTCTTCGAACGGCACTATTTTTAATCCAGAACTTCATGAAGCGATTCAATTTGATGAAGAATCTGAAGGAGAAGAAGAAGTTATTGCTGAAGAACTTCGAGCTGGTTATACTTTAAAGGGCGAAGTTTTGCGAGCCGCAATGGTTAAAGTCGGACGGAAGTAATTTTATCGTTGACATAATGTAATTAATGTGATATTATTATAAACGTTAACTCGTTTTACCTTACTATAGAAGGTTGGGACTCGCGGGTTAGCCTAATAATAAATAGAAAATAGAGTCAGTATAGTATTTTTTTTCATTTTTCGAGGAAACCTCCTCTTAGGCATATAACCGTCTAATATTAGGCGGTTTTTAATTTTAAAACTTTAAAATTAAGCATAAATATGATAAAATATAACGTATGAATAGTGGGCAAAATCTTGAAAATATTAAAAAGTTTATTCGTGCTGCGAATTATTTGACTGTTTCGCAAATTTTCTTGCAAGATAATTTTTTATTAGAGCGAGAGCTGAAATTTGATGATATCAAACCACGCCTTCTTGGCCATTGGGGAAGTTGCCCTGGCGTAAATCATGTTTACGCTCATCTTTTAAATATTCAAAAACAGCTTGATTTTGCTAAAAGCGGCTTGAAGACAGCATTTATGCTTGGGCCTGGCCATGCTTTTCCGGCGCTTCAAGCAAATCTTTTTCTTGAAGAAACTCTTTCAAAAATCGATAAAAATGCAGTTCGAAATTCACAAGGTATTGCTTATATTTCGAAAAACTTTTCTTGGCCGGGCGGTTTTCCGTCGCACGCAAGCCCTTTCACCCCAGGTGTAATTCTTGAAGGTGGTGAACTTGGTTATTCACTTTCGACTGCTTTCGGAGCGGTTTTGGATAACCCGAATCTTGTAATGACCACTTTAATTGGTGATGGCGAGGCTGAAACTGGCCCAATTGCCTCAGCTTGGCATTTAAATAAAATAATAAATCCAGTTGAAAATGGAGTAGTTTTACCCATTTTACATTTGAACGGTTATAAAATTTCTGGTCCGACAATCTTTGGCTCGATGAGTGATTTTGAGTTGATTCAATTTTTTCATGGAGCTGGTTGGGAGCCAAAAATCGTTGATGAATATTCTGCGGAAGATTTTGATTTAGAACTTTCGAAGATCTTTTCAGATGCTTTTCGAGATATTTCACGAATAAAATTTGGTCGGAATAATGGTTTTGTGCGGCTACCAATGATCATTATGAGAAGCAAAAAGGGAAGCTCTGGTGTTGCTGAAAATAATGGTGAAAAAATTGAAGGAAACTCGCTCGCTCATCAAGTTCCACTTTTAAAAGCCAAGAGCGATGAAAAAGAGCTTAAAAAACTTGAAAAATGGTTGAAATCTTATAAATTCGAAGAGCTTTTTGATTTTGAAAAAGGTGAATTTAAACCTTGGCTTGATGATTTTTTGCCAGAAAAATCAAGCAGAATTGGGCAAAATCGTTTTGTTTATGCAAATTTAAATTTTGCAGAGTTAAAATTGCCGGAAATTCGTGAAAGAACAAGTGAAAAATCACTCGCAATGAATGCAGTTGGTGATTTTTTGAAAGAAGTTTTCGAAAAAAATCCAGAGAATTTCCGTTTCTTTAGCCCTGATGAAACTTATTCAAATAAATTAGATGCTATTTTTAAAGCAACTTCACGTTCTTGGCAGCGAGAAATCAAGCCATGGGAAAAAGATTTATCGAAAAACGGTCGCGTGACGGAAATTTTGAGTGAGCATTCTTTGCAGGGGCTTTTGCAGGGCTATATTTTAACGGGGCGACACGGAGTTTTAACTTCTTATGAAGCCTTCGCGCCGATTATTTCTTCAATGATGGATCAATATGCAAAATTTCTAGCACAATCGCAAGAAGTGGAGTGGCGAGGTGATTTAGCGAGTTTAAATTATATTCTAACTTCAACTGGTTGGCGGCAAGACCATAATGGATTTTCGCACCAAAATCCAAGTTTTATCGATGAAGTTTTACGCCGTGAAAATGGAATCGGGCAGATTTTTTTGCCAGCAGATGATAATTCAGCTGTCGTAGCGATTTCAAAAATACTAAAATCCCGAAATAATATTAACGTTTTAGTTGCAGGGAAAACTCCAGAACCAAGATATTTTTCTCTCGAAAGTGCACAAAAACGGCTTGAAAATGGCGGAATATTTGTTTTTGATTCTTGGAAGAATCAGGAAATTATAGATTGGAATTTAGTTACAGAAGATGATGAGCCAGATTTAATTTTGGCGGCAAGTGGTGATTATGTTTTTAAGGAAACAGTTGCGGCGCTCCAAGTTTTGCTTCATGATGTACCGCAAGTTAAAATTCGCTTGGTTTATGTTCAAGCACTTTGCGGAAAAGGAATTGGAACTTTCGAAAATACACTTTCGAAAAGCAATTTTGTGAAGATTTTTACCAAAGATAAGCCGGTTATATTTGCTTTTCATGGATACGCTAAAACTCTCAAATCGATCTTATTTGATTATGAAAATCCAGCACGTATTCAGATTAACGGATATGAAGAAAAAGGTTCAACAACTACGCCGTTTGATATGCTTGCGAGAAACAGAGTATCGCGATACGATATTGCAGTTAGAACCTTAAATTCAGTTAACAAAGGCGATGAAGTTTTCGAAAACCTTATAAAAGAATATCAAAAACGCCAAGAGGATGCTTTGTGTTTTGCACGAGAAAACTCAGTAGATGCACCAGGAATTGAGAATTGGGTATATTTGAAGTTTAGTTAAAGTAAAAAATCACACCTCTAATTGGTGTGATTTTTATTGTACATTATTTCTGTCCAGATAAAATCTTGACCTAGCAAATTCACATTTTTGTCAACAAAAACTCCATCTTCATTAACTAAATTCCCTATAAAATTTGAAGCGTCATTTACTAATTTGTATTTTTCGCCCTTATTTTTTGGGAATTCAATTAAGCATATTTTTGAAATTTCTTTAGCAATCTCCTCCCTGTAAAGAGAGAAATTCTTGCAGTCGAAAGCTGTTAGTATATAGCCAAGAGTTGAGGGCGCGAATTTTTTACTAGAAAGAAAATTTGTGCTTATATCAACACCCTCAATTGTTTTAACTATTGTTTCTGGGTTTGAATTTTTTATATCTCTAAAAATTTGATAAAAATTTTTATGCTTTGAAAGTCCTTGCAGATCATCCATATCAATCCAATGCGAAAAATTGTTGAGGTTTTTCGAAAGAAGTTTAGCTATTTTTTCAGAATTTTCGCTACATATTTCTATTTTCGAAAGTTCACTATTTAATTTTAGCAAAATTTCCCATTTATAATCTTCGTCGTATTTTTTTATATCTCCAGAGTTTCTACGAGAATAATAATCTTCTTTATTTTGCTCGAAAAATTTTTTTAATGCAACTTTATTTATCATATAGTCCTCTTATTTTAACAGATTCTCACTTTTAAGTTTTGCAATAAAATTATCAATAATCCGTGATTTTCTTTCAATAATTTCATTTTCATCAAATTTGTCAAGATTTGTAAGATCAATAATTTCTGCAATTTTACTTGGCTCTTTTGAACTTCCACGCCGTTTTTTACCGAGGTAAAAATCTTTTTTGACATCAAATTCAAAATCTGAAGCTTTAATATTTATTGAGCTTTCCAAAATAATCTTATTCCCAATAGACTCAATTAGGTTTTTATCGGAAATTCCATTAATTTCAGCTCGTTTTTTAGCAAAGATGTGTTCAATTTGAAGTGGTTCTTTTAAGCTTAATAATTGCTGATTTTCTTTTAAAAATGCAAACCAAACAAGAAATGATTTTGTAATTCCTTTCATATTGCTGAATTCGAAATTATCGAAAGCTGTACGAAGAGAATTTTCATCAAAAAGATGATTTTCAAAAGATGGGACAAGGTTATTATGGTTAACTATTTCACTCATTTCTTTAAAGATTGGAGTTCGGAGTTGGTTTACGCCAGGATTTATTAAGCTGTAACCAAGAACGAAGTTTGTTATTTTTGAAAGAAAAAGATTGAATGCATTTAAATTAATCTCATCGTTTGAATCTCGATTTTGCAAGAACCAAACCGATACGATATTTTCCCACATTGTATTTGGGGAATAGCGCAAAACAAAGAGTTTTCGAAGTACTTTATTGCCAAAAGACTCGTCTTGTGAGTATACTTTTTTCCAGAAAATTGCTAAATCACTTAAATCATCAAGAGCTGATTCATCTTTAAAATAAGGAAAATCTTGATTCTCGCCACGGAAGAAACTGCGCAGAGACTCGGTCGTGCTTCTAGTTATGCCATTTTTTGCCCGTAAGAAATACATATATTTTGTGAAAAGTTCATCCATTGGCGTGCCTTGTTGTGGCTTGAAAATTTCTTCGGTAATTTCTTCAAGCTTCTTCCATTCTTTAATGAAATCATTCTTTTGATTTTTGTCAAAATAAAGTTTGTAGAATTTCGATTTAAAGATATCTGCATCAGCCAAGGGTAGTCCGCGGTCGTTTAGTGTAGAGAAGATCTGTAATGCATTATCTTGGTTGACAGCTTCAATAGATAATATCATGCAATATTCTAAAATTCGTGCTGGAACGTAAAATATTGAAGAAAAATACTTTTCGCTAGCATCTTTAATTTTTTCAAGAAAGAAACGGAAATTTTGTGCGTATTGGCTGCGAAATTCTTTTGGAACTTTACCGGATTTTAATATTTCCAAAAATTCTTCTTTGTCATTATCTGTAGCAACTTCAGAAATTAATTTGAGATTGTTTTTATCTACGCGTCCAAATTCATCTGTTTTCCACAAACATGATTCTATCCTTTTTCTAATCAATTGAGACTCATCATCTTTTAAAAATTCAAATCTATCATAAAATGCTCGAAGCAAAAGCATTAAGGTTGTTAGGCGTTGTTGGCCATCGATAATCTCGAACTTGCCATTCTCTGGGAAATAAACTATCGATCCGAGAAAGTATTCGCCATTCTCATCAAAAGCTGTGTAGTTTTCATTTGGAATTGTAAAAGAGAAAAGATCATCCCATAAAGTCTGACATTGGTCTTCAGTCCAGGCATAAGGGCGCTGATACTCTGGTATTAAGAAGTTCTGTTTTCTATCAGATAAGAGTTGATGAATACTTTGTCGAGTCATTTTTGGCTGAGCCATAATATCCTTTCAGTTATGTTTATATTTAGATTTTACCACGCTGAGGCAAGAAAAAACAATAGTTGTAAATAATACAACATTAGCACTCTTGACTTGTGAGTGCTAAAAGCGTATAATCAGAATGTAAGCGTGAAACGAATTGCGAGGCGCGCTTTATAGAATAGCTAATAACTTTCGAGAAGCTTTCTGAAAGATCCGAATAGGCTAAGAAATTCGAAATTGACTAGGAAAGCTATCGAACGGATAAATTTAATAAAGAAAGAAGGAGAAAATGGGAAAAATTATTGGAATTGACCTTGGTACAACTAACAGTGCTTTTGCGTATATGGTTGCAGGAAAACCTGAGGTTATCACAAATGCAGAAGGAAATCGAACTACGCCATCAGTTGTAGCGATCAATAAAAAAGGTGATCGTTTGGTTGGTCAAGTTGCACAACGCCAACGCGTAACAAATCCAAAAAATACAATTTACGGGGTAAAGCGTTTGATTGGCCGAAAATATTCTGATGATGAGATTCAAAAAGATCTTGGAATCATGCCTTACGAGATTGTGAAAAAAGGTAGTGGCGTGGCTGTAAAAATGGGTGACAAAGAATATACGCCAGAAGAAGTTTCAGCGATGATTCTTTCGAAAATTAAAGCAGATGCTGAGGCTTTCTTGGGTGAAAAAGTTACTGAAGCCGTGATTACTGTTCCAGCTTACTTTGATGATAGTCAACGCCAAGCAACTAAAGATGCTGGTAAAATTGCTGGTCTTGAAGTAAAACGAATTATTAACGAACCAACTGCAGCCGCACTTGCTTATGGCTTGGATGGTAAAAAAGATGAAAAAATTGCTGTTTTCGACCTTGGTGGTGGAACATTCGATGTTTCGATTCTCGATATTGCTGATGGTGTGTTTGAAGTTCTTTCAACAAACGGTGACACACACCTTGGTGGTGAAGACTTCGACAACCGCATTGTGAACCACTTCTTGGATGAATTCAAAAAAGAAGAAGGAATCGATCTTAAAAATGATTCTGCTGCAATGCAACGCTTGAAGGACGAAGCCGAAAAAGCTAAAAAAGAGCTTTCTTCAACAACATCTTATGAAGTGAACTTACCATTCTTGACAGCTGATGAAGATGGTCCAAAACACTTTGAATACACTCTAACTCGAGCAAAACTTGAAGAATTAGTTGCTGATTTAATTGATCGACTAGCCGACCCTGTTGAAAAAGCTCTAAAAGATGCAGATCTAAAAGCTAGCGATATCTCTGAAGTTGTGATGGTTGGTGGTATGACCCGAATGCCAGCTGTGGTTGAAAAAGTTGAAAAAATCTTTGGTAAAAAACCAACTCAAGGTGTTAACCCCGATGAAGTTGTGGCTGTTGGTGCTGCAATTCAAGGTGGTGTTTTGGCTGGAGATGTTAAAGATGTGCTACTTCTTGATGTTACACCTTTGACACTTGGAATCGAAACTGCTGGTGGTGTTCGAACTCCGATGATTGATCGAAACACGACTGTGCCAACTTCAAAATCACAAGTTTTCTCAACTTATGCTGATAATCAGCCGCAAGTAGAAATTCATGTGCTTCAAGGTGAGCGTGAAATGGCTGCTGACAATAAATCTCTTGGAATGTTTGTACTTTCAGGAATTGCACCAGCACCACGAGGAGTTCCACAAATTGAAGTTACTTTTAATATCGATGCTAACGGAATCCTAACAGTTACTGCTAAAGATAAAGGAACTGGTAAAGAGAACAATATCACAATCCAAAACTCAGGAAATATGAGCAAAGAAGATATTGAAAAAGCTCAAAAAGAAGCTGAACTCCACGCCGATGAAGATAAGAAGAAGCGCGAACTGATCGATGCTAAAAATCAGCTAGAGAATGCCATTTACCAAGCAGAAAAAATGCCAAGCGAATTCAAAGATAAGATTTCGAAAGAAGATGAAGAGGCGATTTCGAAAGCTGTTGAAGAGGCTAAAAAACATAAAAATGCCGATAGTAAAGATGAGCTTGAAAAAGCTGCTAAAGATCTTCAAGATGCAATTATGCCAATTGGTGCAAAATTGTATCAGGCTCAAAGCGCAGATAATGCGGGTGAAGCTGGTGAGAAAGCTAAAACTTCTCACAAAAAAGATAATGACGAGCCAGTTGAAGGCGAAGTTATTGATAAGAAATAATTCGAAAATCCACCTTTCGAAAAGTAAAAATGCTCAGGTTGAACTGGGCATTTTTTGTGCATTGATTTTTTTCAATTTCATTTATTATAATTAAATGACGCTCACCCAAGGCTTGCACTTTTAGAAAGAGGTATTTTCTATGGCGAAAAAGATATTTAATACGGTTAAAAATGTATTTATTACCGTAGTATTTTTTTTATTTACCGTAGTAATTTTTTTATTTTTGGTTTTTCTTTTACTACTAAAGCTAACACTCGTGATGTTGCTTTTCATCTGGATAATAGTTTTGCGGGTAGTACATTCTTTAGTTAGAATGCTATTCAGTAATGGAGAGAATTTTTGACAAGAAGATTAAGAATTAATAGGGAAATTATGGTTCAGGTTTCAGGAGTTTTTTACTATAGAACGATGTTTGGTAAAATAAATATGGGTAGATTTACTCGAAATATTTATGTTCCGCACGATGCGGTTGCGGTTACTGTCAAATAGCTTTTATAAGGGTGAGCTATTTAATTGAGGATATTTATATGAAGTTTATTAATAAGAATGACAAAAAACTCATTACTATTATTTTGATAGTAATTATATTCGGATGGTTAGCTTATTTAACTTTTGAAATTAATCGGATTGACAATAATTTAAACGGCTATATTAAGAGTGTAATTAAAGAAAATTCTAAGAAAAAATCGGAATAATTTTTGATAAAAAGCTGGTTTGGTGATACAATATAGGATATGGAAAATTTTAATCCAAATAATCAAAATGAAAACAAAGAAACTGGCTGGAATCTCGGCTAAAAAATATAGAAAATAATAATTAGCACTCTTGCACTTCAAGTGCTAATTTGCTATAATATATTATATGAGCAAAACAGATTATTATGATATTTTAGGTGTAAAAAAAGACGCCAGCGCTGATGAAATTAAAAAGGCTTTTCGAAAAAAAGCAGTCGAGCTTCATCCAGATAAAGGTGGGGATGAAAAGGCTTTTAAAGAGGTGAATGAAGCTTATGAAGTTTTAAAAGATAAAGAAAAGCGCCAGCGATATGACCAGTTTGGCCATGCGGGAGTTGGCGGAAACTCTGGTGGGTTTTCTGGTGGAAATCCTTTTGAAGGTTTTAGCGGATTTTCGGGCCAGAATGTTAATTTTGATTTTGGCGGCGGATTTGGTGATATTTTTGACGGAATTTTTGGCGGCGGATTTTCGAATGGCCGCGGTTCGAAAAATAAAAAAGGCCGTGATGTTGAAGTAGATCTAACTTTGAATTTTAAAGAGGCAGTTTTTGGGACTGAAACTGAAATTTCATTAAATCTAGATGATGAGTGCGAACATTGTGATGGCTCTGGTGCAGAGCCTGGTCACGGAATGCAAAAATGTCCAGATTGTAATGGAAGCGGTCAGCAAACTCGCGCCACTCAAACTCTTTTTGGCCCAATTCAACAAACTGTAACTTGCCCGACTTGTGATGGTCGTGGTGAGATTCCAAAGCAAAATTGTTCAGTTTGTCGTGGTGCCGGAATTTTGCGTAAAAAGCAAACAATAAAACTTAAAATTCCAGCGGGAATTGATGATGGCGCAACAATTCGGCTTTCTGGACGTGGTGAAGCAATTAAGGGTGGCGAAAAAGGTGATTTATATGTAAACATCTATGTTAAAGCTGATAAAAAATTTACGCGTGAAGGTGATTTAATTTTAAGTGAAGAGAGAATTTCAATGATTGATGCTGCGCTTGGTGCTGAAATTGAAGTTGAAACAATTGACGGAAAGCTAACGATGAAGATTCCAGCTGGAACGCAAAGCCATACTGACTTTAAGCTTTCAGGTCACGGTGTGCCTCACCTTCGAACCGAAAGAAGAGGTGCTCAAATTGTGACGATCATTGTTGAAACTCCTACAAAGCTTTCGAAAAAACAAAAAGAGCTTTTGACAGAATTTAAGAAATCTAAAAAATCATTATTTTAAATAGTTGGCCGAGTTATTTAATAGCTCGGCTATTTTATGAGACAATATGTTAGCGCAGTTGTTCTATTTTTATAAAATAATTTGAGCATCCTTAGAGCTTATGCTATAATATTGCTATGACAACAATTATTTTTATTGTAATTCTTTCGATTTTTTTAACACTCTCTCGGCGTAAAATGGGCTATTTCAATCTTATTATTCTCGCGGGAATTGTTTTGAATAGATATTGGAATAAAGATATTACTATTTTTTTAACAACTTCAAATTTAGTAATTCCAGAATCAACTTTGAGCGGAATTGTTGGTTTGTTTTTAATTTTAGCACCAGCTTTGGTAATTTTAGCAAAAAATCCAAAACAGGAAAAATGGCTTTTTGGTATACTTTCTTCGATATTTTCAGCGATTTTTACATATTTAGTGTCACTTTCGTATTTCGAAAAAGTTTTTTTACCAGATTTACTTTCGAAAAGTATTTCGCAGCCGCTTGAAAAATGGGCTAGTTGGGTCATTTTGGCGGGAGTTATTTTTTCTATTTTAAATATAACCTCATTTAAATTTAAGAAAATTGAGAAAAACTCTTGACTTTTAAAAATAATTGATATATACTTTAATATGTATTCAGTGAGTGGGTCTGTAGCTCAGCTGGTTAGAGCACCTGCCTTTTAAGCAGGGTGTCATGGGTTCAAGCCCCATCAGACCCTCCAATATATTAGAAAATTCACCAAAAGGTGTTTTTTTTATTGCTAAAATATGATAAAATTATATATGTGAAGAAGCAATTGATAGAATTTATAAATCGGTGGTTTTTAAATAGTTTCTTATTATGGATTTTAATTTCTATTTTTGGAAATGTTAGCAACCACAGTGCGGGAACTTTCTTTCTTGCTGGTTTAATTTTTTCAATTGTAAATAGCACACTTAAAACTATTCTTACAATTTTATCACTTCCAATGATTATTTTGACTTTTGGTTTTTTTACGCTGATAGTTAATGGTATGATTGTTTGGATTTCGATACTTTTAGCACCAAATATTTCAATGGGATTTTGGAATTCTGTGATTGTAGGAGCGGCTATGAGCTTGCTAAATTATAGTTTGAGTCAATTTTTAAGAATTGAAGATGAAAAGGAGATTTTATAGTGAATATTGATATTATTTTACAGTTTTCAACTGTTATTTCTGGTGTTTTAATGATGATTTTAGTGCTTTTACAACAACGAGGAGCAACTTTAGGGGCAGGGTTTGGGGCTTCCGGCGAGCTTTATACTGAGCGACGCGGTGTTGAAAAGAGTATTTTTCGGGCAACAGTTTTCTTTGCATTTATTTTTGTTGCATCAATTCTTACAACTTTGCTTTTGCCTAAATAAAAAGGAGTTTTAATGGACTTTAAAAATAGCCCTAAAAAGGTTAGACGAGTTTCTGCTATTTCTCAAAAAAATAGAGATCAGGTATCAAAAAATAAAACAATTCAAACTTTTAATAATAAGGTTACTTTAGCTGAAAGAGCAGATCTAGTTGAAAAGGCTATCGCTTCTCACACGAAAAAAATGTTTTTTGGTCGTTTTGAGAATTTGTCGAATATTCGAAAAATAGTTATTTCTTGGATCTGTGTTGTATCTATTTTGATTTTTTCTGTTGGTGTTTTTCGCGGGTTAAGTGCTGAAAACTATAGTGAGGATATTTTTCATAGAGGAGGAACTTATTCGGAAGGAATTTTGGGTGAAGTTAAAACCTTGAATCCACTATTTACCTCGACTGATACTGAAAAATCTTTCGAACAAATTGCTTTTTCTCGTCTTTATAATATTGATGAAACGGGAAATTTGAAAGGCGATTTAGCTGAAAGTGTTTCAACATCTGATAATTATAAAAACTTTAAAATTAAAATGCGGAACAATGCTGTTTGGTCTGATGGTCAAAAAATAACAGCCAATGATGTAATTTTCACTATAAAGCTATTGAGAGAGCAATCAATTAATCCTTCTGGTTTTAAAGCCTGGAAAAATGTTGAGATTTCGAAAAATAGTGATTATGAATTTAGTGTTAAAGTGCCGTCAAGTTCTTCTTCTATTTTGTATAGTTTTAATTTTTCAATATTGCCAGAGCATATTTTAAAAGATATTCAAATAGAGAAGACCCGCGAAAGTGCTTTTTCGAAGAACCCGATAACTTCTGGTGCATTTAATTTTAAATCTGTTCAGGATGATGGTGATAAAACTACTATTTCATTAGTTAAAAACAAGCGATATTATAAGGGTGAGGCTTATATTGATAACTTTGATATTATTGCCTTTAAAGATGAAACTAAGCTTAAAAATGCTTTGATCTCTGGTGAGATTGTCGCATCGCCAAGTCTTAAAATTAGTGAATTTTCAGAATCTGAGCGGGACAAATTAAAATCTCGAGAAAATAATGTTAATCGTGGAATTTATGCTTTTTTGAATAATTCTGATTCAGTTTTGAAAGATTTAAAGGTTCGAAAAGCTATTCAAACTGGGGTTGATATTTCGAAAGTTCGAAAAGAAATGGAATTTATTGATAAACTTGATTTTCCAACTTTGAATCAGTTTTTAAATACTAAAGATTTGAGCGTTCCTAAATATGATTTAGACCAAGCGCAAAAAATATTAGATGAAGCCGGCTGGAAGAAAAATTCGAATGGTATTTTAGAAAAAGATGGTAAGACAGCTATTTTAAATATTGCAACAACTAGTGTTTATAACTATAAGAAAGCCGCTGAAGAAATTAAGAGTCAGCTTAAAAAGCTTGGGTTTGATGTAAAATTAACAGTAATTGATAAAAATGATAAAACCGGATCTTTCGTTCAATCAATACTCCAGCCAAGAAACTATAGTATTTTAGTTTATGAGATTGATCTTGGCGCTGATCCTGATATCTACGCTTTTTGGCATTCTTCACAATCTGGTCAAAAGGGATTGAACTTCTCAAATTATAATGATGCGGTTGCTGATGATCTTTTGCTAAATTCAAGAACCGCTCAAAGCTCGAATGAGAAAAAGTTACAAATAACTAAATTTACTAAACGTTGGCTAGCTAATTCAGTCGCCATTGGTCTTGGCCAGACTAAAACAAGTTATGTTTTTCGAAAATCAGTTCAGGCATATTCAGCAAATAATACTTTTGTAACAGAAGTTAATAGATACGCAGATGTAATATATTGGTCTGCTTCAAAATCAACTCTTTACAAGACACCATAGTTTTGGTATAATTAAAATGGTTTTGCGCGCGTGGCGGAATTGGTAGACGCGCTAGCTTGAGGGGCTAGTGAGCTTCGGCTCGTGGAAGTTCAAGTCTTCTCGTGCGCACCATTTTGAATTCTAAGCGGTTTTTTCCGCTTTTTTATTTTGTAAAAATTGCACCATATTTTTGGTGCAATCTTATTGAATTATTTGATATTTTTTCGAATCCAGCCATCAAGTGAGCCAGCACTCATTGCTAGAATTAATCGGTTTTTTGCTTTTAAACTTAAAATTTTCTCTATTAATTCTTTTGGATTATTTGAAAAATCTAAAATTGTTGTTTTTTCTAATATTTTTCTTGAAAGGAACTCTGGTGAAAGTATTTCGAAATCTGGGTTTTCACGGCTTAAATATGTTGGTAGCCAAATAACTTCATTGGCATTTTCAAAGATTTCTGGCGTATATTCATCTTGAACTTCAATTTGTCGAATATTTTGATGCGGTTGATAAATTAATGATACTCCAGAGAACCCTTGCTTTTCAGCTATTTCTTTTGCCATTTGAAGCGTTGATTGAATTTCCTTTGGGTGATGGCCATAATCAGAATAAACGTTGTTTGTTATTTTTTCGAAACGGCGATTTGTGCCAGGGAAATTATTTAGTGCTGAAATTGCTTTTTCATAAAAATCTTTTGGAGCTTTAAGATTTTGGGTTTCAACTAAATAATCAATAGTTTCAAGAACTAAACTAGCATTTTTTCGATTGTGAATTCCAGGAAGATTAATATTATCTTCTGGCTGAGATAAAATTACCTTGTTCTTTAGATTTTCGAAAATTTCTGGGTGTTGATCTTTCCAGGAAATAATAAAATCGCTTTGTGATCCAAATTCTGCGAAAGCTTCAAAATAATCTTTCTGAGTTTTATAAATATCGGTGTGATCGTGGTCAATTGAAGTGATTAAGCTAACTGATGGCGTAAAATGCAAGAAGTTTCGGTCAAATTCATCAGCTTCATAGATAAAATATTCACTTTCTGGGTCAAAGAAACCGCTCGCACCAAAGGAAATTGTTGTACCGATTGACCAACTTATTGGAATTCCCAATTGCTGAAAAGCCCAAATCGCCATTCCTGTGGTTGTGGTTTTACCGTGAGTACCAGAAATTGCTATAAGTTTGAGTTTTTTTGAATTGATAATCTCGTTCAAAAGCTTGTCACGTTTGCTAATTTTTATTCCCAATTTCTTTGCCATTAAAAGTTCGGGATGATTTTTAGGTAGGGCTGCAGTATAAACAAACCAATCGATACCGTTTTCGATGAATTTTTGCTTTAAAAAATCTCCATCTTGTTTGCCAATTTCAATTTCTATATCTTTTTTTGAAAGCTCCTCAATCATTAAACTTGAATTTTGGTCGCTGCCAAAAACACCATAGCCAGCACTGTGGGCGATACTTGCAAGAGCGCCAATTCCAACGCCACCAATTCCAGAAAAATAAATATTCATACTTTAATTCTATCACTTATTAATTTAAAAATAAAGCTTTTAAACCTTTTTAAGGCTATTAAAATATGATAAAATATAAATACTTATGCTTAAAAAAATATTAAAACCTTTTTTAAAAATTCGAAATTATTGGCAATATATTTCTTTTGATGAAATGGCTGTTTTGTATGTTTCGAAAAATATGCGAGTCTTCGCAACAAAATTAACAAGTACTTTTAGCCTAATTTATATCTATAAGTTTACGCATTCAATCTGGATTATCCCTATTTGTATTTTAATTTATTACATTGCAAAATTTGCAGGTTCGATAATTGCTCTTTTCTATATTTCAAAAAATGGCCCAAAGCATGGAATGCTACTTGCAAATATTCTGTTTATTCCAGCTTTAGTTTTAATGGCTTCAATGGGAATTTTTGGTAGGGAAATGGGTTTGATTGTAGCCCTTATTAGTGCAGTTTTTAAAGGAATATCGACTTCGGTTGAAAATATCTCGTATAATGTTGATTTTTCGAAAGCTAAAACTGCTAAAAAAGTTGGAAAACAGCTTGGAATTTCCTATATTTTGGAGCATATTTCGAGTAGTATAACTCCTGCAATTGGTGGATTTCTTGCGATATTTTTTGGAGTTGAGAAGCTTTTTGTGGTGTCCTCGGTGATTTTAGTTTTGACAACAATTCCACTTTTAACAACAAAAGAGCAAGTGAAGCCTGTTCGAAAAATAAGTTTTAGAGGTTTTCCATGGCGAAATTATAAGCATCTTTTGGTTATTTGTTATAGTTGTGGAATGGCTTGGAATTCTTTATATATTTGGAGCTTTTTTGCGCCGGTCTTTTTACTAAAAGGTATTAATGCTTATGGTTCAGCTGGAGTTTTGTCTTCGCTTTCTTCGATTGCAGCTTTGGTTTCAGCTTTTATTTACGGTAAAGTGATTGATAAAAATAAAGAGCGAGGACTTTTAAAAATCGGGGCTGTTTTTATGGGACTAGTTTTTTCACTTAGGATTTTTATTTCGTCGAATCCGCTTTTACTTGGAATTTTAGAAATTATTGCTGCAATGGCGATGAATGGCTTTAATATGGCGAATTTCAAAGGTTTGTATGGTGAAGCTGATGAATCCGGAATGCGCATGCAATATTTGTTTTTGTATGAAATCGGAATGAATACCGTTTCGGTTATTGCTATTTCTTTATTTGCGATTTTATTTTTTGCGCTTCAAGGAGTAGATCCGTCAGGTGAATTATCAATGAGGATTATGATTTTGATTTCAAGTTTGTCAATCTTGCCAATGGTTTTTACAAACTATCGGATTTATCGAAATAAAAAACGCCAATTCCAAGAATGATGAAACCTAAAGCTCATATTCACCGATTTTATCTTAATTTTGTATTTTTTGGTGGAATTATTTTTGGCACTATCTTCTCGGTTTTTTCGAAAAATACAAGTCTTAAATCAATTGTTTGGCTAATTTTAGCAATAATTTTATTCTTATTCTCTTGGATTTTTGCTCGAAAGTTTTGTTTAATTTTAGCCTTAATCGCTGGAATTTTGCTTTCTTTGTGGCGAGGTTCAGTTTATAATTTCGAAAATTTAAAGATCGCACAAAATATTAAAAAAGATGTAACTGTTCGAGCTACTGTTCTTGAAGATCCAGATCTTAAGGAAGATGGAAGCTTAAAAATTCGTGCAAAAGTTATAGGAATTTCGAATAAACAATTTAATGGAAAGGCTTTTATTAGCTTAAAAACAAATCAAAAAATTCGTAGGAGCGATGAGATTTTAGTAAAAGGGAAAATTTCTAAAGGTTTTGGTGATTTTGCGATTTCAATTCATCGGGGAAGACTTATGAAAATTAGCCCAAAGAGTGATTTTATCCGCGATATGCGAGATTCTTTCGCTGAAGGAGTTCGAAAATTCATTCCTTCACCAGAGGTTGATTTGGGGCTCGGTTATCTTTTAGGGCAGAAAAATTCTTTGCCGGAGGAGATTTCTAAAGCCTTAACGATCACAGCTTTAACGCACATTGTGGTTGCGAGTGGATATAATTTAACTGTTTTAGTGATGGCAGCCCGGCGAGTTTTTAATAAAATTTCAAGAAAGATAGCTCTATTTGTAGCGATTTTACTGGTTTTAGGATTTGTTTTTGTAGTTGGATTTACGCCGTCGATGATTCGTGCAGGGATTGTGGCAATTTTTGGTTTAATTTTATGGTATTTTGGTAGAAAAGCCCAAGCGTATTTTCTTCTAACTTTTGTAGCGGCGATAACTTTAATTTTCGAACCTTCAAACTTGCTTAATCTAGGCTGGCAATTATCGTTTGCTTCATTTTTTGGTGTTTTAATTCTTTCGCCACTATTACAGAAAATCTTTTTCGCAAAGCCAGAAAAGCTAAATTCTGCTTTAAAATTATTTTTCGAAACTTTTAGCGCTCAAATTGTAACACTTCCGCTGATAATTTTCACTTTTGGTGCGGTTAGCGTAATATCAATATTTGCGAATATGCTAGTTTTACCATTTGTGCCAAGTGCGATGCTCGCAACTTTTTTAACGGGAATTTTTGCAATATTTTCACCAATTGCTCATTTTTTTGGCTTTATTGCAGAATTAATTTTAAAATATTCAATTTTTGTAATTGGTGAATTTTCAAAAATCAAAGGAGCGCAGTTAGAAATCAGCTTCGGCTTTAGTGAAATGCTAATTTGCTATTTTTGCTTAATTTTGGCAGTTATTTTGCTTAATTTTAATCTTCGAAAGGATAAAATACTCGATATTTTGAATGAATCCTGAAACGTGATATAATTATATTATTATGAATTTCGAAAAAGAAATAAATTCAACAGATGAAATGATTGCTTTCGGCGAAGAGATTGGTAGGCAAATTTCTGGAGGAATAGTCTTGGAGCTTATTGGTGATATTGGTGCTGGAAAAACTACTTTTACAAAAGGCTTGGCAAAAGGTTTAGGTATTTCTGAAACGGTTCAAAGCCCGACTTTTACGATATCGCGGGTTTATGAAGGTAAGAAGCTAACACTCTCGCATTATGATTTTTATAGATTGAATGATTATGGAATTATGGAAATGGAGCTTGCTGAAAATTTAAGTAATCCAAAAAATGTAACAGTGGTTGAATGGGCTGGTGATCTAGCTGAAATTTTACCAAAAAAGCATTTGAAGCTGGTTTTTAAAAGTTTAAATGAAAATCAAAGAAAAGTTAAAGTGAGAGAAGTGTAATGATTTTATTCTTAGATACATCAACAGAGAAATGCAAAATTTGGCTTGATGAAAACTTTTTCGAAAAAGAACTGGACCGAAATATGGCGCGAGATATTCTGGCTTTTTTAGAGGAATGTTTGAATTCTGTTAGCAAAAAATATGAAGATTTTACTGGAATTGGTTTTTTTGCGGGGCCGGGGAGTTTTACGGGATTAAGAATCGGAGCTTCAGTTGCAAACACTTTAGCTGATGGCTTAGAAATTCCAATTATCGCAGTGAAAAGTGATGAAAATTGGCGAGAAATTGCTTTCGAAAGCTTGAAAAATGGTAAAAATGATAAAATTGCACTACCTTTTTATGGTAGAGACGCAAACATAACAAAACCGAGGAAATAATGAAAAATAGAATTTTGATAATTATTGGAAAAATTATTCAGGCGATTTCAAGATTGAAAGGTGGCGGTTCGGCGTTGCCTGGGCTTGTTATGGAAAAAATTAATCCGAATTTTATTTCGAACATGTTAAAAGGCTTAAAATATGGTGTTGTAGTAATTAGTGGCACGAATGGAAAAACTACAACTACAAAAATGGTTGTTGAACTACTCGAAAGCCAAGGATTAAATGTATTTTCGAATAAAACTGGTTCGAACTTTGTTCGTGGTGTAGGTGCGGCAATTCTTTCTGAAGCTAATTGGAGTGGCAAGCTTGAGGCCGACATTGCCGTTTTGGAACTTGATGAAGCTCATGCAACTCATTTTGTAAAGTTAATTCAGCCACGATATTCGCTTCTTTTAAATGTGATGCGTGACCAGCTCGATCGATTTGGTGAAATTGACTATACTGCAAAATTATTGCATAAGATTGGTGAAAATACTTCTGGTTCAGTCGTTCTAAATGCTAACGATAATTTTTTAGGTACAAAGGAATTTTCGAAAGATTTTTCAAAAGTTGTTAAGTTTGGATTTAACCAAAAATTGGCAGATTTTTTTCCAAATGATGATGAAATTCATCTAAAAAATTCTGAAAAATCACATCAAAAAATTTCAGCAAATGTTTTGCTTGAGGATTTTTCGAATAATATTGCAAAAATTTCTTGGAGTGGAAGAACTGATGAGTTTAAGCTCAAAATTGGTGGGATTCATAATATTTTAAATTTAACTGCTGCGATCGCTTTGGTTGAAGAAATTCTGAATGCCGAAAAACTTAAAATCAATCGGCAAAAAGTAATTTGCGCGGCAGAGAAAATTCAGCCAGCTTTTGGTCGAGGTGAGAAAATAAAAATTAATGGTAAAGAAATTGAGATTATATTAGTTAAAAATCCGGCTGGTTTTCGAATAAATTTGCGAAATTTTGAGCCTGATAAATATGATACAATGATTGCGGTTAATGATAATTATGCAGATGGCCGTGATATGAGCTGGCTTTGGGATGTAGATTTTTCAGTCTTGAAGCACGCTGGCGTCCAAGCAATTTCAGGTAATCGAGCCTATGATATGGCGCTTCGACTTTTTCATGATGATGTTGATTTTGAAGAAGATAGTGTGAATATTGATATCGCTGAATCTGTTATTGATTTTATCGAAAAAGGAAAAAAAGATAAGCGGATTTATGCAACTTATACTGCAATGTTGGAAATTAGAAAAGAACTTTCGAAAATTTCAGAAGTGGAGAGGGTTTTATGAATTTAAAAATTTTGTGGCTTTATGCTAAAAATATGAATATTTACGGTGATTATGGCAATATTTTAGCATTAGAAAAACAGATGGAGCTTCGTGGAATAAAATACGAAATTGTTGAATATAATCCTGGAGATGATTTTCCTGAGGATGTTGATATTATTATTGGCGGGGGCGGTCAGGATTCGGGCCAGAGCCAAATTCAAGATGATTTGCTGAAAATTGCACCAAAATTACGAAAGCTTGCCAAAAAAGGTGTACCAATGTTAATGGTTTGTGGATTGTACCAGCTTTTTGGTGATTCTTTTGAAACTGTAAATGGTGATAAAATCAAAGGGATTTGCTTATTTAAGGGTGTTAAAACAGTTGGCAGTGAACAGAGAATGATTGGCAATATTGTTGAAGAATCTGATCAGTTTGGTGAAATTATTGGTTATGAAAACCATAGTGGAAAAACTTATCTTTCGAAAGAGAATGAGCCATTGGCGCGCGTTAAAAGTGGCGCAGGAAACACACCTGACGGAAATTTTGAGGGTGCGATTTATAAAAATGTGATCGGAACATATCTGCACGGCTCAATTTTACCAAAAAATCCAAAAATTTCGTTATTTCTAATTGAACAAGCTTTGAAAAATAAAGATTATGAAATTCCCAAAGTTCTTTATGAAAATATTCGAAAGGCAAATTTACTTGATCAAATCACTAGAAATGCGCGTGAAATTGCTAAAAAATGTCCACGATAATACTTGATTTTTAGATTATAATTTGGTAAAATGGTTGGGTATTGGGATGTCGCCAAGTGGTAAGGCACCAGGTTTTGGTCCTGGCATTCGGGGGTTCGAATCCCTCCATCCCAGCCAAATTAAGAACACGAGTTAGGTGTATAGACTGACTCGTGTTTTTCATAATTTCCTTTCTTGGAAAACACAAAAGAGCCGACACATCAGCAGTGGTGTCGGCTCTTTTGTTGTTTCAAATGGAGTGATTGAGATTTGTACTAATCATTCCATAGAGACAAGAAAAACTCTATAAATAAATTCATACTTTAACAATCTGGCAATTATATCAAATCAATCTAAGATTTCAAAAGTGGTTTAAATAGTAAAGAATTAAGAAAAACCAACGAATAGATTTCGAAGATTTAATAATTTCTCAGGCTATTTGAGCTGATAACGATGCCCACCCGAGCAGTTGCGGGTTTTGTCATCTCGCAACTGTAGTTATCAGCTTGAACAGCCTGAGAAAGGGAATTATGAACAAAATTAACGAAACCGAGTTCGAAAAAGAGTTCGAAAAAATCAAGAACTCTAAAATTGAACTCAAACCAACAAAACAAAAACAAGGAGAAAATAAAATGAAAAATATTAAGAAATTTAACTGGAAAAAATTAATCGAAACAACTAAAACAATTGTAATTTACACAGCCGTTATTGCTGGTTTAGCTTTCTACTTTGGCATGAAACAAGGCGAAGCTAACACAAAAGTAAATAACGATAAATTAGTTGAGACTATTCGAAATTTAAACCAAAACAAGTAAATCCAAAGGTATCGAATTCGATAGGTTTAACTATGGCGAATTCGCCACAATTAAAACCAACTCTCGAAGCTGCGACTAAACAGCCAAGCTCAGCTCAAACTGTGGAGGTTCGAGTTCAGCCCTCGCCCAAAATTGCGAGTTCACAGGTTGCTGGTCGGTGCGAAGAGTTTCGAGAATTGGTTGAAAAATACCCGTGGAATTCAAAAGTTATGCTGGCAATCGCTCGAGCGGAGAGTAATTGCAATCCAAGATCAGACAATTCCGGATTAAATACAAACGGAACTTACGACTACGGATTATTCCAGATCAACAGTATTCACGGCCACAGCCGAAGCATTTTAGCAAATCCAGCCAAGAATACCGAGATTGCTTTCAAAATCTGGCAATCGCAAGGTTACCGAGCGTGGGCAGCATACAATAACGGATCTTACTTGAAATTTATGAACTAACCAACATAAGGAGAAAATATGAATGATAACCAATTAACCAACCAACAAATTAAAGAATTATTCTTTGAAATCGTTTTGAAAGAAAAAGCTTATATCGAAGATGTCGATTGTGACGGCAAAAACTATGCCACAATCGCAGGCGATATATTTGATGAAGAATTTAACGATTATTTAGATAGCATCGGTTTTTGGGAAGAATCACCAAGTGTTGAAGCTTGGCGACAATACAACGAAGGAGGATTTTAAGATGAACAGTTTAGTCAAATATGTAAATAACGAAGTTAGGATTGAAGAAATAAAAGACTCAGCCCGATTGAAAACTATCTTAAACAATCCTGTAAACACTAAGTGGCTTAAAAATCACCCTACCGCAAAAAATGTTAAGTATCTTCCAATCGATAAAATCGAAATGCTGCTTGATATGATTTTCCAAGAGTGGCGAATTGAAATTTTAAGCATTTCGCAGCTCGCACAAAGTGTTTGTGCAACAGTTCGGGTTCATTACAAAAACCCAATCACTGGCGAGTGGAGTTTTCACGATGGTGTTGGCGCAAGTCCACTCCAAACAAACGCTGGTAAATCTGCTGCAGACCTTGCCAATATTAAGAATAACGCCGTTCAGTTAGCCGCCCCTGCTGCTAAATCTTATGCAATAAAAGATGCAGTTGAACATCTTGGTAAAATGTTTGGTCGAGATCTTAATCGAAGTGATACGGTCGGCTATAAATTTTTGTATAAAGATGAGCAGGAACAGCAAAAAGAAGTTAAAGATAATTCGCAAGAACTTATCACTCAGCTTAAATCTTCGAAAAACCTTAAAGAACTTCAAGCTAATTTCGTTAAAGGAGTTAATAAATTCAAAGGTAATAATGAAGTAATTGAAGAGTTAATTAAAATTAAGGACGAATTGAAAGGTCAATTGAAATAATGAAAATCTTAAACCTTGAACAACGATCAGATGAATGGCTACACTTCCGTGAAGGCAAAATCAGCGGAAGTAAAGCCAAGGAGTTCGGCACACCTCGAACGGTTTTAAAATCTGAATGGTTAGATCTTGCGGAAAAGTTAAAAATCGAAATTCCACTCAACCAGAAAGGACAACCAAAAAACTTAACAATTCAAGAACTTAAAGAACTTATTGGCGAAGCTGAAGTTGAGAAAAAAGAATGTGAAGTTGAGCTTGGCGATGCAATTTATAAGCTAATCGCAGAACGAATCGCCAAACCAATCAACGAGAACGATTACGCAGATCGCTTAGGAGATCGTAAATATTCTGCCGCTCTTCGTGGTGAAATACTTGAAGAAGAAGCGCGTGAAAAGGTTGCCCAAAAACTTGGCAAAGAAATTATCGAAGGTCGGGTTTGGCAATCTGACATTAACGAAAATATCATTTGTTCACCAGATGGTGAAATTGCTAACGAAAAAGGCGAAATCACTGAAGCAGTTGAAATTAAATGTTTAGACAACTGGAAACAAGTGCGAGCGTTTTATGAACAACAACCACCTAGCGAATACAGACGACAAATTATTCAATATTTTGCAGTTAACGAAAAGCTCGAAAAACTCTACTTTGCAATGTATTCAGACTCTTTCGCTCTTGCGCCACAGCTCGAACTCTTAATCTTCGAACTTAACCGTAAGGATTTCGAAAAAGAGATCCAGCGAGCGATTTATTTCGAACAATCTGCTCTCACATTAGTTGAACAAGAAGTAGAAAAACTATTATTTTAATGAAAGGATTTTATGACTCAGGAAGAACTCAAAAGTATTACAATTACACCAGAAGAAACTAAAGAAAGCGGCTATTTCGAGTTTGGTGTGCATGAAGTAAAAATCACTAAAACCAAAATTGATAAGCATGATGACAAGCCTTACGCTGAAATCTTCGTTGAAAACGATTCGGCCGAAGATCGTGCGCGGCTTTGGTTGCATACTCCAGATACGCGCAGGATCTCAATTGATACTGTTCGCAAGATTTTAGTTCACAACCAAGAAGATGAAAATATCAAGCAAAAGATTCGTGAGAAAATCCAGCAGATTAAAAACTTGGCAGATTTTGCAGTATTACTCGAAAAAACAGTTGGCTGCACTGCCTGGTTCAAAGTTAGTGAAGATGAAGACCGAACTTATGAGAAGGACGGCAAGGTCAAAAAATCGATCAACCGCCGAATTTACGGTTATGAGCCAAAATCTGATACTTCAAAAACTCAAGTTGAAACTAAACCTGAAAATCAAGAACTCGAAGCACCCGAAAACTTCGATGAACCAGTTGATTTAAGTGATATTCCATTTTAAGGAGTTAAGATGATCAAGAAAGAAGAAATTTTGCATCTCAAAGTTTGCGACTACCTGCGCAAGAATTATCCTGATGTGTTATTTCGAACAGATTTTTCAAGCGGAATGAAAATGAGCCCAGGCCAAGCCGCCAAGCACAAGAAATTTCAGAAATCTCGAGCTTGGCCGGATCTGTTCATTGCTTGTCCGAGAGAGATGATCGCCGTAGATACAAAAAGTGGCTATGGTATTTATAGTCAAGATGTTGGCGGTCTATTTCTCGAACTTAAAGCTGAAGGAACTCAACTTTATAAGAAAGATGGAACACTTCGTAAAAATAAGCATATTGAAGAACAGACAGAAATGTTAAATAAGCTAATCGAATCTGGTTATTATGCTAAATTCGCCGTTGGTTACGATCAAGCAATTCAAATTATTACAAATTATCTCGGCGAACCAAAACATAAGAAAGTTGAATTTTAATGAGCAAGAAATCACTACGTAAGAAACAACGAAGAAAACGAAAGAAGTTAATTAATGAATAGTTTTACAATTAGATGGAAAGACGAAAAAGGAGTTGAGTACTCTAAAAACTACAAAACCATAAACGATGCGACTTACGCTCGTAATTGGCTACTTAAAAACGGTGCTAAACAGGTTGAAATTTTTATTAATAAATAAGGAGTTAATATGAAAATTGAAATTCAATTCAAAAACAGTCAAGCTCAAATTCCAGTAAAGGTGATTCCTGCTGAATGAAAGCGTTATATCGAGGTGTAGCTTGTGCTGAATTATTCAACAAGAAATTCGAAGTTCCGGAGCATAAAATGCGAACTTTTAAAAAAACACCTGAAGAGATTAACAAAGCTTTAAAGATCGAAAAAGATACTTAGACAGTCAGCAGAAAAAGAAAAGAAAGAAAGGATAGCTATGAAGCAGACTGACATAAACCAACTGATTATGCGAGATTTAAAATTCAAGATGTCGGCTTGGCGAGCGATTGCGATCATTACCCTAATACTCTTTTCGGGTGCATTTGGGCTATTTATAGGCTCAGAAGCTGAACTCAAAAGCACTAAAGCTAAGCTAAATACTACAGTTAATTGCCAAAAGTAAATTAAAGGAGAAAAATGTTTTTCAATAGAAAGAAGATAAGAGGACTCGAAGAAAGACTCCGAGAATGCGAATTGGAAAGCAGAAAATACAAAAAGATTTCAGCACTACTGCATGAGAAACTCGACGAATACGAGAAACTCTTAGACCTTAAAAACCAAACAGTTGTGATCACACAAGACGACGGATTTTCACAACTAATGATTGGCGGAAAGCTCATCAGGAATGTCACCTCAGTTGAAGTTGAGAGATACGGCTCAGGAGTGCTGAACGAGTTCAAATTTGGAATTTTAGCAGACGAGATTATTATTAGAAAGAAAGGATAATAAAATGAAACCACAAGAACGAAACTTCTCGGGAATTTACGCACGAATCAAACGCGACGGAAAATTTCAATCAGTCGACTTAGCAGATATGACACCCGAAGAATTAGAGGAATTTCTCAATAAAGAAGGTTTGACAATCGAATATTTCAGACAACTAACCCAAAATTTAATCGAAGTAGTCCAAGAAATCGCCGACAAATTCGACATTGAAGTAGACGAGGAAGAATAAATGAAACGCTATAAATTGCTTAAAGATTTGCCTTTCGCAAAAGCTGGTGAGATTTTCTGTGAAGAAACCGGAAAAAGAAACGGAATATCCGAAATAACACTCATTAGCGAAAATCATATAACAACACCTATATGGATAAACGATATTGAGAACTTTGATCAATGGTTTGAAAAAATTAAAGAGCCTAAAATATTTTTCACTATAGATATTTATAAATCAAAATTTAAAGAAATAAATACTGATTACTATTCTGGCTGGAGTGCTTTGGAAGTTAAAAATATAAAAGATTTAGGATTACTATTTAAAACCGTAGAAAAAACTAAAAAGTATCTTAAATATTTAAAAGCCAAAGAAATTATCAAGCAAGACGCCAAAGGATTTAAACCTGATTGGGAGAATCCAAGTCAGAAAAGATTTTTTGGTTATTATAATCTAATAGATAAAAAACTGTGTTATTTCAATGCTGGCGAAAATATGGAAAGTAAAATATATTTTGGCTCAAAAGAAGACATCAAAGAAAGTTTTAAAAAACACCCTAAGGAATGGAAGACATATTTGTTTTATGAACAATAAGGATAATTAATATGGCGAAACCAAAGTTTAGAGATATTAAAATTCAACGGAACGGTAAATTTAATACCAATGGCACGGTTCACGAAACAATCGAAGAAGCGTTCGCTTATTGGGATAGAAAGCTACCTAATCAAGATAGAACAAATTTAATTTATCCAAGTAATGAGAACTTTGATTTTACGATAACTTGTTTCTCGTTAGAATATGCAAAGGAGATATTAGGTCAATGAGAATTTTAGAAACAAATATTTTAGTAATTTTATATATAGATGGATTATTGTCAATTATACTTTCGCTTTTATTTCTCTTTAATTCTAAGCTTGCTTTCTCAATCCTTTGGTTGATAATGGCTTGTATAAGTTGGTATCTTTTCGGAATAATTATAGAAGATATAGATAAGGAGTAAATATGAAAAATATGAAATGGAATAAGGTTGTTCTGAAGCCTGTTCGCGATGAATATGGAATTGAATTTATCTGGAGTGGTAAATTACCTGAACTATTTGAAAGAGTTCTCGTTTATACAGATAAAAGTAAAAGAGTATATATGGACATTTGGGATATTCTTGAGAATGGTAATGGCTTTAAAACAATGAACTCACCA
>CALAKV010000026.1 GCA_937922985.1 uncultured bacterium | reverse complement strand
CACGAGCTGCAATTACTTTTTTAATTTCTTCCCGTGTTTGAGGTGGCATTTTTTCATAATATTTAGCCACAAATTCTCGTATTTCATCGACTTCGAACTCTTCGAAGACTTCTGCCACTTGGCGTTCATCTTTCATTTCTATCAGCTTTGAGCGATAGGCGGCGACATAGTCCGCCCACGCTTTCGCTGAATGATTTTCTTTATAAAATTGATACGCTAGTTGTTTAATTAATAGATATTCAGGTTTTGTCATAGATAGAATCCTTGTAGTCGTTCCAGATGATTAGCTCGTGGATCTTGATAGAGCATATCGCCATTTCCGGTGAGCATTTCTGCGCCAGTTTCGTCGAGAATAATCTTGCTGTTAATTGAGTTGGTTACACTGAAGGCAATCTTTGTCGGAATATTCGCCTTGATTAAACCTGTTACAACATCGGCAGAAGGTCGCTGAGTTGCAAGAATCAAGTGAATTCCTACTGCTCGAGCTTTTTGCGCGATTCGAATAATCGAACTTTCTGCACTTGGTATTCCTAAATCTGAAGCTTCAAGGATTGCTTTTTCGAGCTCTTTCATTGCTTTTTTCTGTTCCTTAATCGTTTCTTTTTCAAGCTCTGACATTTTTGGGTTAATTTTTAGATCTTCCAGAGATTTTACTTCTGATAAATCAAAATCTTTATTAAAATGCAAAATTGTTTCGATCATACCTTTAATGTTCAATTTAAATTCTTCGCGTTTATTACCAGATGTCATCATCAAGTCAGCAAATTCATCAATTACGCAAACGATTCGCGGCATTTCACCTTTGTAATCTTCGATTTTTCGCACACCAGCTTTTCGCAAAGTTTTATAGCGAGATTCCATTTTTTCCACTAAATCTGCGAGTGTTTCTTGTGCATGAATTGGATTAGTAACAATCGGTTTTAATAAATGTTTGCTATCTTCATAAAATCCAAGTTCAACTTGCTTTGGATCGATCAGCACAAGCTTGAGCTCTTCTGTCGAAAGCTGTTTAGTGAGCGATTCGAGAATTACATTTAGCATTACCGATTTACCAGAGCCAGTCTGTCCAGCGATCAAAAGGTGAGGCATTTTGGTGAGGTCGCCGTAGTGAGTTTCGCCGAAAATGTCTTGGCCGAGCGGAATTTCGAAAGTGCCTTTTTTAAGCAGAGAATCGTCAAACTCTAGAATTTTACGCTCAGGGTTTGGAATTTCTACACCAATTAAGTTTGTGCCATAAATTGGCGCAAGAACGCGAACCGATTTTGCTTGAAGAGCGATCGCCAAGTCATCCGCACGAGAGCCGATATTCTTCATTGCGACTCCGCGGTTCGGTCGAAAAGTGTAACGAATCACGCTTGCACCAGTGAAGGTTTCGCCAATTGCGCCACCAATTCCGAACTCTAAGAACTTTTTAATGATTAAATTCTCATTAGTTTCGCCATCAGTTTCGAGCAAATCAACAGTTGTATTCTTTTCGCTGAATTTCTCCGCAACATTCATCTTGCGCTTAATTTTAGCTTTATCAAATCCAGTTTCGATATTCGCAAGAACTTCCATTGATTCTTGTCCGTTTAAAATATCACTCGGGTTAGGGAAGAATTTAGCATTATCGTTATTAACATAGTCGAAAACGTTAGTGATGAGTTTTTCGGTTGTTGGCAAGAACTCAAGTAAATCATTTCGAGAATATTCGAACTCGCGAATTTGGGGTGAACCATCTCGATTTTTAGTTTTCTTGATTTCGATAAAACCAACACTCTCAATTTCTTTTTTGAGAACTTTTTCAGCCAAAACTAGATAAATTGAGCCCTGAAGTAGATATTTGTAGTTCTCCTGATACTCCGGATCAAGCGGATCGTTAGTAGCGGAAGAGTAAAACGAAACTGTTTTATAATCTTTAAGTTTGAGCTTATCTCCCGAACCTTTAATGATTAGGTCGATGATTCCAACCATTGGCACTTTCGAAATCTCAGCTTCGAGCCGTTTTTCGGCATCGATAACTTCGAATTTTGGCGCTTCTTCAAAATAAATGTTCAGCGAATCGTTAAATTCTTTAATCATTTTTTCACGACTACCAGTTTTGCCGTAATCTATTTCGTAATCACTGGTTGAATTTATTTCATCAAGCCCAGCAGCTGCAGCTTCATTAAAAGTTCCGCCCTTGTAGTAAATTTCGAGCGCTTTATGAAAAGCTTTACCGACTACCATTGATGGGCTCGAAGGATTATCGTAGACTTTCGCAATGTAACGCTTTTGAAATTCAACCTGATTACGCAGGAAGGTGACAAGAGCGGAGTAGCTTAAGTGATCAACTCTATTCATTGATTTTCTCCTCGGTTTGGTTAATAATTTGTTCGTCTTCGCGCGAAATTTCTTCTTCAATATAAATTCCAGAAATATCGAACGCTTGGCGAATTGCATTAGCTTCAGCACATTTTGTGAGCATTACAATTGGCATTTTTTTCCAAGTCGATTTTGGCTCGCCTTTTTTATTTTTCTGGACGAATTCTTCATAAAAGGCTGTGTATTTAGTAAACTCTTTTGGCTCACCGTTAACTAATCCAAAAACCGGCACAGTAACACTCTCTAGCTGTCCATCGGCGCTCTTAGTGATTTCAGCCGTTCCAGTGTGGGAATATTTACCACCTCTTCGAGCGAGTTTTCGAAGACCGTGAATTGATATGATCGGTGTAAGCTCTTCGCGCTCAGTTGAAGAGTTCCAGACATAAGTTGCATAAATCTCATTCTTGAACGGATTAACTCCGAACTGGCTTGAGATGATCATAAATCGTTTTAAATCTTCAATCGGTCGAGCTTGTTTTGTCTTAGTTAGTCCGAGTATCGATATATGGATTGAGGCAAGCATGCGCTCTTTGGAAGCAGCGGTTAAATCTCCTTCGAAAAGACCGTTCGCATATGGCACGACTTCACCATATAATTCGCGACGTTTTTTATTCGCTATTTTCTTTGCATCTTTTTCTGTAGTAATAACTGCTTCTGACATTATTTACAAATCTCCATTTCATTGATCATTTGCCATTCACAGTTGTGTTCTTTTTCATAATTCCGATATTTTTGCCATCGATATTCTGAACCAAACCAAGCAAGAGCTACCAGTCCAACAATCATAAAGAATATTATTTTTTTAAATTTTGTTGTTTTTGCGTGCATTTTATCTCCTTAATTTTATTATTTTTGATTTTCGAAAATGTTATCTGTCGCCACTATTCATTACTTTCTTGGCCGTTTTCTTTTTCGAAATTCAAACCTTGATTTAACTTTGAAATTTCTGCAAAACCCCGTTCGCAAAAATCTCATTTGTAAAATCAAGAAGCCCCGTGGAACACGCACAACCACGGGGCTAATTTTGTAAGCTTGGAAAAGATGTGCGTTTTTAGAGTTACATCTTTACGCTTATGATGATATATGATATAATATATTTAAAGCTTAAGAATTTTTAAATAAAAAGAAAGGAAAAAATGGCAAATCCGCTGCGACTAGTGATGATTCGGCACGGGCAAAGTGAGGCTAACATTGTTCAGCATGCGCAAAAGCTCGGGCAAAAAATTAATCTAGAAAAAAAGGTTGAGGCGCGTGCTGACTGGCGACAGCGGCTTTCGCCGAAAGGTAAAGAGCAGGCTGAGAGAGCAAGGAGAGAACTTTCGAAAATTTATGGAAGTTTGGATTTTTTTGATTCGAAATATACTTCACCTTTTGTTCGAGCAAGAGAAACTGCTGCAATTTTAAGTGGAGAAAATTGCCATTTCTGGAAGATTGACGACTTACTCTCGGAACGAAACTGGGGAATTTTTGGTCGCGTAGATATGAATGAGCGAGTTGATAATTTTCCAATTACAATGAGATATCTCTACAATGATCCATTTTTTATGCGGCTTGATGGTGGTGAGAGTATTTTTGATGTTTATTTGCGTTTTCGAAATTTTTGTGAGCGTTTAAAGAGAGAGGAGTCGAACCAGAATGTTTTGATTGTTTCTCATAAACAGTTGATTCAATCCGCTTGTTATTTAATTGAAGGATTTTTGCCTGAACAGTGGAATGATAATCGAATACGAGATATTTACGATGTACCAAATTTGGGGGCAATTGAGTATTCAAGAATCAATCCAATGAATGCGAGTGATGTTCGTGAAAATTTTGCTTGGCGGAGGGTTTTGAATTTAGGCGAAGCTGACGGAAAATATGGAGATTGGGAAGAATTTGATATTCGCCGAGATTTTTCGAATGATGAATTGTTAACTCAAGTTAGTGAAAATAAACCTTTTTTAAAATAGTTATTGACAAAGCTTAAACGTTTTGATATAATTTTATTATAGTTGATGTGTTATCAAGGGCGATGTTTGTTTTCTCCCCTAAATAACACTTATAAATAAAAATAAATAACAAAAACCGCCCAGGGTGGGCACACATCAACAAATAAATCACTGCTTGAAAAAGTAGTGATTTTATATTATAATGAATTAGATTATGTTTAAAAAAGGAATTCAGAGAAAACTTGAAAAATATGTTCGAAAATATTTCGAAACTCACCCAGACATTAAATTGATTACAGTTGCTGGTTCTGTTGGAAAAACTAGTACAAAACTTGCGATTGCAACTATCTTGAGTCAAAAATATCGTGTACGATTGCATGAGGGGAACCACAATACACATTTGAGTGCTCCTTTGGCAATTTTGGGAATAAATTTTCCTGGAAATCCTCGTAATTTTTGGGAATGGCATAGAGTTTTTAAAGCTGCAAGAAAGCGAATTAAATCACCGAGTGATCAAGAGCCACAAATTATCATTCAAGAACTTGGAACTGACCACCCCGGTGATATTGAACAGTTTAGCAAATATCTTGCTCCAAATATTGCAGTGATTACATCTGTTACTCCTGAACATATGGAGTTTTTTGGAAGTATCGATGCTGTTGCGCAAGAAGAACTTGAAGCTGCGAGTTTTGCTAAAATGGCAATTTTAAATCAAGATGACATCTCGCCAGATTTTTTTAAATATGTTCGAAATTCGAATATTGCAACTTATAGCTCGGTTGGTGGAGCCAACTATAATTTTATAGCTAATAATTTCTCTTTGCTCGATGGTTTTAGTGGTAAAATTCAGACCCCAGAATATGGCGAAATTAATGTTCGAGCAAAAGTTTTTGGTGAGCATTCTCTCAGGCCAATTACTGGTGCAGTAGCGGTCTCTATTAAGCTTGACTTGAATCCACAAGAAATTGTAGGTGGGTTGGCAAGTTTGAAGCCGGTTCCTGGTAGAATGAATTTTATGCGAGGCGTTAAAGACTCTGTTTTAATTGATGATACTTATAATTCGAGTCCAGCTGCATTAAAAGCCGCGATTCAAACACTTTATTCTCTCTCTGCACCTTCGAAGATTGCAGTTATTGGAAGTATGAATGAGCTTGGTGAGGCTTCTGCTTTTGAACATCAAAAAATAGGTGAAATGCTTGATGGGATTTCTCTTTCCTGGGTGGTTACTGTTGGCGAGCATGCAAATAAGTTTCTTGCTCCAGCTGCAAGATTGCGAGGTTGTCAGGTTTATGAAGCAAAAAATGCAATTGATGCAGGAACTTTTGTTCACAAGATTATGGAGCGAGGGGCTTTGGTTCTACTTAAAGGCTCTCAAGGTGAAATTTACCTAGAGGAGGCTACAAAAATCCTACTTTTAAATAAAGATGATGAAAAATGGTTGGTTCGTCAGGATGAAAAATGGAAAAAAACCAAAGATGACTTTTTTAGTAGCTTCACAGAAGTTGCTGAAGACGAGGTTTAGATGAAAGAAATTTTACCAATTGTTGATGAAAATGATAAAATTATTGACGAAATTGATAAGGCTGAATTTGATAAAACTACGGGGCGAATTTATCGAACAGTTTCGTTAATTTTATTTAATTTACATGGTGATTTCTTGATTCAGCGGAGATCTTTTTCGAAAGCTACATTTGCCGGAAAATGGCAAAATTCAGCGGCAGCTGGTCATGTTCAGATTGGTGAAAGTTATCTGGATGCGATTCATCGTGAAACTATCGAAGAAATTGGTTTGAACTTGCGGTTTCAAGATTTTATTAAAGTTGAAAAGGTTTTTATTCATACTAAAGAAAATAAGCGGCGTTTTATGCAAGTTTTTGCTGTAAAAACGAATTTTAATCTTGAAGAGCTAGCGATTGCGCACGATGAAGTTGCCGAAATTAAGCTAGTGAATTTTAAAGAATTTCGAAAAATGGTTGAAGAGTATCCCGAAGATTTTACGGATTCGCCAGAAGTTACATTAAAAATTCTTAAAAAAGCCCGAGCAAAAATTAAAAAATAACTATTCGCAAGCAATTTTATAAAGGGCTATTCCGGTCGCAACTGAAACGTTGAAACTTTCTTTTTGGCCAAACATTGGAATTTCAAGAGTTTTATCACATAAATCAAGTAATTCTTTCGAAATTCCTTCAACTTCTTCACCTAAAAGCAAGGCAATTTTGGCATTTTTATTGGCCATAAAATCTTTTAAAAAGATTGATTTTTTGCTTTGTTCAAGCGCAAAGATTTCGAAACCTTGGCTTTTTAGATTTTGAATTGTTTTAAAAATATCTTTAGAAATTTCAGCTGGAACAATTTTTTCAGCCCCGAGCGCAGTTTTATGAATTTGTGAATCAATTTTTTGTGCAATGTGTGGTAAACGGCCAGTTTTTTGAAAATTTTCGTCCTTTAAAATTGGGAAGGGTGAATATCCGCTGAAGATAATTTTTGAAACACCAAAACCTTCGCTAGTTCGTAAAATCGCACCAATGTTATGAGTTGAGCGAATATTGTGCGCTAAAACAATAATTTCACGATTTTGCACACGGTTTTGATTTTCGAAAGAGTTAGGATTTTTCATTTTTTCTATTTTAGCAGATTTTTTAAAAAATAAAAAGAGCCCGAAGGCTCAAAACGGCTTCTATCTTGAGGAATTTAGAAGCGAAAAAGTGCGACCAAGAAGTTCGAAAGTGTATTTTTCTACTTCCTTCGAAACTTTTCCGATTTCCAGCTTAAAGTTATAATAATCTTCCAAGTATTCTTTCTCAACTTCTATTAAAGCTGTATTTGAGTTGGAATTAGTGTTGCCGATACCGCAAACTTTCATAAAAGCAGAATATTGCCGAGTCGCGACAATTTCAACCATGAACTTACCGTCGATTTGAAAATATGAATTCCAGTCAAGTTTTGGAATCTCGGTGTTTTCGAGTTTTCGAACATCCCGGCTGCTTTCCAGAACTATATGTTCTAAAGATTCTTTAAGGTGCATTTTTTTCTTACCTCATTCTAAAAATTTCGCTTGAAGCGATGAGAATATTTTAGCATTTTTGATTGAAAAAATAAAGTGCTTGTGATAAAATTAAGTTAATGGAAGAAAATAAAGTTCAGCTAATGCGTAGGCAAAAGGAAGAAGAAGCGACCGAGCAACGGGCTAGAATCCTTGGGTTAACGTATCTTGATACGCGAGATTTCGAAGATATTTTTCCTCTCGCAAGAGATCTTTTTACAAATGAGCAGATGTATCGGGCATTTTTGGCACCACTTCAAATTGGTGATATTGATGAAAATAAGCCTTGGCGAGTTTTGATAACCAGTTTAACTCCACGCTCAGTTATTCAAAAATTGAGTAAAAAATATCAAGATGAAGGCAAGACTCTTGAGCTTTTCTTGGTTTCTGAAAGTGCGTGGAAGAATATTATGCGGCGTTATGACCCGCCAAAAAAAGTTATTTATGATGATATTGAAATTGCTGGTGAAGGTGATAGTGTCACTTTAGATAAGGTTAGTCAAACTCTGGCAAATGTTGCTTCAGATCAGGTTTTTGATTATTTAATTGATCAAGCAGATAGGCTTGGCGCGAGTGACATTCATATCGAAAATCAACGCCAGACGATTCGAATTAGAATGCGTGTTGATGGTGCGCTCCACCCAGTTGCTGAGCTTGGGCGAGATCGATATCGTGTCATTATGGGTGAACTTTCTTCGCGAGCGGGGGTGTCGAGCGCTTCAAAAACTTCCCAGTCTGGCCATATGCAGAAGGATATTTATCGTGACGGAACTTCGCATCTTTTAAATTTGCGTGTTGAAACTGTGCCGACAATGTATGGAATGGACGCAGTGATGCGTTTATTTAACTTTGATGAAAGCATGCTTCAGCTCGATTTACTTGGAATTGCACCAAAAGAGCGAGCTGAAATTGATGAAATTATTTCGCACCCGCGTGGGATGGTTTTAATGGTTGGTCCAACTGGTTCCGGTAAATCAACAACTCTTTATTCTATGCTTAATGCCTTAAATACGCTTGATCGCAAGATTATTACGCTTGAAGATCCAATCGAATATGGTATTGGTGGAATTTCACAAATTCCGATTGATACAACACATGGCGCTAGTTTTGCTGATGGATTGCGTTCAGTTTTGCGTCTTGATCCAGATGTTGTAATGGTTGGCGAGATTCGTGATAATGACACGGCGAAAACTGCAATTCAGGCTTCAATTACTGGCCACTTAGTGCTTTCAAGTTTTCACGCCAATTCAACGAGTGCAGCTTTTTCACGTATGATCGATATGATTGGTATGAATCCAATTTTCTCGAGCGCAATTCGACTTTTGATTGCTCAGCGACTTGTTCGAAAACTCGACAAAAATGCTAAAGAATATATTCCAGATGAAGCAACTAAAAAATGGGTTCGAAACGTTCTTGAAGGTGTTCCAGCCGAAAAACTTCCACAAGATATTTCTGGAGATTTTAAACTTTGGAAACCAGTAGCTTCAGAAGATAGTCCGTTTGGTTATAAGGGGCGAATTGTGGTTATGGAAATGATGGTTGTGAACGATAATATTGCAGCATTTTTGCGCGGGGAAAGAGGTGTAATTTCGACTGAAGCTATTGAGGCTCAAGCTCGTAAAGATGGTCTGTTGACCCTTTTACAACAGGGCGTGATTTCAGCACTTCGTGGCGATACAACTATTGAAGAAGTAAATCGTGTAATTTAGCTCTTCACAAAAACTAAAAAGTATGATATAATGAATCTTGATTGTATATATTAAATTTAAAAGTGAGTGGAAAATATGAGTTTTGAGTTAATCAAAAAAGTTAATGACGCACAGAAGAAAGAAGCCGTTCTTGATATTAAAAGTGGCGATACTGTTCGCGTTCACCAAAAAATTAAAGAAGGTAATAAAGAGCGAATCCAGATTTTCGAAGGTGTAGTTATTCGAACTGACCGCAAGAAATCACATACTTCTCGAATTACTGTTCGAAAAGTTGCTAGCGGTGTTGGAGTTGAGAAGTCTTTCCTTCTTCATAGCCCGTTAATTGAAAAGATTGAAATTGTTCGCCGTTCGAAAGTTCGCCGAAATTACCTTTCATTCTTAAGAAACCGAAGCGGTAAGAGTGCTCGTCTTAAGCAAGTTGCTTTTGACCGTGAAGCTGTAAATACTTTGCCTGAAGCTCCAAAAGCTGAAGAAAAAGTAGAAACTAAATAAGAAAAAACTGAAGAAGCCAAAGAAGCTTAATTATTTTTATAAAATTAAAATCGCTCAAATTTTGGGCGATTTTTGATTGACTTTTTTAGAGAGTGTGCTATAATTAAAAAGTATGAAAAAGCTTAAGCTAAATAGTGGTTTTACAATTATTGAGGTTGTTTTAGTTCTTGCGATTGCTGGGCTGATATTTTTAATGGTATTTTTGGCTTTACCAACATTGCAGCGTTCGCAGAGGGACACCCAAAGAAAACAGGTTATTTCGAAAATTGCGGCAATTTTAGAGGAGTCGAGAACGAACAATAAAGGCAATTACGTGAGTGATTATGATACTAATAATGAGCTTGAAAATTTTATTAAAAACTATCTAAGGCCCCACGAGAGTGAGTTTTTGGATCCAAGTACAGGGCAATTTTACACGTTTTTAAAGTGTGGGAGTAAGGTAAATTGTGGGACAGGGGTTGGCCAAGACAATCTTGAAATTGGTGAAATTTACTACAACTCAAAAGCTGATTGCGAGGCCGGGAGATTCGTTGACAAACCTGCTAATGCAACGAATTTCATTTTACTTACAAGACTTGAAGCTGGCGGATTATATTGTTTTTCTTCTTCAAATTAAGATTTTAAAAAATTTAAAAACTCCTCTCATGAAGGAGTTTTTAATTATTTGATTTTATAAAAATCACCAAGGCTATATTTATTTCCGCTTAAAATGTCGTATTCAATCATTTCGAAATCTTTTAGAATATCACTTTTTTCGTCTATTTTTACGAATTGTTTAGTTAAGGCGGGATATTTTTCTCGTAAGTCACTTAATAAATATTGAAATGGCGAAAGTTTTGAATTGAATGCATTTAGGGCTAAGATCTGGTTATAGATTAAGCTTGAGGTTCCTAAATCTTGCTTTTCTTTTTTAAAATTCGAATAAACAAAAAGTGGTGTGCGGCGAATATCGTTTTTATTTAATTCTTTTTCAAACATTTCGCCATAAATTCCTGGCCAGTGATCACCCCAGAAAACCACAATGGTTTTTTCATTTAATTTTTTAATTTCAGAAAGAAAATTCTTCATTGATTTATCTGAACGTGAAATTCCTTCAAGATAAGCTTGAACAGTTTTTGCATTTTCTGGATTTGCGCCATTTTTTGCATTAACGCTAAAATTATGTTCTGAATAAGCATTTTCTTCATATGGCATATGATTTTGCATCGTTACGAGATGAATGAATTCAGGCTTTTGGCTATTTTTTAGTTCAGCCAAAACTTCATTAAAGGCAGATTCATCTGAAATGTATTTTGAGTTATCAATTTTCGAATTATTTTTGAAATTATCAGCACTCTTATATTCTTGGAAACCAAGGTTTGGATAAACAACTTCACGGCGATACATATTGCGATTATACGGATGCATTGCGATTGTTTTATAGCCGTTTTCATTAAAATTTTTCACGATTGAAGGTGTGTCTTTATTTGCAGGTACAATTGAAGTATAGGGAATTGAATTTAGGAAGAAATTACTTAATCCTGTTAAAGCTTCGAATTCTACATTGGCTGTTCCGCCACCATATTCGCTTGAGGCAGCCCAGCCAGAACTTTGTGATTTTTTAATTTCTTGCGTGTATGGAATTGGCTCTTTATTTCCGTAGTCATAAAGATGCTTACCAAGCTTAGGGTCGATAAAACTCTCGCTCATCACATAAACGACATTTACTTTTTCATCACTTAATTTTTTGCGATTTTTATTATTTTCTTCAGCAATTTTCTGATATTTTTGGACAATTTTTTGCACGGCCTCTTTTGAATAACCTTCTGGCTGTTTTTGAGTTTTAGTTTGAAGGTTTGAGATTGTTGCTAAAATAAAGCCATTGGTTCGGTAGTTGTAAGCTTGATCAGTGAAGTCAATAGAAGTCTCGAGATTTTCAACTTTAATGAAAGTGCCTTTTCCGCTAAGGTTTCGAATTTCTAAAGTGTGTAAATTTAAAAAGTGCGCACAAATTAGAATTAAAACAATTTGCGAAATAAAGATCGCTATTTTTTGCTTTCTTGAAAATTTAAAATGCCAGATTTTTTTTGAAATTTTATTTACAATAATTGTTATGATTATAATTACCGCAATCGTAAAAAGCATATTTAAGAATCGTTCTAAATTAATCATCGAGGCTAGTCCGCCAGCTTCACCAGACATCGCTAAATCTTCAGGTAAAAACGGCGTATTACGTGAGGCCATTTTTTCAGTATTGATATACATCGCAATTGTGGCGAGTGAAAACAAAATGCCCATTGAAATTCGCCAGTTTCGAAAGATTCCAACAAACAAAAAACTTATTAAAATTGTTATAATCTGGCTATGCTCGGCAATTTTTGGATTTTTCAAAAGGAATTCGTTAGCCTTTTCCCAACCACCAAATTGGAGATTTAAAATATATTTTGCAAGAAAAACTCCCAATAAATAAATACAAATTGTTGAAAATATTAAAAAAGTAGCTTTGCTTTGAATGATTTTTTTGCCAATTTTTGCGTATTTTATAACGTTTTTTTGTGATTTTTCAGATAAATATTTTTTAAAAATTTCTTTAAAGTATTTTTTGAAATCAAGCTTTTTTAAATTTTTCATAATAATTTAATTATAACATTTTTTAGAAAAGTTAGCGAGAGTTGCTCTGAATTTTTAGATTTTAAACATTTTATTTTACTATGAAAAAACTCGTCGGCGGCTAAAAACGGTAGCAGATACAGTTAATATTCTATTGCCGTTGCACTCTGCTTTTCGAGCTAGATGCTCTAATCTATCACCTAATAAAAAGCGGCTATACCATAATAGGCATAACCGTAAATAACCTATCCCCATCGGTACTTTTTTACCATTGGGGGAACTGAAAGGTGGTTCGCCATTTTGCAAATGGCCGTTTGCAAAATGCTACTCGGTTAAAGAACTGCTTCCGTTTTCGGAGGTGATTTTAGCTATCATTTATTGAATTGCAAACAAAAGACTTTTTTGTCTAGAATAAACTTTCAACAAACGATAACTGTTAAATTATAATAAAAATATTCTAACTTGTCAATAATAGAATTAGACATTTTTGCAAGATTTTTGAGCTTAAAGTGCTTGAAATTTTAGTTTTTTTGTGTTAAAATAAAACAAGTTGCCAGAGACAGTAGCCGCCTCGCGTTAGCTAGGCTTAATCTGCTACCGAGGAATACTTTTTCTATCTGCCAACGAGTTTTGAAGGGAGGCTTTCAAAACGCTAGAATCTTAACAATTAGGTCGAAGAATATTAACCAAAAAAGGAGTTTTTATGGCATTATCACGCGATAAAAAGAACCAATTGGTTGCTGAATTAAGCGCCGCTCTTAAAGACGCAAAAATGACAGCTTTTGCTGAATACAAAGGTTTGACAGTTGCCGACCTTCAAGAACTTCGAAAAGAAGCTCGCGAAGCTGGTGTTCAAATCAAAGTTGTTAAAAACCGCCTAGTGCGTGTTGCAATGCAAGAAGTTGAAGCTCTAAAAGAGTCTGACACTTCCGCATTAAAAGGGCAACTTGTTTACGCAATTTCAAGCGAAGACGAGATTGCTGCCGCACAAGTTTTGGGTAAATTTGCAAAAAATCACCCAGAAATGCAACTTGTTGGTGCGTTTGCTGACAACGGTGATGTAATGGATACTGCAACTGTTACGACACTTTCAGAACTTCCAAGCAAAGATCAACTTATTGGTCAAATTGTAGATACACTTCTTTCGCCAATCAATGCGATTGCTGGTGGTCTTACAAACGAAGATTTGGAATTTCGAAAAGCAACCAATTAATTTATTTTAGAATATTAACCACTTAAATTTTTAAAGGAGTCAAAAATGGCTGACATTAAAAAATTGGCTGAAGAATTGGTAAAATTGACTATTCTTGAAGCTAACGAATTGAAAGAACACCTCAAAGAGGAATACGGAATTGAACCAGCTGCCGTTGCTGTTGCTGCTACTGCTGGAGCTGCTGATGCTGCTGACGAAAAAACAGAATTTACAGTTACTTTAAAAGACGCTGGTGCGCAAAAAGTTGCTGTTATTAAAGCAGTTAAAGAAATCACAGGTCTTGGACTTGGTGAAGCTAAAGCTATCGTTGACGGTGCTCCAGCACCAGTTAAAGAAAAAGTTTCTAAAGATGAAGCTGAAGAAGCTAAAAAGAAACTTGAAGAAGCTGGCGCAACTGTTGAGCTTGCTTAATTACAATACAAATCAGATCGACCTAATTTAAGATTTTCGAAAATCGCTCAATTTTGGGCGATTTTTGTTTAGCTAGAATTTATTATTATGGGTATTGTAGTTTAGAATTGATATTTTAATAATTGATGAAAGTATTAAAATAAAGATAAGCATTGTTTTTTTCATGTTATAATGTATAATCGTGGTTATGATCTATATTCCTTTTTTAATCATATTTCTAACTATATTTATTTTTTTGAACCGAGATTTAAGTAATATTTTTAGTTTTGAGGCTATTTCTCGTCTTATAATGGCTGCTTTTGTAATTTTCATCCTTTGTTGTTTGGCTATACTTATTTTCAAAAAGCTAAAAGGTTATCTTGTATTTAAAAAAGCTAAGAAAATTCAAAACAGAATTATGAAAATAACTTATATTCTGGCTATTTTGGAGTTTATTATTGGAGCTATAAGTCTCCTTATCCATCTCGGTCCTCTTGCTATACTAGCTATCATTGTCGTAGCTATTATTGCTCTAATTATATTATTTTATGGATTTATGTTTAGTCAAATTTTTATGCTTTCTTATAGATTTATCCAATTTTTTAGTAATAAAGAATTGAGAGATGATGAGACCGAAGATATTAGAAGAGAGAAGGCCGAATTATATGCGAAAAATAAGAAAATTATAGAGTCGAAAACTTTGTTATATATTCCAATTTTTGCGGCTTATCTTGTGATTTTTATTTTACTCATAAAGGCTTTTAATCTTAATGTAGCAATTTATACTTATCGCGACAGTCTTGCATATTCTGTAGTTATCTCATTTATCTTTTTTGCTATATTTCAATCTATTTTTAAGAGGCAAGGATTAAAACTAAAAGAAGATAAAATAATATCTTACAGATTTAAGTTTATAAAATTACAATACGCTCTTCAGATTATTGGGTGTATTCTATACTTTTATTTAAGAAACTCAAATGTATCAGGTTTGGTATTAGATAGGCTTATAATTTTAACATTTGTCTCGATTAGTGGTTTTGAATCTGTTATGTTTGCTTATAAGGTTGCGATAATATATAAAGATAGACAAAAAAATGATTCTTGGGATTGATGAAGTTGGTCGTGGAGCGTGGGCTGGCCCCTTGGTAGTTGGAGCTTGCGTTTTGAATAATGCTAAAATTGAAGGTCTAACAGATTCGAAAGCTCTTTCTAAAAAGCAGCGTGAGAATTTAGCAAAAGAAATTGATAAAAGTTCTGCAATTATTGGCTTGGGTTGGGTTTCGAACGATGAGCTTGATGAAATTGGCTTGAGCGCTGCATTAAAACTTGCAACAAGGCGAGCTGTTAAGGAAGTTCAGATAAAATGTAAAAACAAATTTAATGAAATTATAATTGATGGCACTGTAAATTTCTTGGCTGGCACACCACTTGAAAAATACACCTCCACTCTTAAAAAGGCTGATTTACTAATTTCAAGCGTTTCTGCGGCTGCAATTTGTGCGAAAGTTGCGAGGGATAATTTTATGGCAGAGCTTTCGAAAAAAACTGAGTTTGCACCATTTGGTTTTGAAAGCCACGCGGGCTATGGGACATCAAAACATAGAGCGGCTTTATCTGAATTTGGAGTGAGCAGAGTTCATCGCAAAAGTTTTAAACCGATTGTGGAATTTTTAGAAAATTCTAAAAATAAGAACGTGAATACTTTTAAGGTGAATAAAGCTGAAAAAATTACCACAAAAGAGCTTGGTGATAAGGCTGAGGATTTCGTGGCGGAATTCCTAAAGCAAGAGAAACACGAGATTCTGGCGCGAAATTGGCGAACAAAATTTTGCGAAATTGATATTGTTTCAAAATATGGTGAAAATTACTATTTTACAGAGGTTAAATTTCGAAAAAATAATGATTTTGGCGGTGGAGAGGCTGCAATTTCAAAGAATAAGATTAATCAAATGAGGTTCGCGGCAGAATTTTTTGCTTATAAAAATAAGTTAAAAAACAGAGATATGCGGCTTGTTGCGGCAATAGTTGAGGGTGAGAATTTTAAAAAGTTTGATTGGTTTGAAATTACCGATTAGCAATTTTGCAAAATATTTTGCATTGCTGATTTTTCAGAGGCAGTTACCCAAATTGAGTATTTTTTCTTGATTGAAACTTGACGAGAAATATATTCACAGCGAAAATCTTTATTTGACGGAAGCCAAGAGGCGGCGTCAGAATCACCTTTTTGCTGATTGGCTGGGCCATCTGAGGCTAAAAGATTTAGCGGATCATTCGCAAATTCGATTCGTTTTTCTTTCGAAAATTGTTGGGCGCCTTTTTGCCAAGCATCAGAAAGTGCAACAATGTGGTCGATTTGAACGGCGGAAGCATTTTGCTTGCGTGAGAAATTAATTTCTTTATCAGTGTAAGGGTCTTTTAGAGTTCCGCTTAAAATTTTGCAGTCTGAATTTTCTACAACATTTATTAAATCACGTTTTAAAATACGATTTCGTGTATCGCAACCGCTAGAATCTTTTGCCCAGCCTTTACCAAATTGCTCGCGAGAATAACCAGTTTTTGGTGAACGACCTTTAACTTCAAGTGAGTTTAAATCAGTTAAAGAAGTTTGAAAATCTGATTTTTTGTTTGAATTTGGTTTTGAATTTTGCCAAAAATCTGGATTTGCTAAAATTGCTGCAATTGCGATCGTGACTATAAAAAATAAACCAAAAATTCTCCTTCTTCGAAAAATACTTTGCTTTTTTCTCATAAAAATATTATAATGGTTATGATATGATTTTTCAACAGAAAACTTTTTGGAAGGTAGCTCGAACTTTAGTTGTTATTGCTATTCTTGGTAGTGCAGCATTCTTTGTGCTATCTAACCAACGCGGAATTCGTGATTATTTTGCAGCACAAAATTATAAGCCAGATTCTGAAATTTTAAAAATAGAAAATAAAATTAAACCAACTACTAATACTAAGACAATTTTTTACGCTTCTAATCCAAAGGTTGAAGATTCAGAGGAATTTAATAAAAATTGCAAAAATCGTGAAGAAGATTCAGCGATTTTGGGGTGTTATAAGTCGGGTGAAATTCATCTTTACGATGTGAAAAACTCAAAACTTGATGGTATAAAAGAAGTAACGGCCGCTCACGAGCTTTTGCATGCAATTTGGGAGCGAATGAGCTTGAGTGAACGAGATAAGATTGGCGAACTGCTTAATGCTGAGTATGAGAGGGTTAAAGATGGAGATTTCGAAAAGTTGATGCAGTCTTATGATCGGACTGAGCCTGGTGAGCGAATCAATGAGCTTCATTCATTAATTGGTACGGAGCAGCTGGAAATTTCGAAAGAGCTTGAAGAACATTATGCTAAGTTTTTTAAAAATCGTAGGGAAATCGCTCAGATCTATCAAAGTTATAATAAAAACTTTAAAGATTTAAAGAACCGAGCGGAATCTTTGACTGCGGAGCTTGAAAAAATGAAGCCAGAAATTGAACAATCTACAAAAAAATACTCTGAAGATTCTAAAGAATTGGAGGGAGATATTGCTGAGTTCAATAGTGATGCTAAAACTGGAAAGTATGAAACTCAGGCAGAATTTAACGATGACCGTGCAAAATTATTGCAAAGAATTCGAAATCTTGAAAATTCAAGGTTGAAAATTAATGATTTAGTGAATAGTTACAATTCGAAAATTAATGAACTTAATGAAGTTTCGGTCCAGCAAAATGAACTCTATAAAAGTATAAATTCAAATTTAAATTCACCAAGTTTATAGTTTTCAAAAAAGATTTATTGTGATAAAATATTAGTTGTGGCGAAGTTAAAAACAAAATTTGTATGTCAAAATTGTGGAGCTTCTTATCCTAAATGGTCGGGAAAATGTGAAAACTGTGGTCATTGGAACACCTTGGTTGAGCAAGTTGAAGAAGCTTTAGGAAAAAATGCAATCAGTAAAAGTGCAAAAACTGGTCGTATTTTGAACGTGCAAGATTTGAATGAAGTTATTTCTGAAAAAAAACAAGAAAGGATTTCGAGCGGTATAAGAGATCTTGATATTGTTTTGGGTGGTGGAATTTTGCCGGCAGGAGTACTTTTGATTGCGGGGCAGCCCGGAATTGGAAAATCTACGCTCTTAATGCAGATCTCGGCTTTTATTGCTGGTTCGAAAAATGTTTTGTATGTTTCAGGTGAAGAATCGGCAGAGCAAGTAGCATTACGTGCAAAAAGGCTTGGTGCTTCTAAAGCTAAAAATCTTAAATTTGCCGCCTCAACTTCAGCTGATGATATCTCAGCAACAATTCGCGAAGGTGGTTTTGACCTAGTGATTATTGATTCAATTCAGACTTTGGCGATGGAAGAAATCTCGAGCGCACCGGGAACGGTTTCGCAAATTACGAATTCTTCTAATTTAATAATTCAAGCAGCAAAAAGTTCTGGAACGGCTGTTATTTTGGTTGGCCATATTACAAAAGAAGGTTCAATCGCTGGGCCAAAAACACTTGAACATCTAGTTGATGTAGTTTTAAATTTCGAAGGTGATCGATATGGTGGTTTTAAAGTTGTGCGGGCGGTAAAAAATCGCTATGGTTCAACTAGCGAGGCGGCGATTTTCGAAATGGTTGATAATGGCTTGAAAATTGTCGAAAATCCTTCAGCAGCACTTTTAGCTGAGCGCCAAAATACGGATGGCTCGATAATTATGGCAACTCTAGAGGGAACTCGCCCAATTCTGGTTGAGATTCAGGCTTTAGTAACAACTTCAAATTTTGGGTATCCAAAGCGAGCGGCGAGCGGATTTGATATAAATCGCCTCAATTTATTGATTGCAGTTCTTCAGCGACGAACTAAACTTGATTTAAGTGATAAAGATATTCACATAAATGTGGTTGGTGGGTTAAAACTTGATGACCGAGCGGCCGACTTGGCTGTTACGATGGCGATCGCTTCGGCGGCCGCAAAGCGAAAACTCTCTGACGGTGTAGTAGTTTTTGGTGAAGTTGGCTTGGGTGGTGAAATTCGAACAGTGATTCAGGCTGAAAGAAGAATCTCTGAAGCAAAGAAACTTGGATTTAATAATGTTCTCGCTCCAAAAAATTCTTCGAAAGATAGCATTGTGACATCTGTTCGTGATTTGCGAGAAGCTTTAATTAAATATTTACAATAAAGGAAAGTATGGAAACATTTTTACTATTTTTAATTTTATTTATTGTTTGTGGAATTTGGTTTGATTCGAAAAATGATAAACCGTTGATTTCGAAAACAAAAAAACAAGTATTGGTTGACACATCAATTTTAATTGATGGCCGATTTTTAGCAGTAGCAAGAACTGGATTTATTAACTTTGATATTCTAATTCCGCGGAGTGTAGTTGGTGAGCTTCAAATTTTGGCAGATGGCGGTGATGACGAAAAACGAGTTCGTGCAAGATATGGCTTGGATATTATTTCGGCTCTTCAAAATGAAGAAAAAATAACTGTAAGTATTTTGGCGGATGGAAATTCTGCAGCAGAAGGAGTGGATAATCGTTTGATTTCGCTAGCCAAAAAAATGAATGCTGATATCTTAACGGCAGATTATAACTTGAATAAAGTTGCGAAAGTTGAGGGAATTGAAGTTTTAAATATTAATGAGTTAGTACAGTCGGTTCGTGCAGACTATTTACCGGGCGAAAAAATTATGCTTGAAATTACTCAAAAAGGTAATGAGAAAAAACAAGGAATTGGACATTTACCAGATGGTACGATGGTTGTAGTTGAAAACGGTGAAGTATTAATTGGCACGATTAGTGAAGTTGAATTTATTCGTTCGCTTCAAACTGCTGCAGGAAAGATGATGTTTGCGCGACCTGCCGGTGTTAAGGTTTCGAAAGTTGAGACTCAAAAAAGTAAAGGGCGAGCACCAGTTTTAAAAAATATAACAAGTGAAAAAAAATCGAAAGAATCTTCTAGAAAATCAAAAAATGTTAAGCAGAATTCGAAAGCTAAAACTAAAGCTCAAACTCGCCATCGAACTCAAAAAACGGTGGAAGATAGTTTAGTTAAGCTTGCTAATCGTGATTAGCAGTTGAACTTTTAAAGTTTTTTTGCTAAAATTAAATAATAAAAGAAAGGAAAATATGGCAGATTTTAATAAAATTTTAACTCCTGGTGATTATAAAAATGGAATTATTAATGTTGTGGTAGAAATTCCAACTGGCTCAACTCATAAAATTGAATGGAACCGCGATTTGGCCGTAATGCAGCTTGACCGTGTCGAGCCAAAAGCTTTTGCGAAGCCAACTAATTATGGTTTTATTCCGCAAACTTTGGATGAAGATGGTGATGAGCTTGATGTTTTACTTATTACAAATGACCCACTTACAACTGGAATTTTCCTAGAAGCACGAATCTTGGGTGTAATGAAATTCGTTGATGATGGAGAAGTTGACGACAAAATTATTGCCGTGCCTGCTGATGACCGTGATACTGGAAATGCTTATAAAACTTTGGCTGATTTACCAGAGCAACTTGTTAAACAGATTGAATTTCACTTTAATCACTACAAAGATTTGAAAAAAGCTGGAACTACGAAAGTTGAAAAATTTGGTGACATTGAAGAAGCTAAAGAAGTTGTCGCAGAATCAATCGCTCGCTGGAACGAAAAATAGTTATAAATAAATTAGAAACTGAGTGAAAAACTCAGTTTTTATTTAGAAAAATTCTGCTAGAAAATGGAAAAGCTTTATTTTTCTCGAAAAAAGTGTATAATTAATATATGGAAAAGGCAGAACTCTTGAGAATTGCGAAACCGTTTTATTCGGCGGAAGATATAAAAAGATTAGAAAAAGCAATTGAATTTGCAACCGAAAAACATAAAGGACAGATGCGAAAATCTGGTGAAGAATATATTACGCACCCTTTGAAAGTTGCGAGTTTTTTGGTTGAATGGGGAATGGATATCGACACAGTTGTTGCTGGTGTTTTGCATGATGTTGTGGAAGATACTGAAACTCCCCTTGATGAAATTGCTGAAAATTTTGATGATGATATTGCGTTTTTGATTGATGGTGTAACTAAAGTTGGTAAAGCACGTGCTGGAATGGGGAATCTTGAAACCTATTTGCCTCAAACTAAAGACAACCTTTCGAAATTGTTGATTGCTGTTGGGCAAGATGTGCGAGTGGTGATTATTAAGTTGGCCGATAGATTACATAATGTTCAAACTTTGCAATATATGTCGCCCGAAAAACAGCAAAAAATCGCTCGTGAAACTTTGGACGTTTTCGCAAGAATCGCTGATCGCTTGGGGATGGGGCGAGTTCGAATGCAGATGGAAGAGCAAGCTTTTTTGTATTTAAACCCAAAAGAATATAAACGGCTTGAAAATGAAATTCGAAAGCGTCTTGGTAAAAGTACACGAAAACTAGGAAAAGTTCGAGAAGAAGTTGAACAAGAATTAAAAAAGGCTGGTTTAGACTTTGAAATTTCTGGCCGTGTAAAAAGTGTTTATTCGCTTCATAAAAAATTAAAAAAGACAAAAGGTGATATTGACCGAGTTTATGATTTGATGGCTCTGCGGATTATTGTTAATTCGAAAGATGATTGTTATCGTGTTTTGGGGGTTTTGCATTCGATTTATAAACCAATGATTGAACGAATCAAGGACTATATTTCAATGCCAAAGCCAAATGGCTATCAATCACTTCATACAACAGTAATTACTCCTTCGAAACTGATTGCGGAGTTTCAAATTCGAACTCGCGATATGCATGAATTTGCCGAGCGCGGTTTGGCGGCGAGTTTCCATTATCATGAGCAGAAATCGAGTAAAGATTACATTTCTGGAGCTACTTCGAAAAAGCGGAGTGAAGTTAAAGGTAATGGCGGGCTTTCGAATGAATTACAATGGATTGTTCAACTACAAGATGTAGCACAACGCTTAAGAGATGGCGAGGAAATTGACCCAGAGCAGCTTCAGATTGATATTTTTGGTGATAGAATTTTTGTTTATTCGCCAAAGGGTGATATTTATAATCTACCAGAAGGTGCATTGCCGCTTGATTTTGCCTATATGGTACATAGCGATATCGGTAAACATGCTTATGCTTTTCGGGTTAACGAGAAAATTCATGCTTTTGATAAGCCGCTTGAAAAGGGTGATGTTGTTGAGGTTTTGACGCGAAAAAATTCTGAGCCAAAAATTGATTGGTTGGAACTAGTGAAAACTTCGCACGCAAGGATTAAGCTCCGTTCACAACTTCGCCAAAGGGGTGATTTAGAGCCGATTAAAAATGCAGAGGCAATTAAAGCAAGAAAATCCAACGAGAAATAGAAAAAATAAAAAGACATTCAGGCGAATGTCTTTTTTTGCTAAAGATTTTTACTTATTTTTTCTTCAAGTTTTATTATTTTATCTCTATTACTATGTACTTCAACCATTGTGTTCCAATAATTTTCTTCAGAGCCTTTGTAATGCCAAATAAATAATCCAGTTAATATAACTAACCATATAAAAGCTAATATTATTGATGAAATAATTACAATATCTTTTTTACTTTGTGGCTTTTTCATATATTCTCCTTTATGTTAAAAATGAGTAATTTTAAGTCTTACTCAGGAATATCGTAGTTTCTAAAATATTTTTTTGATTTTCATTAGAAAATCCTTTTTTGAAATTTACTGTTTGTTAATCTCTATATTAATGCAACAATATTAGCATAAGCTTAATCGAAAGTCAACGATTTTAAATCTGGATTTTTAAAAGCGTTTATGTTAAAATGGTTGTAGGAAATTTAATAAAAAAGGAGACGAAATGTCTAAAAAAATTGCAATTAATGGATTTGGGCGAATTGGTCGCAATGCTTTTAAATTAGCTTTCGAAAGAGATGATATTGAAGTTGTTGCTATCAACGATTTAACAGATACAAAAACCCTAGCTCATCTCTTAAAACATGACTCAACTTATGGAACTTATCATCATGACGTTTCTTATGATGACAATTCGATTTTTGTTGCTGGAAAACAAATTCGTGTTTTAGCGGAAAAAGACCCAGCACTTTTGCCTTGGGGAGAATTTGGTGTTGATGTTGTTATTGAAGCGACCGGATTATTTGTTCAACCAGAAAAAGCTCGAGCGCATATTAATGCCGGCGCTAAAAAAGTTGTAATTTCAGCTCCTGCAAAAGGTGAAGGTGCAAAGTTTATTGTGCTTGGCGTGAACGAACATGAGCTCACTCGTGAAGATGATATTATTTCGAATGCAAGCTGTACGACAAACTGTATTGCTCCTGTTATGGCAATTCTTGAACGAGAATTTGGAATTGAAAAATCTTTGATGACAACAGTTCATTCTTATACTGCAAGCCAGCGAATTCTAGATGCTCCTGCAAAAGATTTGCGAGAAGCTCGTTCTGCAGCCGAGAATATTGTTCCAACAACGACTGGTGCTGCTATTGCAACCGCAAAAGTTATTCCTTCTTTAGTTGGTAAATTTGATGGTCTTTCTGTGCGTGTTCCGACTGCGGTAGTTTCGTTAAGCGATATTACTGCTGTTCTGAAAAGAAATACCACGAAAGAAGAAATTAATGAAGTATTTAAGCGTGCTGCGGCTGATCCTTTTTATCAAGGTATTTTAACTGTGACTGAAGAACCGCTCGTATCTACAGATTTTAAAGGAAATTCTCACAGCTCTATTGTTGACCTTGAACTAACTAATGTTGTTGGTGGAAATTTGGTTAAAATTGTTGCTTGGTATGATAACGAATGGGGATATTCTAACAGATTGGTAGAAATTGTTGCAGATGTTGCAGCTAATATTTAAGGAGCGAAATGAAGATTTTTCTTGGCGCAGACCATAGAGGTTTTTACTTAAAAGAGAAAGTTTTTAAATACTTAAAAGAGGGCGGATACGATGTTGAAGATATTGGTGGTTTTGAATATGACCCAAATGATGATTTTCCTGAATTCGCTCGCGTAGCGGTTTCGAAAATACGAGCCAATGAAAAATATGATCCAAGAGCGATTTTGATTTGTGGTGGAGCTCAAGGAATGGGAATGGCGGCGAATCGTTTTAAAGGTATTCGTGCATCTGTTGTTTGGGAGCCAGAAGAAGCTAAATGGACTCGCAATGACAATGACAGTAATATAATTTGTTTACCGGCCCGCGTTTTCGATAAAGCTGAAGCTGAAGCTAAGTGGAAAGAAACAGTTGATGTTTGGCTAAAAACTCCATTTGCAGCTGCTCCAAGATTTGTAAGAAGAAATAAACAGATTGATGAGGTATAGATGTCAATAATAGTACCAGCAATTTTAGCAACTAATCCAGATGAATATAAAGCGCAAGTTGAGACAATTTTTCCTTTTGCAGAAAGAGTTCATATTGATGTAACGGATGGTAATTTTGCTCCTAATTTAACATTGCCTGAAACGCAAATTTGGTGGCCTCAAGAATGGAAGGTTGATATTCATATGATGGTTGCTCGCCCAAGCGAGCATATTGATACAATTATTCAACTTAATCCGAATATGGTAATTTTTCATGCTGAAGTTGAAGAAGACTTAGTACCAATTTTCGAAAGGCTTAAAAACGAAACAATGATTAAACCTGGTTTAGCTTTGCTTCGTTCAACTGTTCCAGAAACTGTCGCGCCCGCAATTCAGGCAGCTGAGCATATCTTGATTTTTAGCGGAAATTTGGGCGAAATGGGTGGTCGTGCAAGTATGATGCAACTAGAGAAAATTCGCTTAATTAAAGAGATTAATAGTAATGTTGAGATTGGATGGGATGGCGGAGCTAATCTTTCGAATGTTTTCAATTTAACACAATCTGGTGTTGATGTTGTAAATGTTGGATCAGCAATTATGAATTCACAAAATCCTGAACAAAGCTATAAACAGATGGAAGCCGAGATTAACCGAAAAGGGGCAATTTAAAAGTGAATTTGCCAAAAGTTTTATCAATTGGAGCGGCTACTCAGGATGTTTTTTTGAGTAATTCGCCTGAATTTCGTTTGATTTCAATGGCGGAAAACCAAGATGTAGTTGAATTCCAGCTTGGTTCAAAAATTGATATTCAAAATATTGATATTTCGAGTGGTGGTGGCGCTACTAATGCTGCAACAACTTTTGCGAGGCAAGGTCTGATTTCAAGTTTTATGGGTGTGGTTGGAGAGGATTCTTCGGGCGAACAAATTTTAAAAATGCTTGATGAAGAATCTATTGACACTTCGCGTGTTGAATTTTCGAAAAGATTTAATACAGACTATTCAACTATTATTTTAGCGCCAAATGGTGAACGAACAATTTTAACTTATCGTGGTGCCTCGGAACATATTTACGCTGAAAATTTTGAATTAAAATATGGTGAATTCGATTGGGTTTATGTTTCGAACTTATCTGGCAGATTTGATGCACTCCTAAAAATTTTTAAAGAAGCTATAAAAAAAGGCGCAAGAATAGCATGGAACCCTGGCAAGAAAGAACTCCAAGAGCCTGAAAAAGTTCGAACTTTACTTCAAGATGTCGAAGTTTTAATTGTAAACAAAGAGGAAGCAAGTTTAATTTTTGAGGGAGTTTCTGCTGAAGAGCTGGTTCGAAATGCTTGTAGTTTTGTGGAAGTTGCAATTTTAACAGATGGAGCGAATGGTGTTTGGGCAGCTTCTGATGGCAAAATTATTCGTGCTGGAATGTATGAAGACGTACCGTCAATAGATAGGACTGGTGCTGGTGATGCGTTTGGTTCAGGCTTTGTGAGCCAGTGGGCTCAGGGCGCTGATATTAAAGAAAGTATTTTATTCGCTAGTGCAAATTCAACATCAGTAATTCAATACATGGGCGCAAAAAAAGGGATTTTATATAAGAATGTAAAGCTTCATTCAATGCCAATGCAGGAGATTCGGTTATGAGAAGTTATAGACTCTCGGAATTGCTCGGATTGAGCGGTGCTTATGCAAGAAAATTTGATTTTGGTGTTTCAAAAATAGAAGCTAAAAAACCAGAATTAAAGAGTGTTTCAGCTCAAATTATGGCGGAGTTGTATCGAAAATCACATAATATTGAGAGAAGGCTGGGGTTTTCTGGTGATAGTATTTTGATGGTTGAAGCTTTCTCGGCTTTAGCTAATCATCTGAATAATGAAGAATTTTGGGCTGAATTTGGCAATGCAATATTTTTCGCAGAAGATGGTTTGGTTTCAGTAAACAAAAAAGATGTTGAAAGAAATAAAAGAATAATGAACTTAGCTAAACATTCAAAAACTTTTTTCGAAAAAGAATTAAAACAACAAATTATTGAGAAATATCAGCAGGAATTTTCAAATTATTCAATCAAGCAAATAGAAGAAAAATTATTTTAAAAGGAGAAAAATGAGATATCAAATTTGTGTTTCGGGAGCGGCAACGGGTGATAGCGTATTAGCTTCACGAGATTTAGCTTTTAGGCTAGGGCAAGAGATTGTTCGGCAAGGGAAAATCCTAACAACTGGTGCGACAGTTGGTTTGCCTCATCACGCAGCTTTGGGTGCAGTGAGCGTTAAGGGGCGAACGGGATTAAGTATTGGTTTTTCACCCGCTTCAAGTTTTCGGCAGCATGTAAATACTTATAAATTACCGTTTAAGCCTTTTGATTATATTAATTTTACGGGAATGAGTTATGTTGGGCGTGATACGCATTTGGTGCTTTCTAGTGATGCAGTGATTACAGTTGGTGGTCGAATGGGCTCGCTTCACGAACTGGCAACCGCTTTAGAATCGCGCAAGGTTTGCGGTGTTTTGCTTGGAAGTACTGCTTTGGCGGATTATGTTCCAACACTCTTGCAAAATGTTGAAGCGCCAGGAACGAAAGATATCATTTATGATAATAACCCTGAGCGGCTTGTTCGAAAAGTGATTGCAAGGCTTGATGAGAAAAACGCAGATTTTATTGCACCACAAGATGACGAACATCTTTCAGAAAAACGTGCTGGAAATGGATAAAACTAACCGCTCAATTTGGGCGGTTTTGCTTTTTGTGTAAAGTAATTGACTTGAAAAAATGAAAATGATATCATTATAATGAAAATATCTTAATAATGAAAGTTGAAGTGATTGTAAATGAGTAAAATAAATTTGAATTTAATAGATAGGCCGGCTCTATTTGAGATGGCTAGATATATTAGAACTGTTAAGGATGGTAGAGCTAATGAGCCAAGGATCAATGGTCCAATGTATTTTCTTATTAGTTTTATAATTTATTTAATTGATAGGTTTCTTATTCCTGTCGGGTTATTTAGTAGCGGTAGTCCCGTTATAGTAATTAGTCTTTTGATTTTTATCTGTCTTTCTGGTTTATCTTTATATCTTGATTTTCGTAGGATGAACGATATAGGCGTTGAGAAAGATTTAAGAAATACATTAGTGATTATAAATGGTTTCATTATGTTATTCTCCTATCTATTAGTTGCTTCTTATGATCCAAAGGCAACGTATAGCTCTGGAAATGCTGTTATACTTGGTATTTTTATATTTATCTTTATTATATATGGAATGTTTATGGGGGGTATTTCTTAATTTTACTTCAACAGACGGTTCTTATGTAAAAAGAATTTGTAAAGGTTTTTATGATGATTCGCAAATTGCCGAAGCATATAAATATGTGATGAATGAAAGGGATAATATTTTAAATTTTAAAGACTCTAAAGATGAGAGCGATTCTTATAGTAGTGAACTTCGAAAAGTTAAAAAACTTTATGATGAAGGAATTTTAACTGAAGAAGAATTCAAAAAAGCTAAAAAGAAAATTTTAGATATATAAAATAGTTTAACCGCTCAAAAATGGGCGGTTTTGCTTTTTAACAAAATATATTATAAAATAGAAATAATGAAATATCGCGAGTTTAAATTAAAATCAAAATATCAACCAACCGGAGATCAGCCGCAAGCAATTTCGCAATTAGTTGAAGGTTTAAAAAATGGTGAGCGTGAACAAACTTTGTTGGGCGTGACTGGTTCGGGTAAAACTTTTACAATGGCAAATATTATTCAAGCCACTCAAAAACCAACTTTGATTTTGGCGCATAATAAAACTCTTGCTGCACAGCTTTATAGTGAATTTAAAAAGTTTTTTCCTGAAAATGAAGTTCATTATTTTGTGAGCTATTTTGATTATTATCAGCCCGAAGCTTATATTGCCAGCACAGATACATATATTGAGAAAGATTCGCGAATCAACGAAGAAATCGAAAAACTCCGCCATGCTGCAACCGAGGCGCTTTTAACTCGAAATGACACAATTATTGTTTCAAGCGTGAGTTGTATTTATGGTATCGGTTCGCCGGCGAGTTATATGCAAATGGCGCTTCATATTAAGCCTGGAATGCGATATAACCGAGAGAAGTTTTTGCGACACTTGAAAGATATTCAGTATGAGCGAAATGATGTAGATTTTGCGCGTGGAACTTTTCGGGTTCGTGGTGATACGATTGATATTTTTACGGCTGGCTCAGATTTAGCGGTGCGAGTGGAATTTTTCGGCGATGAAATTGACCGCTTGATTATATTGAATCCACTTACGGGCGAAATTCTAGAAAAGCCACAGTTTTTTGATATTTTTCCAAATTCACATTACGCTACGCCAAAGGAAATTATTGATCGAGCGATTCCACAAATTGAAAAAGAATTTTATGCACGCCATGAATATTTCGAAAAAAATAAGAAGTTTTTGGAAGCTCAACGCCTAACACAGCGCACTAAATATGATCTTGAAATGCTTCATGAAACCGGTTTTGTTAAAGGTATCGAAAATTACACGCGCTACTTAACTGAGCGTTCAGCTGGTGAGCAACCTGCAACTTTACTAGATTATTTTCCTGATGATTTTTTGCTTTTAGTTGATGAATCGCATATGACTTTACCACAAGTTCGTGGAATGTTTAATGGTGACCGTGCTCGCAAAATAGTTTTGGTGGATAATGGCTTTCGTTTGCCCTCAGCACTAGATAATCGGCCGCTAACTTTCGAAGAATTCTATAAACATATCAATCAGGCGATTTACGTTTCAGCAACTCCTGGTGATTTTGAACTTGAACATTCACCAAAACCAGCTCAGCAGGTAATTCGCCCAACAGGTTTGCTTGATCCTAAAATTGAAGTTCGAAAAATTGAAGGTCAAGTTGATGATTTAATGGAAGAAATTCGAAAGCGAATTTCGAAAAATCAGCGCGTTTTGGTGACAACTTTAACCAAGCGAATGGCGGAAGATCTGAGTGGATTTCTAGAAGAAAATGGTGTGAAGACGGCATATATTCATAGCGAAATTGACACGTTGGAGCGTGGTGATATTTTGCGTGATTTGCGCAGCGGCGTTTATGATGTTTTGGTAGGAATTAATCTTTTGCGTGAAGGCTTGGACTTGCCAGAAGTTTCATTGGTAGCAATTATGGATGCTGATAAAGAAGGTTTTTTGCGTTCAGAAAGTGCGTTGATTCAAACAATTGGGCGAGCAGCTCGGCATGAAGAAGGAAAAGTGATTATGTATGCCGATAAAATTACACGCTCAATGAAGATCGCAATCGATGAAACAAATCGGCGGCGAGAAATCCAGCAAAAATATAATTTCGAAAACGGAATTACGCCAAAAAGCGTGGCGAGTGAGATTGGTGAAGGTTTGCGAGCGATTATCCCGCAAAAAGACAAAAAACCAAAATTGGATTTGCGAAAAATTCCGCGTGAAGAATGGGAAAATTTACTACGAGATTTAACAAATCAAATGAATTTTGCCAGTGCTAATTTGCTTTTTGAGGAAGCGGCAGATTTGCGAGATCAGATTGCGGAGATTCGAAAGAAGATGGTGAAATAGGAAATTTATGAAATTTATTAATTAAAAAGACAAGAAACTTTTTAAAATAATTGCGGTTTTGTTGCTCATCTTATGGAATTTAATTCTTTCGGCTGGAGTAATTTTTCTTCACCAAAGAATTAATAACGATATTAAGACTTCGGGTGAAATTAATGCCGCTCAAATGAATTTAATAAACGAGCTAAATCAACGAATCGAAAAAAATGAGAAAAAATAAACTTAAAGGCTTCCAGTTTTTGGGAGTTTTTACTTTAAAAATCTTTCGAAAAGTGGTATACTTAAGTGTATGGAAAAAATATCAAAAGATGAAGTTAAACACTTGGCGGAGCTTTCGAGTATTTCGCTAAGTGAAGAAGAAATTTCGAATCTTCAAACTGATTTAGGGAATATTGTTGAATATATTGAGCAACTTGGTGAATTGAATACTGATGGCGTGGAGCCAACTTATTCGGTTTCGAAAAATCAAAATGTTTGGCGAGAAGATGAAATTGATGATTATGGCGTGAAACGAGATGAACTTTTAAAGTTAGCGGGTGAAAATATCGAAGATAATCAGGTAAAAGTTCCAAAGGTTTTGTAGGAGAATTATGACGAATATTTTTGAAATTAGAGAACAAGTTCTATCTGGAAAGAAGACTGCAGTTGATTTTGTTAAAGAAGCTATTTCGAAGGCAAAAAATGCTGAAAAATTTAATGCTTTTACGAGCTTGACCGAAGAGCGAGCTTTAGCGCGAGCGCAAGAAATTGATGATAAGATTTCAAAAGGTGAAGAAGTTGGCGAGCTTGCAGGTGTTCCTTTTGTGGCGAAGGATAATTTTTTGGTATTTGGTTCACCTTCAACAGCTTCAAGTAAAATGTTGAAAGATTTCGAAACGCCAATTCAGGCGACTGCGGTTGAAAAACTTGAAAAAGCTGGTGCAATTTGTATTGGAAAATCAAACTTAGACGCTTTTGCACACGGTGGTTCAACCGAGAACTCAGCTTTTGGCGTAACTAAAAACTCAGTCGATGAAACGCGGGTTGCGGGTGGCTCATCTGGTGGTTCGGCGGTAATTACTGCACTTGATATCGTGCCTTTTGCGCTTGGAACTGATACTGGAGGTTCAATTCGCCAGCCAGCAAGTTTTAACGGTGTCTATGGCGTAAAACCAACCTATGGCACAGTTTCACGATTTGGCGTGGTGTCGATGGCTTCTTCAACTGATACGATCGGTGTTTTCGCAAAAACTGCTAAAGAAAGTAACCTCGTGATGCGCATCATGGCTGGTCTTGACGCGCGTGATGCGATGACTTTGCCTGATTTTTGGCAAGAAGAACAAGTTTCAAAAAAGGTAAAAATTGGCGTAGTTAAAGAATTTCTTAGTGAAGGCGTTGACCCGGAAGTCAGAAAAATAACTGAAGACTATATTGAGAAAATGCGAAAAGCTGGGCATGAAATTGTAGAGGTTTCTCTACCGATGAGTAAATATTCGCTCGCTATTTATTATATTATTGTTCCGGCTGAGGTTTCTTCAAACTTAGCACGATATGATGGAATTCGCTACGGTTTGCGTTCAAAATCTGCTCAAAACTTGAGTGAAGTTTTTGGCAAGTCTCGCGATGAAGGTTTTGAAGCTGAGAATAAACGCCGAATTATGATTGGTTCGTATGTTCTATCAAGTGGATTTTATGATGCTTATTATTTAAAAGCGCAAAAAGCTCGCACACTTTTGATTAATGAGTTTAATAAGCTTTTCGAAGAAGTTGATTTTTTGGTTGGCCCTGTTGCGCCAACTCCTGCATTTAAAATTGGTGAAAATGCTCACGATCCAGTAAAAATGTATCTAGCTGATGTTTTGAGTGTACCAGCTTCACTCGCTGGACTTCCTGCGGTTTCTGTTCCATCTGGTAAGACTGAAAATGGCTTACCTATCGGTGTTCAAATTATTGGAAAGATGAAATCGGATACAAAAATTCTAGCTTTAGCTGATGAATTGGAGAAAAACTAATGGATTTAGTAATTCTTTCGGTTTCTATTTTGATTTGTGCTGGCCTTTTGTTTTTCTTTATTGGAATTACAAAAACTGAAAAAATACAACTTGATAAATTAAAGTTTCAGGGCGATTGGCTAAAAATAGAAAATTCAATCAAAAAAGATGAACCTGCAACTTGGCACTTAGCTTTAATTAATGCCGATAAACTTGTTGATACAGCGATGCGGGAGCTTCGAATTTCCGGCCAAACGATGGGTGAGCGGCTGAAAAATTCGAAATATAAATTTTCAAGCCCAAATTCAATTTGGCACGCTCACAAACTTCGAAATGTGGTTGCTCATGAGAATGACGCACAGATTAATTTCGATCAAACTCGCCGAGCAATGAATAGTTTTAAACAAGCTTTGAAAGATTTAGGAGCAATTTAATGGAAGATATCTTAAAAAAATATGAAATGACAATTGGGATTGAGTGTCATGTTCAGTTAAAAACTAAAACCAAGCTTTTTAGCGGAAGTGATAATGACGCGCGAGAAAAATCGCCAAATGAAGCAACTTCGCCGATTGATTTTGGCTTGCCAGGGATGTTGCCAGTTTTAAATAAAGAGGCGGTTCGCCTAGCCGTACGAGCTGGAAAGGCACTAAACGCAAAAATTGCCAATGTGAGCCGATTTGACCGCAAACATTATTTTTACCCAGATTTACCAAAGGGTTATCAAACATCACAGCTCTATCAGCCAATTATTGGCGAGGGCGAGATTATTGCACTACTTCCTAGTGGCGGTGAAGTAAAAGTTCGAATTGAGCACGCTCATCTCGAAGAAGATGCCGGAAAACTCACTCATTTTGGTGATCATTCTTTGGTTGATTTAAATCGCGCCGGAACTCCTTTAATTGAAATTGTGTCGATGCCGGATATTCATTCGGCTGAAGAGGCGCGTGCTTATGCTGAAGAACTCCATAAGCGAATGGTTTTTGCGGATGTTACAAATGGTGATTTATATCAAGGTAATATGCGTTTTGATGTAAATATTTCAGCGAGAAAATTCGGTGATGAAAAACTTGGAACGCGAACTGAAATTAAGAATTTAAATAGCTTTCGAAGTGTTGAACGAGCGGCTCAATATGAATTTGAACGCCAAGTGAGATTGCTTGAAAAAGGTGAGAAAATCAAGCAGGAAACCCGCGGTTGGCTTGATGATGAGCAAAAAACATTTTCGCAACGAAGTAAAGAAGAAGCTCAAGATTACCGATACATGCCCGATCCAGATATTCCACCGATTGTTTTGAGTGATGAAGAAATTTCGAAAA
>CALAKV010000025.1 GCA_937922985.1 uncultured bacterium | reverse complement strand
GCTTTCTTTTGCAGATCACCAAAGAACTAAACCCACCATCACTTAGACCAAGCAGCAGAAGAAATTTTAGAAAGATTTAATCAAATTTTTGAAAACTTTTTCAAAAATAATTTAGGCGAATTTAAACCTGGAAATATAGCTGAGAAAAACTTTAGCGGTGTTGGCGTAACGATTGGAAATGCGGCTCTAACGGGAAAAATTGATCTAATTCGAATAGACCGCAAAAATAAAAAAATCACAGTCGTTGATTATAAGACCGGTTCAATTCCTTTTAATACTAAAACTAATAAATTTGATACAAATTCAACGAAAATTCACGAGTATACACAGCAGCTATATTTTTATAAAATTTTGATCGAAAATGCACCAGAATTTTCAGGCTACACGGTTGAAAAGGGTGTTTTGGAGTTCATTGAGCCAGATAAACGTACTGAAAAAACTTATAATTTTGAAGTCATCTTTAAGCCTGAAGAAGAGGAACGGCTAAAAACTCTAATCCAAGCTGTTTGGGCAAAAATTAAATCATTTAATTTTGAACTAGATGAAGAAAAATATTCGAAAGACATAAAAGGAACGCGAGCCTTTGAAGCAGATTTAATCGCAGATTTTAAGGATTCAGATAACTAATGAATAAAGATTTTTTTGAAAAAGATTATCTTTTAACCCGTGTCGATTTTGATAGAAACCAAAGACCACGTTGGAGGTTGGCAGATTTGGATTCTGGTGAGATTTTAAGCTTCTCGCCAAAATTTGAAGAACCGATTTCAATAGAAATTAACCTTTCAAAACGATTTTGTATTGGTCGGCATAGTTTGGAAACGGGTGAGGATTTTGTATGCCCAGAAAATTATGAACTTGACAAAAAATATGAACAATGTCAAAATTGTCAAAAGAGAACCGGCTTCAATCCAGCATTTTACAATGTAAAAGATGGAGAAATTTCAAAACAACAGATTGAGCGAAATTTTCAGCCACATTTTGTTTATTTAGCATATTTTTCAGATGAAATTATCAAGGTTGGAATTAGTTTTGCAGGACGAGGAATCACAAGATTACTTGAGCAGGGGGCAAGAGCCGCGTTGATTTTAGGTGAATTTTCGAGTGCAAATATTGCTCGAAATTATGAAGAGAAAATATCCAAAATGCCAGATTTTTGTGAAAATGTCAAGGCAAGTGCAAAAATAAAACTGCTTAAACAAGATTTTGTTTTTTCGAAAGCAGAAAAAGCGCTTCTTGATGCTCGCAAAAAAATAGAAACCGCCCAAAAAGTAGTTTTCGAAAAACAAGATCCAATAGATTTGAATAAATTTTATTCAAAAAATGGTAAAATTCTAAGCGGAGAAATGCTTGAAATACAAAACTGTCCGCAAAATCAAAACGGTGAAACTTTGATTTTTTCAGGTATTTTAAAAGCTCAAGTTGGTTATATTTTACTTGCTGAACAACAAGGTGAAATTATTTCAATACCACTTAAAAAATTTACGGGGCGAAAAATTCGAATTTCGCCAAAAATTATTGAACTTAATTTACCAGAACGACAGGCTAGCTTGTTTGATTTTTAAATAAAAAACTGATAAAATAGAACTAATGAGTAAAGCATTATATCGCAAATATCGGAGCAAGAAATTAAGTGAAGTTGTGGGTCAAAAACACATCACAACAGTGCTTGAAAATGCTTTAAAACAGGGGAAAATTGCCCATGCTTACCTTTTTACTGGCCCACGCGGTGTTGGTAAAACTTCTATTGCGCGAATTTTAGCCCACGAAATTAATAATCTACCATATTCCGAAGAAGATAATCACCCAGATATTATTGAAATTGATGCCGCCAGCAACAACGGAGTAGATGATATCCGCCAGCTTCGAGATAATGTGCAAGTTGCGCCGTTTTCAGCCAAATATCGTGTTTACATTATAGATGAAGTTCATATGCTTTCGAAAGCTGCTTTTAACGCGCTCCTCAAAACACTTGAAGAACCACCAGAACACGCCGTTTTTATTCTTGCCACAACCGATGCTCACAAATTGCCAGCAACAATTATCAGCCGAACTCAGCGGTTTGTTTTTCGATTTATTTCAAAAGAAGACGTTTGCGCTCATTTAGAATTTATAGCTAAAAATGAAAAAATTAATATTTCCAGAGAAGCGATTGAAATTATTGCCGAACGCGGCGAGGGGAGTTTTCGTGATAGCATTTCACTACTTGACCAAATTTCAAGCATTACAGAAAAAAATAAAGAAATTACAGCAAATTTGCTTGAAGAAGCCCTTGGATTGGCGCCAAAAATGCAAATTAATGCTTTAATTTCAGCTTTCGAAAACCAAAATTCAAACGAAATTTTGCAAATTGTGCGAGATGTTCGCAACTCTGGCGTAGATTTAAAAAATTTTGCTAGCCAGCTTTTAAGCTTTATTACTGAAAATGTTGGCGAAAAACCATATCTTTCGCAATTTTTGATGCCACTAACACGAGCAGAAAAGTCAAATTTTATTGAAATGGAGCTGCTTTCGATTTTCATTCAGCCAAGTTTTGTGCCGCAGCTTTCAATAAATCAAAATATTTTGCCACAAGTTCAACAAAAAACAATTTCAAAGCCAAAAGCTAAAAATCAAAAAACGGCAGAAATTCCAAAAAGTGAATCAGAAAATCAGCCAAACTCGCAAAAAGAAACTTTCGAAAACTCGCAAAAAAATGAAAATCTTGAAGATAAGACAGAAATTCCGCAAAAAGATGAAGAAAATAAATCTTTAAAAAATGAAATTCCAGAAAGCTTGAATGAAATTCCACCAAAAAATGAAAATAAAAATCAAGATTTGAGCGATAAGAAAGAATTCAAATGGGCGGATTTCTGGGGCGCAATTGATGAGGGTGACAAGGGAGTGCAAACAATTCTAAAACAATCTGGCCATATTTTCGAAAACGGTAAAATTAAAATTTATACAGGCAGGCCTTTTAACCAAAAACAGCTTGAAAAAGCAAAGGCTCAAGCTTCAATGGGAAAAGCTTTAAAGAAAATTGGCGCAGATGGCTGGGTGATTGAAGTTTTTGGAACGGCAAAACCCGCGAGCGACCCAGCGATTGCGAGCGTTCAGGATTTAATGGGGGGTGGAGAAATGGTAAAAATTGATGAGTAGCGAGAAAACCGGCGGTAAAATTCCGCCACAGAATTTAGATGCCGAGATGAGTTTAATTGGCGCTATTTTGATTGACGAGGAAGTCTTGATTGACATTGTAGAGATTGTGAAAGCGGCAGATTTTTATGATAAACGCCACGCCACAATTTTTGCGTCGATTATTCGACTTTATGAACATCACCAGCCGGTTGACCTTCTAACACTCACGAACGAGCTTAAAAAACGAGAAGAACTTGAGGCAGTTGGTGGCTCAAGTTATTTAGCAGAATTAACAAACTACGTTCCAACAGCTTCACACGCAGCAAGCTATGCTGAAATTGTTGCTCAGGCAGCAGTTCGAAGACGACTAATTAAAGCTGGCGGCGACATTACTGAATTAGCTTTTAATGAAGAATTAACTGTTCCGCAGCTTTTAGGCCAAAGTGAAGCTGAACTTTTCAGCGTTTCAGATGCAAGCTTAAAACAAGATTTATCTTCAATGGAAGATATCCTGAACGAATCTTTCGAAAGATTAGATGAACTCTATAAGAACAAAGGGGCGATTCGTGGGATTCGAACAGGCTATCGTGATCTTGATAACAAAACAGCAGGATTGCAGCGTTCAGACCTAATTATTCTTGCTGCCCGGCCAGCGATGGGAAAAACAACTTTCGTAACAAATTTAGCTTACAATATTGCTACAATCGAGAAAAAATCAGTGCTTTTCTTTAGCCTTGAGATGAGTAAAGAACAGCTTGTTGACCGTATGCTTGCAGATGCCGCTGGAGTTGATTCATGGAATATTCGAACGGGAAATTTGAGTGATGAAGACTTCGCAAAGCTAGCTGATGCTATGGGCGAAATGGCTGAAGCTCCAATTTTTATTGATGATACACCTGGCGTAAGTGTTCTCGAAATGCGAACAAAAGCGCGGCGCGCTGCACATGATGGCGAGCTTGGTTTGATTGTTATTGACTATCTACAGTTGATGCAGGGAAGCGGCTCAGCAAAATCTTCGGCGAACCGCGTTCAAGAGGTTTCAGAAATTTCGCGTGGCTTAAAGTTGCTCGCACGCGAATTAAATGTGCCTGTAATTGCGCTTTCACAGCTCAGCCGCTCCGTTGAAAGCCGTGATCCCAAAATACCGCAACTCGCTGATCTCCGTGAGTCTGGTTCTATTGAGCAAGACGCAGACATAGTGATGTTTCTTTATCGTGAAGCTTATTATAATCCTGAAACTGAGCGTGAAAATATCACTGATCTCATTCTTGCCAAGCATCGCCACGGCCCGGTTGGTACAATTGAGCTCTATTTCCACCCAGAACGCCTCCGCTTTATGTCGCTCGACCGCAAGCATGGTGAATAAATTTTAAAACCGCATTTTTTCCCTTATTCTTGCGGTTTTTAAAATTGATTTTTCATTTTCTTTAGCGTATAATTATGGTTATGGATAAATTTCATAATCGCAAAAATGATCTTTTAATAAGATTCATGCTCGGCACAATGATTTTTTTGTCTGAGATTGTGATTATTTTTATTACTCATCCGCTAAATTTTAATGATTTTATAGTGATATTTTTTACACTTTTTACTTTAAATTTAGCTTTTATAATTTTTGGAGTTCGTCAAAGACAAACTCGCCAAAAAATGTTTGAAGCCCGCAAAAATGCTGAAGATTCGCGAAATAGAATTTTAACGATCATTAATAGCTTAACTGATGCAGTTTTAGGTATTGATTCGCGCGGAAAAATTGAATTATACAATTCTGCAGCGCTTGAAATTTTAGGCGAAAATGGTGAAATTTTAAATAAGAACCTTTCGAAACTTTGTAAGCTTGCAAAAATCAACACACAGAAATTCGAAATTCAAGAAATTCTTAAAGCAGGAAAGCCATATTTCTCAACCAATGATTTAATTCTTCAAAAAGAAGACGAAACACTACGAATTGAAATTGAAATTATTAAAATTAAAGAATCTTTTTCGAAAAAATCAAGGTCTAATTTAAAAAAATTCGTGGTAATTTTACGCGATATTACCAAGCAAAAAACGCTTGATGAAGAGCGTGATGAATTTATTAGTGTTGTGAGCCACGAGCTTCGTACACCAGTAGCAATTTTAGAGGGTTCCTTGAGTAATTTAAAACTGCTAATTGATAAAAAAGCACCTTTTAAGATGCTTGAAAAATCTGCTAAAACCGCCTACAGCCAAAATAATTTT
>CALAKV010000024.1 GCA_937922985.1 uncultured bacterium | reverse complement strand
ATAGAATAGAATAGAATAGAATAGAATAGAATAGAATAGAATAGAATAGAATAGACTTTTGCAAAATTAAATAACTCCCCAAAGAGAGTTATTTAATTAAGTTTTATGGATTAAATACTAACCTTCAACGCAGTTTGCAACGCCGTTTTCAGTTTTAACAGAAACAGCAATTCCACTACCAGCTATAATAGCTCCGTCTGTGCCACATTTAGCTTGATTTGAAACAATCATATTTCCAAGAGCAGTTGGCGCAGCATGAGCACCTGTTGCTGGTGTAACTGTATATTGTTGATTTGTTGATGGGTCGTTAAATGTTGAAGATCCTGATCCGGCTTGTCCAGCCCTTTCAGCTAAGAGGTAACTAGAAATAAAGTTACTAGCTAGAGCTGTTCCACTCCAAGGCAAGCTTCCTCGGTTGTTTGAAGTGTAGTCAGTTACCGCTGCGCGCAATCGTGAAGCATCATTCTTTCGTTGCGTATCTCGTTGGCTTCGTTGTAGAGCAGGTAGTGCTAAGAATACCATCAAGAAGATAAGTCCGGCAATTGCAAGCACAAGCACAACTTCAATAATTGTGAAACCTTTTTTATTATTTTTATTAATTAAGTTCATACTGAAAATCCACCTTTCTAATGAACGATTATTATTGTTATTTTTATTTACGGTCTGTCCGTATGCAACCATTAAACCATAAGCATAATCATTTTGCAAGCACTTTTTTGAGGATTTTTTAGTTTTCCACAATTTTAATTTATTTCATTAAAATTTTTTTGTAAGAATACCTTTGAGCTGTTCGCCATGAACCGATTGAATCAGCATTAAAACAGCGAATTTCGCCATCGCGGATTTCAGAAATTTCAACAAGGGCAGGGTTATAAAGTACGCGTTTTTTATAATATCGCAATTCTTCATCTTTCACATCGTGGCGCCCCGGGAATACCTCTAAAAATTGCACCTTAGCACGGTCGTAAAAATAGTTTTCGAAACCACTTGGTGGAAAGAAAAACGCAGGTTTTAAATTCATTTTTGAAAGAATATATTGAATATCACCCAAAGTTGCACGAGCTTCAAGCGAAATAAAAGCATAAACACGACCTTTTTTGCTTTTGAAAATTGTGGCTTCGGCTGAATATCCAACCGAAAGATTACGCGAAATAGCTTCTTCAATTCCAAAATTAACGCCAAAATGTTTTTGCAAAAATTCTTCAAGATTTTTATCAGAATAAGCGTGATTTTCCATAAAAATATTTTAGCACATTTTCGAAAAAAATGGAAATTTAAAAGAAAATTTGTTATAATCGAAAAATGGAAATTACGGCAGGATTAAATAAAAACCAAAAAGAGGCGGTAGAAACATTAAGCGGGCCGATGCTAATTTTGGCTGGCGCGGGAAGCGGAAAAACCAAAACCTTAACGCACCGAATTGCGAATATAATTGCGCACGGTGTAGCGAGTGAGGAAATCTTGGCGGTAACTTTTACTAACAAAGCCGCAAGAGAAATGCGTGAGCGACTTGCCGAGCTACTTGATCGAAATGCAAACGACAGATTCTTTATGCCTTGGATGGGAACTTTTCACGGAATTTGCGTGAAGATTTTGCGGCTCAAAGGCGAGGCGATTGGCGTTGCAAATAATTTCGTAATTTATGATGAAGATGACCGCCGAAATTTAATTAAAAAAATAATGAAAGATCTAAAAATCGATGAAAAAAGCTTAAAGCCACAAAGTGTTTCAAGCGCAATTTCTAATGCTAAAAACCAACTTTTGACGGCCGAAGAATTCTCGAACGGTGCGAATTGGGGTTTCGAACAAAAAGTGGCTGAAATTTTCTTGCGTTATGAAGAAGAACGAAACAAAGCTAATGCTTTAGATTTTGATGATTTGCTTTTCGAAACAGTAAAACTACTTCAACAAAATAAAGAAGTTCGTGAATTTTGGCAAAATAAATTTAAGCATATTTTGATTGACGAGTATCAAGATACTAACGCCGCGCAATATGCAATTATTAAAATGATTGTAAATACTGATCAAAATATTTGCGTGGTCGGCGATGATTGGCAGAGTATTTATTCTTGGCGTGGGGCAGATTTTACGAATATTTTAAATTTTGAACGCGATTACAAAGGTGCAAAAGTGATAAAATTAGAACAAAATTATCGCTCAACTGAAAATATCTTGAACGCCGCACACAATGTGATTTCAAAAAACCACAACCGAACCGATAAAAAACTCTTTACCGAACTCGGCAAAGGTGAGCCAGTTTTAGTGCAAAGCGCAAGAGATGAAAGTGAAGAAGCCGCCAAAATTGCAGGGCAGATTTTTAGTTTTAAAACTGTTGGCGCACGAAAATTTAGCGATTTTGCAATTCTTTATCGCACAAATGCACAAAGTTATAATTTCGAAAAAGCGATGATTCGATATCAAATTCCGTATAAAATTTTTGGCGGAACACGTTTTTACGACCGCAAGGAAATTAAAGATATTTTAGCATATTTGCGCGTGATTTATAATCCGCTCGACCGTGTAGCTTTTGAGCGAATTGTGAATGTGCCAGCACGCGGTTTGGGTGCGGTGAGCCTTTCAAAATTCTTTGATTGGCAAAGTTCGAACGGTCTGGATTTGATTTCAAGCCTGCTTCAAGCTAGCGAACTTTCAACTTTAGCCTCGCGAGCAATAAAATCTTTAGAAAATTTGGGTGAAATTTTTAGAGAGTGTCAAATTCTAAGCGAAAATTCTTCAAACCCGAGCGAAATTATTGAACGAATTTTGGAACGCACAAATTACGGCAAAAACGAAAAACTAACCGAAAACGAAGCAACCGAACGGAGCGAGTATCTTTCAACATTAGTGAGTGAAGCAAAAAATTACGCAGATTTGGCGAGCTTTTTGGAGGACGCCGCACTAATGAGTTCAAGTGATGCACAAAGTGGCGATGAAGTAAATTTAATGACGCTTCACTCAGCAAAAGGCTTGGAATTTCCAGTTGTATTTCTTGCTGGAATGGAAGAGGGCATCTTTCCACACAGCCGAGTTTTTGATGCGGGCGAAGATGATCTAGAAGAAGAACGCCGCCTTTGCTATGTGGGAATGATGCGCGCGCGAGAAGAATTAATTTTAAGCTACGCTGAATCACGAGCGGTTTTTGGGCAGAGGAATTATTCAAGCCCGAGCCGATTCATTACAGATGCCGAGCTGGAATTACCGAAAAAAGATTTTGGCGGATGGAATAATTTTTCAGATGATTACGAAGATGATTTTAGCCAAGAAGTTTCTTTTGATGATTTTTATTATGACGAAGCAGGATTACAAATTGGCGACCGCGTAAAAAGTCCAGCTTTCGGTGTAGGGAAAGTGCTTGAAATCGATGGAATGGCAATTGAGATTAAGTTCGAAAATGGCAAAATTCGCAAATTAAATGCTGAATTTGCACGCCTTGAAAAGCTCTAAAAATTTGACCTTTCGAATTTTATTTGCTAAAATAGATTTAATAATGCGAGTTTTACAACCAATTTATTTTTATAAAAAACAACTTCTAATCGCGGGATTTGCTTCGCTTGGATTTTTACTTTTATTAAACATTTTTGCAGTTGCTGGGCGAAATTCCGCCAAAGCCAGCGGCGAGGGAAACAAAATTTTAACTGTTTTCGAAAATGGCCAAAAATTTTCTTTTAAAACTAATGCAAAAACAGTTCGAGAAGCATTAAATGCGCAAAAAATTAGTTTTTCAAAAGAGGATACAGTTGAGCCAAGCCTTGATGGCGAGCTAACAGGCGCGGAATATAGCGTAAATATTTATCGCGCAAAACCAGTAATTATTGAAGATGGTGATTCGAAAATAAAAGTAATGACCGCCGCACAAACCTCACGGCAGATCGTTCAAAAATCTGGAATTAAAATTCATAATGAAGATAAAGTTGCTTTCGAACAATCTGGCAACATTCTTGAAGATGGAACAACAAACTTATTAAAAATTACACGAGCAAAAGAGATTTTGGTTGAACTTTTTGGTAAAACCGAAAGTTTTCGAACACAAAGCAAAACCGTAGAAGATTTCTTGAAAGAAAAGAATATATCGCTCACAAAAGATGATGGAATTTCAATTGATAAAAAAACCACAATTTCGAATGGTTTGAGTTTTCGAATTTGGCGAAACGGTAAGCAAACAATTACAACCGAAGAAGAAGTTGCTTTCTCAACCGAAATAATCAAAGATGCAAATAAAGATTCTAGCTACAAAGAAATAAAAGAAGCTGGTGAAAAAGGCTCGAAAAGTGTAACTTATGAAATTGAAATGCAGAATGGGAAAGAAGTTTCGCGCAAAAAAATTAACGAGACAGAAATTAAAGCTGCTAAAAAACAAGTTGAGATTGTTGGCACAAAAGTGAACCTACCAGCTGGATCGCACAGCGATTGGTTGAGTGCGGCAGGAATTTCTTCAAGCGACCACGGAGCTGCAAATGCAATTATTGGTCAAGAATCTGGCTGGCGAGTTAATGCAACAAACAGATCAAGTGGAGCTTATG
>CALAKV010000023.1 GCA_937922985.1 uncultured bacterium | reverse complement strand
TATTTTTGATAAATTTGACTTACCGACAGAGAACTATAAAGAAAATTTAGCAAAAATTAGTGCAAAAAATATTCGAGATTTTCGAAAGATTGGTCGAAGAAAACTAAACCAGATTTTAGCTCATAGAAAAGATCAATATGGCCATGTGGTACAAATCCCTGAAAATGCGATGCTTTTTGATTTTAAACGGCGATTTGTATCTTATAAACGCCCTTGGATGCCTTTCGAAAACATGGAAGAGCTTCGCCGAATTTTGCGAGAAAATAACGCTCATTATATTTTGGCGGGAAAAGTTCATCAAGGCGATACTGAGATGCGAGCTACTTTAAATTCTGTACTTTCGAAAATTGAATCAGATGATTTCTTGCGTGAAAGGGTTCATTTTATTCAAGATTATGATGAAGAATTAGGCTTAGCCTTGGCTGTTGGCTCAGATGTTTCGATAAATGTGCCAATTGTTGGGTTAGAGGCTTGCGGAACTTCGTTTATGAAAGATTTAGCAAATCTTAAAATACTAATTTCAACGGCCGATGGTGGTGTTGCGGATATTTCGCCGGCACCTTGTTTGGAAGTTAGTGGTGCAAATTATAATGATGAGTTGAAATCTTTGTATCTTCAAATGAATCGAGTTGGGCAGATTTTTAAAGATGATTATTTACTTGAAAAACAGATTCGAAAACAGCTAAAAGGTTATATTCCTGTGATCTCTGGCTCTCGAATGATGAAAGATTATTTGCGACTTATTTTTGGAAAATAATAATTTTAAAACCCGCGAAGATGCGGGTTGTTCGCCATTTTTAATCTATTTTTTGGCGATTTTTTAAAAATAGTAGTTCTCTCTCGCTTATTTTTAAAATTCTCTCAAAGGGAATTTTTGAGTTTTCTAATACACTTTCTGCAAATTCTGGAGCTTTAAGTGGGGATCTTCCACAAAAAGTTATTATGTGGTGAACTATAACACAATTCTCTTCGTTCAGAATTTCTTTTATTTCAGCGAAAGTTATACAAGAGTTACCTCTTGAATCTTTACTGAACAAAACTTGGACAAGATCATTTTCAAGAAATGTAGACATAAGGTGCCTCCAATAATTTTAAGCCTTTCGGCTATGGGATTTTACTATAATAACATAAAAAATAAATAAAGTCAAATTAAAAGCCCTCGAAAATTTTCGAGGGTAAAGTGCAGCGGATCCTTATCTCTCTTCAGCTGAGTCCCAATGTGGAACTCTATTCAAGGATGATGAAGATTCTTTTTGCTGAGATTGATGTGGGCGACCACCGGTTGATGTGCGTGTATTTTCTGCCATACAATGTTCCTCCTTTTTAAGTCCGTGGACTGATTTTTATATAATATCACTAAAAAATAAAAAAGTCAAGTATTTTTTATAAAATTGAAAAAAAATCGAAAATATGCTAAAATATAAGTTAATTATGGCTACAATGAAAGAATTACGCGAAGAGCGATTGAGAAAATTAGAAGAAATTAAAAATCTTGGGCTAAATCCATATCCTGCCAAAACTGAACGAACGGCAATGGCTAGTGAAATTGTGAATAATTTCGAAAAAATGGAAGGTCGAGAAGTGAAAATTGCTGGGCGAATTGCTGGAATTCGCAAATTTGGAAAACTCGCTTTTATTGTTTTGCGGGATTTTTCAGGAAAAATTCAGCTTTTTATTACGGCTCAAAATCTAACTGAAACCTCGAAAGATCAGAATTTAATCGGTTTGAAAGATCTAAACCTGCTTGATGTTGGAGATTTTGTTCAAGCGAACGGAAAAGTGATTCGTTCGAAAACTGGTGAAATTTCAGTCGAAACACAAGAGCTAAAGCTTCTTTCTAAATCTCTTCGCCCAATGCCAACCAAGCAAGATGGCTTTACAAATAAGGAAGAGCGTTTTCGAAGGCGTTATGTTGATATGAATGTAAATATTGAAGTTCGTGACCGTTTTGTGCGCCGTTCGAAGTTCTGGCAAGCAACACGCGATTTTTTGAACGCAAGGGGCTTCTTTGAGATCAATATTCCCGTTCTTGAACATACAACTGGTGGGGCTGACGCTAATCCATTTGTAACACATATGGATGCGCTTGATAATGCTCAATTTTATCTTCGAATTAGTCATGAGTTGCCGTTAAAGCGTTTGCTTGGTGCTGGTTTTGAAAAAGTGTATGATCTTGGCCCACGCTTTCGAAATGAAAATTATTCAGATGAACATTTGCCCGAGCATATTGCGATGGAATGGTATGCAGCTTACTGGGATTGGCGAGATGGTTTGAAGTTTCAGGAAGAGATGTTTAGATATGTTCTTGAACAAACTTTTGGAACTTTACAATTTAAGCTTGGTAATTTTGATGTTGACCTTTCGAAAAAGTGGGAAGAATGGGATTATGCTGAAACTATCGAAAAGCGATATGGTTTAAATCCCTACACTTGTTCTCTAGAAGAAGTTAAAGCGGCTTTGAGAGCTAATAATTTAGAAGTTGAACAGACTGAAAATAAAGCCCGTGGAATTGATAAATTATGGAAAAATATTCGAAAAGATGTTGTTGGTCCAATTTGGTTGGTTAATACACCGACATTTATTTCACCACTCGCAAAAACTCACCCAGATTCACCAGAAATGACGCAGCGAGCACAAGTTGTGATTGCGGGTTCAGAGTTGTGTAATTTATTTAGCGAATTGAACGATCCAATTGACCAGCTGAATCGTTTTGTCGAGCAACAAAAAATGCGAGATAACGGTGATGATGAAGCGATGATGCTTGATATTGATTATGTTGAGATGCTGGAATACGGAATGCCACCAGCTTGTGGAATGGGATATTCCGAGCGTGTTTTTTGGATTTTTGAAGGAGTTACTGCTCGTGAAGGCGTGCCTTTCCCACAATTAAAGCATGAAATCTCAGAAATTACGAAAGATATTTACCCGGAGTTAAATCTCTAGTCTGTTGACTTTCTAACTTTCGAAAAAATCCTTAAACCTCATAAAAATGTGGGGTTTTCTTTTTTTTGAAAAAAACTTTAAAAAAGTCCCAAAAAACTGTTGACATTGTAAAAAAAATTAGGTAAAATAGTATAGCGTTAAACAAATGGAGTAAAAAACGGAGTTTAGCGAACACTTTAACAATTTAATTGTGCAAATTTATCGTCAGTCTATTTTATAGATTATCAA
>CALAKV010000022.1 GCA_937922985.1 uncultured bacterium | reverse complement strand
CCACCGATACCTACAACTTTAATTTTAGCAAAAGTTTGAACTTCATTTGGTATAATTTCTGGCATTTCTTCTCCTTAATCTACTCCCATTATATCACTTTATTGTTTTTTCTTGAATAATTTTGCGAAAAATCCGATTTTCGCTTGTTCTTCATCTCTATAACTATTATATCTCGAAGTATTATCGCGCATTTCAATCAATAAACCGACTGCAGCAGAATACTCGAGCGCTTTAACCTTTTCAGAAACCGTATTGTCAATTCCATTTTTACCAATCTGTACTGCAAGCTGAAGATATTTTTTCGCAAATGTATCAATTCCTTTAAGAACTGCTCCGCCCCCAGTCAGTACAGCGCCACCAGGTAATTGATTCTCAAGGCCAGACTTTCGAAGAACCTTTCGAACCTCCTCAAAAATTTCTTCAACTCTCGCCTCAATAATTTCATCAATTTCTTGCGTATTAAAGCTGTAATGTTCACGACCATGTTTTACGACAATATCACTATTATCTTCTCTTTCGAAGGCAAAACCGTGCTTAATTTTAATTTCTTCAGCAACTTCTGGAGAAACTTTTAACCCAATCGCAAGGTCGTTAGTAATATTTATTCCTCCGAGTGGAATATTTTCAATGAACTGCAAATTGCCATCTTCGAAAATCACAACGCCGGTCGTTGAAGCTCCCAAATCAACAACAACAACGCCATTCTCTTTTTGATTTTCAGTTAGTACAGCCTGAGCTGAAGCTACTGCACTTGGAATATATAAATTCGAAGAAATATCAAACCGTTCCAAAATATTTTCAACATTTTGAACTTGTATTCTTGGTGCAGAGATCGCGTTTCCGTAAACCTCAAGCCGTGTTCCAACCATTTCGAAAGGATCAGCAATCCCTTCTTGATTATCAACATTATAATAATAAGGTATAAACTTCAAGATTTCTCGATTTTCTGGGATTTTGCCAATCAATGCAACATCTTCAACTCGGTCAATATCTTCATCACCAACCAAGCCTTTTTCTGAGTTCACTGCAACCATTCCGTCTACTTTTGTACTCAAAATTTGTGCACCATTAACACTCACAGCCGCTCTTTCCGTTTTATAGCCGCTCATGCGTTCAGCTTCAGCAAGAGCTTTATCGATCGCACGATAAACATTTTCTGGATGCGTAATAACACCTTTTTTAAGTCCAGAATTTTCAGCCGATCCAAGCCCCAAAATATTTGGCGAACCATCTCTATCAAAGTTCGCAATAAGCACGCAAACCTTGCTTGTTCCAATATCTATTCCTACCACATATCGAGAATTCTCATTCATAGTTCTATTATACCGTTAATGCTAATTTTTAGCAAGAGTAAAAATAATAAAACCAACAAAATTTATATTTTTATTTCGAAGCAGAATAAAAAATAAAAAAGCACCCTCGCAGTAGATGGGTGTTTTTTCAAAAAATAATTTCTGGTGCTGGGAGAAAGATTCGAACTTTCGAAGGCATCTGCCGACAGATTTACAGTCTGTTGTGTTTGACCGCTTCACTATCCCAGCATTCAACTCTTGTATTAAAAAATACTTGGAGCCACCTTTCGGATTCGAACCGAAGGCCTGCTGTTTACAAAACAGCTGCTCTAACCAGCTGAGCTAAGGTGGCACAACCAAGTACATTAACAATTATACACGAGCCTTTTCAAAATTGCAAGCACTTTTTTGATTATTTTTCTAAAATCTCAATTGTCGAATCTACAATCTGAAAATCTGATAAAAAATGGGAGATTTTTTTTCGAATCTCAGTAGCTCTTGAAATATCGCTCACAAAAATTCTTGCCGTAAAAATATGTTCCGCTCCGTCAAGGCTCCAAAAATGAATATTTTCAATTTTCAAAACACCTTCAACCGCTAAAATTTGCTTTTTAATTTTGTTCAAATTTTTTATACTTGGTGCACGTTGAGTTAAGATTTTTAAAACTCCCCAAGCATTCGAAATTGCTCCCCAAGAAATAAATAATAAAATACATAAACTCGCCACGCGATCGAGTATATGAAGTCCTGAAAATGAAATCAAAACAGAAGTGATAAATGTTAAAATCCAACCAAGTAAATCTTCAATTAAGTGAAGTGAAATTGTTCGGTCAAGAATATTTTTCGAACCGTATAAGCGTGTTGCGGCAAACAGATTTACTAAAATCCCCCCAATTGAAACAATCATCAACCCTGGAACATTCACATATGGGTGAACATGCGGAAAAGTAAATTCATAATATACAGAAATCGCCATTGTGTATGAAAGCCACAAAATCACACCAGCATTTAAAAGAGCTCCGAGTGCTGCAAATCGTTTATAACCATAGCTCATTACAGAAGTTGGTTTTTTATTGCTTAGTTTATTTAAAATTAATGTAATCGTAAGCAGAATTGCATCACCCAAATCATGAACAGCATCAGCCGAAATCGCCGCCGAACTAAAAAGTGCGCCGAAGAAAAATTCCGCAATCGAAAAACCCAGATTTAAGCCAATTGCCAGTGGAAGATTACTCGATTTTTCATGATTATGCACCATTCCAAAATGAGCATGCACTTGTTTGCAAGCTTTTTTCTCTTTCGAAAATTTGCCTTTCACTCCCATTTTTCGAAATTTTATTCTAAAGTAAGAATTTCTGCTCCATCTTTTGTGACCAAAATAGTGTGTTCAAAATGGGCCGAAAGTGAGCCATCTCTCATTAAAACATCCCACTCGCTATCTGTTCCATTGAAAATTACATCGCCCTTACCCAATGAAGTCATTGGCTCGATGCAAAAAGTGTCACCCTCTTGAAAAACTACACCTGTACCAGCTTTGCCATAATTTGGAACTTCTGGTGCCATATGCATTTTTAAACCTACACCATGGCCAACCAATTCCTGAACATTACCAAGTTTTGATTTTTTTAGCGATTTCTCAACTGCCGCACCAATATCGCCAGTTTTCACGCCAGGCTTAACAACAGCAATTCCAGCTGAAAGCGCTTTTTTAGTATCGTTCAAGAGATGCTTAACTGCTCCTTTTGGCTCTTCACCAATCACGGTTGTCGTGGCGGAATCAGTCATCATTCCTTTAAACTCAATTACCATGTCAAATTTTACCACATCACCTTTTTTGAAAGGGATATCATTTGGCGCGCCGTGGACAACACAATCATTCACCGAAATACAAACTACACCAGGAAAATTTACCTCTGGCGTGAGATAAGCAGATTTTGCTCCATATTCTTTAATTTTTTTTCGCGCAAAAGCATCAACTTCAAGGCCAGTCGTGCCAACTTTCGAAAATTCCGTAAGTTCACGCAAAATTCGCGCGAGGATTTTTCCGCCCTCACGCATTGCCTGAATCTGCGCTTCAGTTTTATTGCCAGTAATTAAATTCCGCACGATTCAATTTCCTCCATAATACGATCATGAACTTGACCAACTGTACCAGTTCCATCAATATGAGCAATTCTCACACCATTTTCATTAAAATAATTTAAAACTGGGTACATTTCTTGGCGATAAATTCGAAGTCGTTCATCAATAACTTCTGGCGTGTCATCAAGTCGACCACGAATTTCAAGCCGACGCATTAATTCACTTCGTGGCACCTCTAGAACAATCACCAAATCAACATTTCGACCATGATTTTGCTTATTTTCAATTAGCCATTTCGCCTGAGCAAGCTGGCGTGGGTAACCATCAAGAATAACCTGTTTAACATTTTTACTATTTGCACGATTAAGAGCTTCACCCATGACGCGATTAACAATTTCTGGGTCAACTAATTTTCCCGTACTCATTCGTGCAAGAAGTTCAGGATCTTTGCTATCACGCAAAAGCTGACCAGCGCCAAGCCAGCGCCAATCATTTCGCGCGGCCAACAAATTACCTTGAACACTTTTACCAGCACCTGCTGGACCAAAAAATACAATCATTAATTTCCTTTTGTTTTTAAAATTATATACTTTTACATTATAGCATAAAAATTTAAAAGTTAGAAATCTTGGCTAAATTAAGCAATATTTTTAATTATTCTGTCGTAGAGCTGGTATTTTAAGAAGCTAAACCTATATTTTATAACACTATTATAAAATGAAACTACGTTATGACCGCAATAATTACTTACGAAAGTTCCTCTTTCACGATTTTTGCCAGAACCGCACCATCAGCAGAATTACCAAATTTTGCTTTCATTTTACCGATAATTTCACCCATTTGTTTGATAGAAGCTTCACCCATTGTTGAAATTTCGTCTTTCACAGCTGCACGAATTTCTTCCTCACTCGCCATTTCTGGCAAATATTTCGAAAGAATTTCGGCTTCTTTTAATTCATTTTCAGCACGTTCGGCATCTAGTAAATTCGCAGCTTCTTTGCGCTTTTTTACTTCTCGCGCAACCAAAGTTTCAATTTCAGTATTATTTAAACCTTCTTCACGCTTACCGAGTTTTACTTCTTCGTCCAAAATTGAAGCCTTCAAGCCTCGCAAAACTGTAGTTTCGAAAGCATTTCGGGCAAGCATTGCAGTTTTTAAATCAGCATTAATTTGTTCTTTTAACATTTTCCTCCTTTAAAAATAAAAACCAGCCTTTCGACTGGAATTTATGTTTTTTAGCGAATACCAAGTCGCATTTTTTGTGCTTTTTCAGCACGGCGTTGATTTCGAACGATTGCTTTTTTGCGTCGTTCAACCTTACTTAGAGGCTTCGAAAATCGCATCGATGCTTTAGCTTCGCTCAAAACTCCACTTTGTAGAACTTTTCGATTAAAGCGACGAATAATATTTTCGTTAGCTTCTTTCTGGTCTTTCCTTGTTACACTAATACTCATACTAGTTACCATTTTACCAAAGTTTTTTAAAAAAAGCAAGAAGAAAATAAAATTGCTCAATTTTAGATAATTTTATTAAAATTATTTTAATTTTGCTTGTTCTCGATAAAAATCAATCCAAATTTTTAACAGCCTGTCTTCTGAATAATACTCTGAGATTTCTTTCGACCTTGCTTTAAATTCTTTTAATTTTTCTGGATTTTTCGAAATATCTTTAATTACTTCATTCATCTCTTCGAAATCTTTACCACAAAGATATTTCCCTTCAAGAATATTTTTATATAAATCTAAATCTCGTAGCATTATTGGCGCACCACAACTGGCTGCTTCTAGAATAGACATCGGGAAAAGCTCAGCATAACTTGGCAGAAGAAACAAATCACAACTTGCATAAAATTTTCGAATTTCTTCGCGCGGAACAATTCCTAAAAATTTCAAATTTTTTGGTGGATTTTCAACTATTTTTTTGTAGCGCTCGTAGCCACTAGTAATTTTTCCGAACGAAAAACCGCCAGCCCAAACAAATTTAACATCGGGATTATTCTCTGCCAATTTTACAAAATCATCAATACCTTTTCGCTGCTGAACTTGGCCAACTCCAAAAACTACAATATCGCTTTTTTTCCAGCCTTGTATTTTTCGAAATTCCTCTCGTTCTTCCTCACTCAAAGGCGACCACTTATCTTTTGCAACAAAGTTTGGAATATAAGTTATTTTTTCTCGGTCGATACCGATTTTAACTAATTCTTCTTTAAAATCTGGATTTACAACCACTAAATGATCCATTTTATCATAAAATTTAATCAGATATTTTTTTACAATTTTTTCAGCAATTGCCGGCATATCTAAGCTACCATCAAGAGTGTCGGGAATTAAGTGAACATAGCCAATTCTGCGGCCAGTATATTTTTTAAACTGTGCAGCTAAATAAAAATGCGGATCAATAGTGTGAAAATGTGTAATATCTGGATTATTTTTCGCACGAAGTGTTTTGGTAATTTTTAACTCGCTCTTTGCTCGATTTTCAAGAAGATTCATTAGTTCAACATAAGCGCCACCAACACCTTGGCCAGCAACCTTATCCGCAGAACTCATCATATTCACATGGATTTTATTCATAGGCCAATTATACACGCTTTCTCTCTAAATGTAAAATCTGCCCTTCAACATTTTTTTGCCCTTGCCATTCGTTCAGACCAAGCAAAAAAACCACATCAATCTCTTCACCAATTTCAGCAAAAAAATCTTCCGGCGCATTAAATTTTAGCATTTTAATTTCATTCTCACCATCTGTTAAAGTTAGCTTTAAATGCTGTTTTTTATCGCCCATTTCTTGCCGAGCTACGACTCGCACCTTTTTAATTTCGAAAGTTGGTTCTTCATTTCCCTTTCCAAAAGGCTCAAGTGCTGTAATCTTTTCGAAAAGCTCCAACGAAATTGGTGAAAAGTTTTCAAGCTGAATATCTACTTTCGGCAAAAGATATTTGAGTTGATCTTTAAGATTGAGCGAATCATAAAAATCGTTCACGCTTTTTCGAAAATCATCAATTTTTGAAGCTGGAAGAGTCACACCGGCTGCAGCATCATGACCACCGCCCTTAATAATGATTTTGCGCGCTTTATCAACGGCTTGACTTGCTGAAAATCCACCAAAACTTCGCGCCGACCCTTTTGCAATCTCACCCTCAATTGAAATTACAAAAACTGGTTTTTTAAAGCGTTCAAGCAAACCACTTGCCACAATCCCAATAATCCCATCGTTAAAACTTTCATCCGCCAACACTAAAACTTTATCATTTTCGAAATCCTTAGCTTTTTGAATTGCAATTTCGAGTGCTTCATGTTGAATTTTACGGCGTTTTTTATTTAAATCATCTAGATTTTTAGCTTTTTCGAAAGCCACGAAAGCATCGTTTTCAAGCATTAAATCCAGAGCCTTTTCAGCCGTTTCGAGCCGGCCAGCTGAATTGATTCGCGGGCCAATAATAAAACCAAGCGTCGAACTTTTTGGATCTTTCACACCGGCTAATGCAAGCATCGACTTCAAACCAGCCCGGCGAGTTTTCGAAAGGACTTTTAGCCCCCAAAAAATATTTTGGCGATTTTCGATAGTTTGTTCCATAATATCACAAACCGTGCCAAGCGCTACCATATCAAGAAACCATTTTTCTTGGCCAAGAGGCAAACCATCAAGTTTGGTTTGCAAGGCTTGAACCAATTTAAAAGCCACACCAACACCCGCGAATTTCTCAGCCTGCGGATATTTATTTTCTTTTCGGCGCGGATTCACAACTGCTACTGCATTCGGCTGAACTTCGGCAATATTATGATGATCGGTCACAATTGTATCAATTCCAAAGCCTTTTGCAAAATCAATTTCAGCATGGTTTAAACTCCCGCAGTCAACTGTTAAAATTAGATTTGTTCCGCGTTCTGCTAAAATTTTAACGCCACGCTCATTCATTCCGTAGCCATCTTTAAAACGGTCTGGCAAAAAATAATCTACGTTCTTAAAGCCAAAACTTTCGAAAGCAGTTAAAATCACGGTTGAAGCCGAAACACCGTCAACATCATAGTCGCCATAAACAGTGACTTTTTCTTGATTTTTATGAGCAACAAGTAATCGCTCAACCGCCTTTTCCATATCGGGCAATAAAAAAGGATCATGCTGATTATCGTAATCTGGGTTCAGAAAAGCCTCACGATTCTCTTTCGAAATTCCACGATTCTCTAAAATTTGTTCAAAAATTTGCTCCACCACTTTTTTAAAAAACCTACCTTTTTACAGATTTTTCAATATAATTTCTAGAACGCGAAACACTATTTTGCTCACGAACTTTCACTACAATTGATTGAAGCTCAGAAAAAAATAAAAAATTCGTATTTGCAAAATAAGTGTATGTATTCTTTTTCTTTTCTCTATACAAAAAACCAACTTTTTCAAGCTTAGCGAGCTCACGCTGAATATTTCCCGGGTCTTCTTTCAAAAGTTTTGCGAGACCGCGAGAATGCATTTTAATTACAGGATACGTCACGAAAAATACAACAATTTTTCGCTTTACTCGTGATGTAATAAAAATATCTAAATCTACCATATACTCGCCTTTTCGTATTTCTATTTTACAAAATTTTCGATATTTTCGCAAGGCTTATTTTAACATAAAAATATTTTATTTTTCGCTATTTTTGATGTAAAATAAAGTATATGGAATTATATTTTGAAGTTGCCCCAACAAAAATTGTTCGCTCAAATAGCGAAGTTTTTACTTACGCTTCAAAAGAGAAACTTAAAATTGGCCAGATTGTTGAAATTCCCGTTGGTAAAAAAAAGATGACTGGCATGGTTTGGAGAGAAGTTCGAAAACCAGATTTTGAGACTCGTGAAATTACAAGAATTATAGAAAAAATAGCAATCCCTAAGCATTTAATTCAGCTTTCAAAATGGATGAAAGAATATTATGACACTCCGCTCTCACAAGTTTTAAGTGGAATTTTACCAAATGGTGTTAACAAAAATCGGCGTTTTTCAAAAACTGAAAAAAATAAAATAACAGATGAAAAACAAACTAGTTGTTCAAATTTTTTATACACAGCTCAACAAGAAAAAGCTATCAATAAACTTGATAGAATAAATTCAGGAACAATCCTTTTGCACGGAATTACAGGTTCTGGAAAAACTTCAATTTATATTAATCAAGCAAAAAAAACTTTACAAAATCAAAAATCGGTAATAATTTTAGTGCCAGAAATCGCCCTAACTTCACAATTAGTTTCCAACTTTGAAGAGTATTTTGAAAATATTAAGATTATTCATTCACACCAAACCGAATCAGAACGCCACAAAACTTGGTTAAAAATTTTGCACGACGAAAGCCCGCAAATTATTATTGGGGCTCGCTCTGCACTTTTTGCGCCAGTTCGAAATTTAGGTTTAATTGTAATTGATGAATGTCATGAGCCAAGTTTTAAACAAGATCAAACACCAAAATATTCCACATTACGAGCGAGCAGTTTTTTGGCTTCGAAATTTAATTTTAAAGCAATTTTTGGTTCAGCAACGCCGCTTGTTGAGGATTATTTTCTGGCAGAAATTTCAGCAAAAAACGGTGGAAATGAAATCATAAAACTAACTGAACTTGCCAAAAAAGAAGCCAAACCACCAAAAATTGAACTAATAGATTTAACTAAAAAAGATTCAAAATCACACCGATTCTTTTCAAAAAAAATGCTTACCGAAATGAATCAAACTTTAAATGAGAATAAACAAGTTTTAATTTATCACAACCGCCGTGGTTCAGCGAGCGTAACACTTTGTCATAATTGCGGCTGGACGGCACTTTGCCCAAATTGTCTCATCCCGCTCACTTTGCACACAGATAAATTTCAACTAGTTTGTCATATTTGTGGGCACAAAGAAAAGCCACCAACTTCTTGCCCAGATTGCGGAGAACCAGAAATCATTCATAAAGGTATTGGTACAAAAGCAATCGAAGAAGAGATTCGCAAGCTTTTTCCAAACAAAAAAATTGCGCGATTTGATGCCGACAGTGACAAAAATGAAACTGTCGAAAAGCTTTATCATCAAATTCGAAACGGTGAAATTGATATTATTATTGGCACGCAAGTTATTGCTAAGGGTTTGGATTTGCCAAATTTAAAAACCGTCTGCGTAGTTCAGGCAGATGCTGGTTTGGCTTTGCCAGATTTCACTTCAAGCGAGCGAAATTTTCAGCTTATTTCACAAGTTATCGGGCGAGTTGGGCGGCACTCGAATGAGTCAAATGTGATTATTCAAACTTATCAGCCTGAAGCCCCATCAATTCAATTTGGTTTAAAGCAAGATTACGCTGGCTTTTATGATTTCGAAATTAAAAATCGCCAAAAACAGAATTATCCACCATTTGTTTATTTACTAAAATTAACTTGCGTTTATAAAACTGAAATTTCAGCCGTGCGAAATTCGCAAAAAGAAGCGCACAAAATTCGCAAAAAGTTTTCGAAAGATATTCAAATTTTTGGTCCAACACCAGCTTTTTATGAGCGAATTGGCGAAACTTATCGCTGGCAAATTGTTATAAAAAGTAAAAAACGCGCACAACTTCTCACAATTGCGCGCGAATTTCAAGGCAAGCCACAGTGGCGAGTTGATTTAGACCCGCCAGGATTGATTTAATTATCTTTTTTCGAAATGTTAAAAACATAATTATTTAGATAGTATAAATTATCTTTTCTTACTTCATCTTTCGTTATTTTGCCAGATTTTATCTTTTCAATATCTTCAAACATAAATCCAGCTAGCTCGACAAATTCCACCACGCTTGGCGAAAATTTATTATCAGAACTAGAAAATCCTCGCCCTTCAGAGATCATTCGTCCGCAATAATCTTTCGCAAGATATTCTATACCTTCGTAATTATCCGTTTCGAAAAATATCAACGCAAGATAAATCAATGCCGAAAACATTTCCATGTCATTTTTTGGTTTTACTAATTTTAAGAAATTATCAATATTTTCTTTCATACTATATCCCTTATATAAGTTTAAAAGGCAAGATATACATTCGCCAAAAACTACTACAGATGGCGTCCACAGTCTCCATTAGAATGTGCATCATATGCAGTACCGCCAGTAGTTTTCGCCGTTCTAAAAAATGTCAGGATTAGCATTATCATTTTTTCACAAGGAATAATAACTCCTACACAAAGTGCGGAGCATTCTTAGCTCATTCGAAATATTTGCCATTTTAAATATCTGATTTTGATTCTATCATAATCAAACCTAAAAATCAATGATTTTGTAGCTTTTTTACCCTAAAAATGTTATAATAGAGCTTAATGAAAAAAGAAGATATCATAACCTTACCTAACCAAAATCTGCGCAAAAAATGCGAACGCGTGCATGTTATTACAGATGAAGTTCGCCAAATTGTGCAAGATATGATTGATGCCAGCCTTGATTGGGAGAATGCTCACCCACACGAAATTTCAGCTGCAATTGCTGCGCCACAAATTAACAAACTTTACAAAATCATTATTGTTCGAAGTGATTTAGATGACAAAAATAACAAGGAATTCACCGCTTTAATCAACCCAGAAATTACAAAATTCGAAGGAAAAACTGTTGAAGATTTCGAAGGCTGCCTTTCAATTAAAGGAATTTATGGCAAAGTTCCGCGAGCTTCAAAAATTCGTGTTAAAGCGCTTGATATTTATGGAAATGAAGTTCGAATTAAGGCTGAAGATTTTCTTGCCCGCGTTCTTCAGCATGAAATTGACCACACAAACGGCATTCTCTTTATCGACCATATTCGCGATAAAAAAGATGCATTTTATCGTTTAGATGAAGATGGCGAATTACAGCCACTAAACTACGAAAAAGATATCAAAAATAACTCTGATTTATGGGAGGATTTATAGGTGAAAAATCCTATAATTTTCTTTGGTACGGAAGATTTTTCGGCCGTTTCACTCCAAAAACTTATTGATGAAGGTTTCGAAATTGCTGGAATTATCACTAAACCAGATTCCAAAAAAGGGCGTGGCCAAAAACTTCAATCGCCAAAAGTTAAGAAAATTGGTGAAAAGTTTAAAATCCCCGTTCTTCAACCGCAAAAAATGAATGAAATTATCGAATTTTTGCAAAATTTCGAAAATCCAGTGGGTGTTTTAGTTTCGTTTGGGCGAATTATTCCGCAAGAAATCATTGATTTGTTCACACCCGCAATAGTGAACGTTCACCCTTCTCTTTTGCCAAAATACCGCGGGCCAAGCCCAATTGAGAGCGCAATCTTAAATGGCGACTCAAAAACTGGCGTTTCACTAATGAAACTTTCGAAAGAAATGGATGCTGGCGATGTTTATTCGCAAGAAGAAATTAAACTTTCGAAAACAGAAACTGCCAGTGAGCTTTATGAAATTTGCGGTAAGATTGGCGCTGAAATGTTGGTGCGAGATTTACCAAAGATTATTTCTGGCGAATTAAAAGGTGAGAAACAAGATAGTTCACAAGCTGAATATTGCCAACTCCTTAAAAAAAGTGATTCAATTCTAAATCCAGAAAATCAAACCGCAAAACAAGCAGAACAACAAATTCGAGCTTTCGAAATCTTTCC
>CALAKV010000021.1 GCA_937922985.1 uncultured bacterium | reverse complement strand
CTTCACTGTGGTCTTATGCACCGTCCACCCCATACGACACCGCTGATAGACAACGTTATGGTGAGCTTATGTTCTGTTCTTACGGCCTATTGCTTCTTTTTCAATAAGCCCGCTTGTTTATGTATATAATTTTGATAATCGCATAAAATCTCCTTTTCGAAAAATAAAACTCGGCTGAATTGGCCAACCGAGCTTTAAAAATTAGTTAATTTCTGTAATTTCGTATTTGATTACACCTTTTGGTGTCGTAATATCTACTTCTTCGCCGAGCTTTTTGCCCATAATCTGTTGGCCGATTGGTGATTCATTCGAAATCTTACCCTCAAGGGGGTTTGCCTCAACCGCACCAACCATTGTATATTTCACTTCTTTACCGTTTTCTAGGTTTTTTAAACTAACTTGATTACCAAGAGATACAATACCCTTTTCACCACCGCCAATAATCACAGCATTTTGCAAAATGTTTTCAATTTCCATAATTCGAGATTCTGCTAAAGCTTGTTTTTTGCGAGCAGCATCATATTCTGAATTTTCACGCAAATCACCAAAATCACGCGCAGTAGCAACTTCTTCTGAAATTTCTTTACGCTGCGAAATCAAAAGCTCTAGTTCAGCTTCGAGTTCTTTTTTTCCTACTTTTGTAATATTAAATTCTTGTTTCATAAAATAAAAATCCTCTAAATAAGTCTTATAATTATATCAAATTTTTCAATTCAAGTCAACGCTAAGCTTGAAAGAATTGAATAGTTTGCAAAACATAAAGCAGAAAGAAAGCAATCCCATTTTTAATCATATGAATCACAATCCCCGACCAAATTGTTTGCGTCCATTTTTCGCGAATAAAGCACATCACAACGCTCATCACAAATACTGTTATGCCAACATTCATTTGAAAATGTACAAATCCAAAAAGTAAACTCGTTATAAAAATTGCAAGCGGAACATTCACTTTTCGAAGTTGGCCATAAATTATTCCGCGAAAAATTAATTCTTCAAAAACCGGCGCGATCACAACAACTGAAATAAAAGCTAGTAAAAATTGCCAAGAATGAATCATCCCACTGCGTTGAAAAACTAAATCTTGAACTTGCAATTTATCAAAATGAAGAATATTCGGCAAAAATTCTAAAAAAACGCCAGAAACAATCATCGAGGCTATAAAACCTAAAATTGCCAAACCTAAATCTTGCCAAGTAATTACACCCTTTAAAGCGATATCATCTTTCGAAATCTTCTGTTTGAAAAGTTTGGTCGGAATAAAATACACCATCGCAAGCATTAATCCAAGAAATAACGCTGAATAAATTGTAGTAGTAATCGTGTTCGAAGCCGCATTTCGATAACCCACATCGTTATTCCAAAAAATTAAAGCGAGAGAAAGCCGAATTATTACAGCTGCAAAATAACTTGCCGCAAAATATGACAAAATTGGAAAAATTGTCCAAAAAATAATTTTTAAAGGCTTTTTCGAAAGTATTTCTTCATTCTTTTTTTGAAGTTTTAAAAATATATTTTTAATTTTATTCTTCATTTTTTAACCTCTAAAAATCTTTGTAAAATCTAGAAAAATAATCAAAAGCGAAAGACCCATTAAAAATATAAAACTCCAGCCGTTAATATTTTCTTCGGTCTCTTTTGAGAGTGGCTTTCTGAGCAAAATTCGAAAAATGAAAGTCATTAACCAACGACCGCCATCAAGTGCAGGAATTGGCAGAACGTTCATACACGCTAAACTAATTGAAATAATTGCAGTTAGCATTAAGATCATATCAGGCCCCATTGAAATGATGTTTGGAAAGATTCCACCAATCACTAAAATTGGCCCGGAAACACTTTCGCCTGCTTTCGAAAGTTGAGAATTTGCTTTCTGCTGCGATTGCGGATTTGGAATTATTTTTTCGAAAACCCCGCCAAAAAAGTTCATAAAAAGTTCACCAACACCTTTAAAAGTTTCACCCGTAAATTGAATTGTTGTGCCAAGCCCAACAATCGGTGCGCTCCAAGTTGCATGAATTTTTTGCATTCCATCAGTTAAAAATGCGCCCAGAAAACCATTCTTATTATTTTTATTTAATTTAATATCTTTTGAAAAAAAATAATTGCCGCGCTGAATTTTTAAATTCACGCTTTTGCCAGCATTACTACGCAAACCTTCTTTAACGGTGACAGAATTGTCAACTTTTTTACCATTAAATTCCAAAATTATGTCTTTTTTTTGCAAACCAGCTTTTTGTGCAGGCGAATCGTTCGAAACCTGTGAAACCTGCACGCCACCGCCAGAAATTCGAGCATCAGAACTCAAATAAAACTGATTCGAAATTAACTTTGGCATTCCAAAAATCGACAGGATCGTAAAAATAACAAAAGCAACTAGCCAATTCATTGCAACACCGGCAAATAAAATTTGAGTTTTTGCCCAAAAACTTGCCGCACCATAATCACCTTTTTTCGAATCTGAATCGTGCTCACCTTTCAACCGGACAAAACCACCCAGCGGAATCACACCGATCGAAATTTTTGTGCTTTTTGGTAGAATTTTGTTAGTCTTTGTTCTAAAACTTTTAATTCTTGGCGGAAAACCGATTGCGTATTCTTTAAGTTTTACACCGTTTTTCTTAGCCGCAAGCGCATGGCCAAGCTCATGTATTGCAACCAAAAAAGTTAGCGAAATTAGACCAATAATTATCCCAAAAATTAAATTCAAAATCTCCATTCTGCCCTTTCGAAATTCCTTAAATTACCTTTTGCCGGCACAACTTTGTGTGCTAGCAAAAAACAATTTAAATTGTGAGAATTTCTTTCTCTTTTTCTTTAAAAATTATATCAATTTGTGTGCTAAAATCTTTAATTTCAGCATCAATTTCTTTTTCAATTCTCTTTAAATCATCTTCAGTTAAAGCTTTTTCATCTTTAAGTTTCTTGGCGTGTTTTAAAGCATCTTGGCGAATATTTCGAAGTGTAATTTTTGCGCCTTCAACTTTTTCTGAAGTTTGTTTTACAATTTGCTTACGGCGTTCCTCTGTTAGAGGTGGAACTGGCACACGAACAACGCGGCCGTCATCACTTGGGTTAAATCCAAGGCTTTGATCGTTGCGAATTGCAGCCGAAATTGCTGAAATATTATTCGCATCAAATGGTGTAATTAAGATCATCCCTGCTTCTGGTGCGGTCATATTCGAAACTTGATTTAATGGCATTTTTGTGCCATAAACTTCGACCATAACGCTATCAAGCATTGAAGGATGCGCTCGGCCTGTTCGAACCTTCTTCATTTCACCCTTAAAATGCTCAACAGCTTCAGTCATTCTTAATTTAAATTCATCTGTATCAAACATAACCCCATTATATCACATATTACTATTATTATTCAAATTGACTTTTAAGAGTTTTTATGCTATAATACTAGTTATAGCTTTTTAGAAAGCTAAAAAATAAAAAGGAGGTGCCAGAATGGCACTAGTATCAATCAAACTTACCAAATCAGCACTAGATCATACTGATCTAGACATTAAAGAATCTATTCTTCAATATAACCCCTCTCAAGAGAAAACAACTAGAAAGATTATTCAAAAATTTCTTAAGAAGCGAGTAGAAGATAAACTCATCGTTTTTGCAGACCAAGCAAAGGATAAGCTTGGTAATCTAGTTATTTTACAACAAGAGTGTGATAAAGCAAATATCCAGCTAACTATATCACTTTATTGCAAAGATGAAAACACCTTCAGCGAGTACTTTGGGGAATGGTATTTTCGCGAAGTAGACATAAGCTTAGATAAAGAGCTCGCTAACATGCCGATTTGGTAGATAGCACATTCCTTACGCCCCGCAACAAACTGCGGGGTTTTTCTTGACTAAAATTATAAAAAATGCTGAAATTCTTTCGAAGTTTCAATCTCGCTACGGCGAGATTTTATTCTTCTTGTGCAAAATTTTTACTCAAAATTTGAATTTCATTTTTAAGCGAATCAAGTTCTTCCTCAAGTTTTTCAGCTTTCGAAATTGCTTCTTTATATTTTTCAAAAACCTCTTCAAGAGGAATTTCGCCACTTTCAATTTTTATTAGAATCTCATCGATTTCAGCCATTTTTTTACTAATTTCGTTCGACATTTTTTACCTCCGCCGTTATTTTTTTATCAATTGTTTGAATCATAATTTCTTCACCAGCCGCCAATTTTCCACTTACTAAAGCATATCCTTTCGAAAGTATGTTTTGTGGATTATAGCTTTCCAAAATTCGCTTTTTGGCTTGAATTTCTCTTTGCTGTTCAAAAATATTATTCAAAATTAAATCTTTCATTTTATAAATCTTTTGATGGTTTTCAATTTTTAATTCATCAATCTTCGAAAGAATAAAATCGTTTGTGTGCAAAATTTTTGAACATAAAAATCTCATTTCGTCAAATTTATTCGGTGTCAAAAATTGTGCAACATTACTTGGCGTTGAAGCCGCAAAATCTGCCGCTAAATCACACAAACTTTCATCAATTTCATGGCCAATTCCTGTAATAACTGGCACCCGAGAAGCAGCGATCGCACGAACTAATTTTTCATCATTAAAAACCGCTAAATCATCGGCACTTCCACCACCACGAATAATAGTAATCACATCTGGTAATTCACTTTGCGAATTAAAAAAATCAATTGCTCGAATAATCTGGTCGCTAGCAGAAATTCCCTGCACCTGCGTATGCGCAACAGTAATTTCTAACCCGCCCCAACGCTCATTAATAATCTTAATAAAGTCAGCATAACCCGCCGCTTGAATGCTCGAAATCACCGCAATTTTTTGAGGATTTCGTGGAATTTCACGTTTGCGGCTTTCATCAAATAAACCCTCTTTTGTTAACTTTTCCTTTAAAATTTCGAAAGATTTTTTTAGGCTCCCTTCACCTTTTGGTATGATTTTCTCAATTGTTAGGCTGAATTTTCCCCAATTTGTAAGTTTTGGCTTTGCTTGTACAACAACCTTCATTCCATCTTCGAGCGGAAATCGCATTTGCCAAACCGTCATAAAGCAACCAAGAACCGAGTCCTCATCTTTCAAATCAAAAAAAACGAACTTGTTGTGGTTCACCTTAAAGCTTGAAATTTCACCTTCAATCAAAACGCTCGGAAAACTCTTTTCAAAAATATCATTGCTAGTTACAATAAAATCTGAGACGCTATAAATTACCTCGTGCGGTTGAGGTTTTTTTATTTCAAAATTTAACAACTCTTCGAATTCATCAAAATCCATATAAAACTATTATAGCACATTTTAAGAATAAAAAATAACCGCCTTGAAGCGATTATTTTTCGAATATTTTAGAAAATTCCTGATTCAATTCTTGAATTTGTGATTTTTCACCGCCAGAAACTGCGCCCAAAATCCAAATATTTGCATCAATAAATTCTTTCGCAACTTTAAAAATTTGCTCGCGAGAAATCTGCTTAATAAATTTTGGCTGAGATTTATAATCTCGAAGATGTCCATCCCAAAAATATCGAGAAGCATAGAACCCTGCCGTTGAAGCTACTGTTTGCCCACCCATTTGAAACGAGCCAAGAGAATAGCTCTTCATAGCATCAAGCTCTTCTTCGGTGATTTCTTCATTTAGAACCTTTTTGAGCTCTGAAACAATTAATTCAAAAAGCTCTTTAGCGGTTCCATAATTAGTCTGCCCTTCGAAATCCCAAGAAGAATCTTTTGGGCCACGTGAAGCACCAGAATAAATACCATAAGTTAAACCACGTTTGCGAGCTTGGCCAAGGATTCGAGCGTGCATTGTGCCAGTTAAAATATGATTCAAAGCGTGCATTGCGTCCATTTCAGATGTTGTAAGTTTTCGTGGAAGCAAAAGCGAAATACCAAAACTTATGTTTTTCAAATCTGGGCGATGAATAAAAATTGGCTCTTTCGGTTTTTTCATTTCGTCAGTGATGATTTCGAAACGCTTACCTCTTTCAAGCGGTAAATTTTCAAAGCCTTCAAGAATTTTATTTTTGCGAGTTGGTGTGATTTTTCCAGCAATCACAAAACGCAGGTTATCGGTTGTGTGCGTGCGTTTATGATGTTCGCAAATATCCTCAAGCGTAATATTATCAATTGTTTTAAGCCGCTCTTCATAAGTTAGAACTTTTTCACCAAATTCCTGTTGAATTTTTGGCCAAAGAAGGCGCGCATTATTATTCAAATAGCCTGTAAGCTCATTTCGAACGTTTCCCTTTTCAGCTTTGAACTCAAATTCGTTAAATTTAGGCTGACTAATTGATAGGAGTTGAAGTTCAAAAATCCTATCCCACTCAAAATCGGCGCAATCCGCCACATAGTTCATACTCATATCTGAAGTGGAAGCGTTGTGATAGGCGCCGTTTTTAGTGAATTCAGCCTCAAATTCATGCTCGCTGGCAAATTTTGCGTTTGCTCCAAAAGCCATATGTTCCATAATATGAGCGGTTTCATAAATTTTTGGACTTTTCGTATAACGTGAACCAGCCCGAAACTGAAATTGAAAACTCATCACCGTTGCATCTGGAACATTTACAAGAAGGCCACGTACGCCATTTTTCATACGTACTTCTTCAACGGTGTGTCGCATTTATTTACGACCCTTCTTCTTGTTTTGACGTTGAGCTTTTTTGGCTTTCCGTGCATTATTTTTCTTGGCATTTTCACTATTTTTTGAAGATGCCTTTTTAGCTTTTGAAAAGTCTTCATCTCGGTTTTTTTCACCAGATTGAACTTCATTAACACCTTTCTCGACTGAATTTTCAGCAAGGCGAGTGAGCTCAGTATCATGATCTTCTTCTTGGCGAACGGCAGCATCATTCGGTGTAATTCGAGTTAGAATTCGAATCGTTTCATCGCGCAAAGTATTTTGCAAACCATCAAATAATTTTTGCGATTCAGCACGATATTCAACCAATGGATCACGCTGACCAACACTTCGCCAATGAATTCCCTCACGCAAGAAATTCATATTTTCAAGATGATTCATCCAAAGCGTATCAAGAATTTGCATATAAACTTCACGTTCAACTTTTTGGAACGCTTCTTTACCAATTTCATGTTCTTTATCTTGGTAAAGTTCTTCGGCAATATGTTTTGCTAATTTGATACGTTTTTTATCGTTCGAAATTCGACCAAGCGCTTCAGCCTTTTCTTCTTCAATTGGGAAGATTTCAATAAAATTCGAAACAAATTTTTCGTTATTTTTTGAAGGAAGTTCGGCAAGTTCTTCCGCTTTAGAAATAAACAAAGCCTTGATTTCATCTGTAATATCTTCTCCTTCAAGAATTTTTCGGCGCATCGTGTATACAACTTTTCGGTGACGGTTAATTACATTGTCGTATTGAACAACATTTTTACGCGTATCAAAATTAAAGCCTTCAACACGTTTTTGAGCGTTTTCAAGAGTTTTCGAAACAGATTTATGCTGAATTGGCATATCTTCTGGCACACCGAGTCTATCCATCAACATCGCGATTCGTTCACCTTGGAAAATTCGCATCAAATCATCTTCAGTTGAAACATAAAATTGTGTTTCACCAGGGTCGCCCTGACGCCCACCGCGACCACGGAACTGGTTATCGATTCGGCGAGATTCATGGCGCTCTGAACCAATCACAACCAATCCACCCAATTCTTTTACACCTTTACCAAGCTTAATATCGGTTCCACGACCAGCAATATTTGTTGCGAGCGTAATTGCACCCTTTTCGCCAGCCTTAGCAACAATTGAAGCCTCATGCTCATTGTTTTTAGCATTCAAAAGGTTATATTTAATTCCCTCTTGATCAAGATACTTCGCAATTTGCTCGTTCTTTTCAATTGAACCTGAACCAACCAAAACTGGGCGACCCTGTGCGTGATATTCTTTAATTGCTTCTGCCACGGCTTTAAGTTTTGCCTTTTCGGTTTTAAAGATTAAGTCTTCTTTATCATCACGAATAACTGGTTTATTCGAAGGAATTTGCACAACTTCTAAAGAATAAATTTGCTGAAATTCTTCAGCCTCAGTGAAAGCAGTTCCAGTCATTCCCGAAAGTTTATTGTAAAGACGGAAGAAATTCTGGAACGAAATTGTTGCTAAAGTCATTGATTCTTGAAGAACCGGTACTTTTTCTTTAGCTTCAATAGCTTGGTGTAAACCTTCATTATATCGACGACCATTCATTAAACGACCAGTGTGTTCATCAACAATAATCACCTCACCATCATTTGTCACAACATAATCTTTGTCACGCTTGAAGAGAGTTTCAGCACGCAAAGCTTGCTCAACATGGTAAACTGCACGCGAATGTTCTGGCGTGTAAAGATTCTTCATATTGAGAAGTTTTTCGATTTTATCAATTCCAGATTCAGTCAAAGCTACACTTCGGCGTTTTTCATCAACTTCATAATCTTCTTTCGAAAGTTGCGAAATAACTTGCGCGAATTGAATATAGCTTTCTGGGTTTTCAGCCGCAGGAGCAGAGATAATTAATGGAGTTCGGGCTTCATCGATTAAAATAGAATCAACCTCATCGACGATCGCAAAGTTAAGCTCACGCTGGCGTAAAAGTTCAACTTCATTCACCATGTTGTCACGCAAATAATCAAAGCCAAATTCATTATTTGTTCCATAGGTGATATCCGCAGCATAAGCCTCTTTTCGAGTTGCTGGGCGAAGCTTTCGCATATTTTCGTCTTCATGCTCTTCGTTGTCATATTCTGGATCAAAAATAAAGCTTGCTTCATTAATAATTACACCAACTGAAAGACCAAGAAAATCATATAGATTTCCCATCCAAGATGCATCGCGCTGAGCAAGATAGTCGTTTACAGTTACAACATGAACGCCTTTTCCTTCCATCGCGTTCAAAGAAACTGGCAAAGTTGCCACTAAAGTTTTACCTTCACCAGTTTTCATTTCTGCAACTTTTCCTTCGTGTAAAACCATTCCGCCAATCAACTGAACATCAAAGTGTCGCATTCCAAGCACGCGAGTTGAAGCTTCACGCACAAGCGCAAAAACATCTGGTAAAATATCATCTAAATCTTTTTTCGAAAGGCTTTTTTTGAGTTTTTCAAAAGCTTCTTTGAGCTTTTCATCACTCATTTTTTTGTATTTTTCGCTTAGATTATTAATTTCATCAACTTTTCGTTGCAATCGGCGCAAAACTTTCTTTTGCGGGTCACCAAAAACAGTAGTCAAAAGTTTATCAACTTTGCTTTCTTCCACCATTACATTTTTTTTCTTCGCAGTTTTTTTAGACATTTCCCTCTCCATTAAAAACAGTATAAAATCTATCTTATATTTTACCATAATTTGAATATTAAAAAAAGCCCCTTTCAGGACTTTATTCAAAAACCGTGTTGATAACATCATTTAAAGAATTAATTATCTCAACTCTAAGCTGTTCATACTTCTGAGAAAAGAGCTCAAGATCATCAAGCAACTTTTCATATTCAAAAACTTTCAAAGCTAATTTTCGATATTTATCAAGTAATTTTAGGTATCTTCTACTAGCTTTAGTTGGCGGGCTGGAAAGTGGAAAGAAAAATCCATTTTCAACAAGAGTTTTCAATTCATAAGCTTCAAACCAGTTTTCTCCTTCGTCATCACTTGAAATAAAAAGCTCTTGATTATTTTTATCAAATTCAACTACTTTCAGCTTAATTATTGGCGGTTCACCTTTGACTGTAATGATTTCATAGAAGCCAACAGTATTAATACCATCAGCATTCTTAAAGATAGTTACGAATCGCCGACCATATTTTTCGAATAAGTCTTTAATTGTTAATTCACTATTACCATTCATAGCTAAAGTCTCCTTTGTTGATATGATAGCAGAATTGAGGGATGACCTCAAAAAGTAGCTCACTTAGATATAGAATATCATCAGGATCACCTTTTCCCGCAAGATAATTACAATGAGCTAGTAATGCGACATCCTTTATTTCGAAAAGGGCATCAACCCATCGCTCTTGCCCTTCGATTACGAAATGACGATATTTTTGAAGACATTTTTCAACCGTCATATCTGGAAGGTTATCACCACTTTCAATCTTAACCTTGCACGGTTTAATATCTATATTATAACCACACAGCTTCTCAGATCCAAGAAGGTTTCCACTTCGATAAAACTTAATTTGAATGCCGATATCTGGAACAATTTTATTCCCTTTTTTAGCATAAAAAGAAATTCCGTAATCAGTCGACTTCTCGCCAACTTCGCGCGCAATCGCAGCTAAACCTAAACTTTTCGATTTTTGATTAAGTGCTTTACGTAAAAGTTCTTGTTGTTTATTCTTATTCATTTTTTTCACCCCTTAAAATAATTTTAAATAACAATAACTTAATTATATCATATTTTATTTAAAAAGCAAAATCTCCGCAAAATTGCAGAGATTTTAATATTTTTCGAAAGTTTTAGCCTCGTTTTAGAGAACGCTTAAATTTCGCCATAATCCCAGATTTGCCAAGGCGTGGATTTTTCTCAGTTTTGTAACGGCGAATTTGCCCGTCAAGCTTAGCTTCAACAATATCGATTGCCGCTAAAACATTTGAGCTTTGATCTTTTGCAACAAGAGTTTTATCTGGTACATTAATAACCGCCTCAACTTCATATTTGTTATCGTGAGTACCATTGATTTGCGAAATCACCACGCGAGCTGAAGCTGATTTTTTAGCGTGTCGTGGCAAGTATTTATCTAATTTACCAATGTGTTTTTCTGCGTATTTTTTGGTTGTTTCGTCAATTTCGTATTTATTTCCTGTAATTTCAATCTGTGAGATCATATATAATCCTTTTTTGTTAGTTTATAGCTCTATATTAGCATAAACATTTTATTTTGTCAAGCAAAAAGCCCGCTTTTGTTGCGAGCTATTTTTTAATTGCCTTAATCTTACCAGGCTGAAAGCCAGACCAGGCGTCTGTATCTGTTACAACAACTGGCGCAGCCATAAAGCCAAGTTCCTTCTTGACATACTCGCGAGATTCCGGACTTTCATCGAGATTAATTTCCTGATATGCAATTCCCAATGAATCAAGAAGGCGTTTGGTCATCATACATTGTACACAGTCATACCTAGAGTAAAGAACTACTTTTTGAGCCATTTTAATCACCTCTTTCTATTTTGGCTATATTTACATTATAACATAAGTAAATTAAAAAAGCACTACATTTAGTGTTGTAAAATTTACAAAACGCTACATTTAGTGCTTATTTTATTTTTTTAGATTCGTTCGCGATTATTCATATATGGTTGAAGGACTTTTGGCAGAACAAGATTTTCCCCATCTTGAAAATTCTCAATTGCTGCAACCAAACATCGCGCAAGCGAAACAGCCGTGCCGTTCAAAGTGTGAACAACTTGCAATTCGCCATTTTCGCGACGCACGCGAATATTCAAATTTCGTGCTTGATAGTCGGTGCAGTTTGAGCAGCTCGTAATTTCACGATAACTACTATCCACCGGACTCCAATACTCAATATCATACTTCTTCGAAGCTGGCGCGCCCAAATCACCGCTGGCAATATTGATCACACGGTAAGGAATACCTAGCTCCTGATAAATTTCTTCTTCCACCGCCAAAATTTTTTCATGAGTTTCAGCGCTCTGCTCTGGCAAAGTATAAGCATACATTTCAAGCTTATTGAATTGATGAACACGGAAAAGCCCGCGTGTGTGCTTACCATAAGTTCCTGCCTCTTTTCGATAACAAGGAGAATATCCAGCGTAAAAAATTGGCAAATCTTTTTCGTTCAAAATTTCACCAGCGTGAAAACCGGTTAATGACATTTCAGCAGTTGCAATTAAACTTAAATCCTCACCCTCAATAAAATATTCATCACTTTGTTCGCTTGAACGAGGCGCAAATCCAGTTCCCATGGCAACTTCACCATTAACCATATGCGGAACGGTCATAAAATTAAAGCCTTTCGAAATCAATTTGTTCAAAGCAAACTGATAAATAGCATTTTCAAGAAGAGCTAAATCGCCTTTTAAGAAATAGAATTTAGTTCCAGCAACCTTCGAACCACGCTCAAAATCAACCCAACCTTTTTTGTTTGCAAAATCTAAGTGGTCTTCGGCGCCTTTACGGCTTTCGAAAAGTTCTTCGCCCCAAGTTTTTACCAAATCATCTTCACCTTCCTCACCAATCGGCACATCAGCTTGAAGAATATTTGGAATACTGTTTAAAGCATTCGAAAGTTTTTCATCAAGTTCGCGATAAGTTTTTTCAAGCTCGGCAAGTTCTTCTTTGATTTTCTTGCCTTCTGCAATTTGTTCAGCACTTGGCTTTCCGCCAGCATTTTTCATCGAAGCCGCAATTTGGTTTCGGCGAGTTCGAAGTTCGTCAATTTGAGCCGTAAGAGCTTTTCTTTCGTCATCGAGCGAAATAACAGCTTGAACATCAGCATTTTTATAGCCTTTGTTCAATGCATCTTTTTGCACACGCTCGGCATTTTCACGAATAAATCTAATATCTAACATAGAACAATTATACTACAGTTTTGGCAAAAAAATAACCCCTTTTTAACTTGACTTTAATAATATAAAATTATATAATATGCAAGTATTAGTTCTTTAAAAAACTGTGCAGAAAAAATCCAGGGGGACAATTTTTATGACTAAAACGACAAACGATAATTTTGTAGAACCGTTACTTAGCAAGGCTAAACTAGAAGAACTACAAGAAGAATACTTAATAATCTTGTGTAAAATTATTGAGTATATCACAAAAAACCTTGGCCAATCAGCCAATCAGAAAACCATTTCAGAGGAGCACTATAAATTTTGGAGGAAATATTCCACAAAAATTAGTATTCCAAAAGAAATTGCAGTCAAAATGGGATATAGCAATGATAAATTTATTGAGGTTCGCGGAACCGTCAATAGGAATTTTCATATTTATGAAGAATATGAAGCCGAAAAAGACGGCACAAAGCAGATATTCTTCTTGATAGAGCCAAAAATGATTTCGAAACCTGATAAGCCAAGTCAAAACGGTAAAATTAATCTCTATTATGGAGCAATATTGGAAGAAATCAAGAAGTATCTTCGAAAACTTCCTAAAGATGAATACGATGATCTTTGCGAGCAAATTCGCATTGATGAGACAATTGAAATCCCAATTGTTTTACCAGAGAATATTCATCCGTCATCCTTATATAGATATCTAAAGAGACAAAAGACAGTATTTAAAAATATTACTGGTTTTAGGAGACCTCATCTTAACAGTGAAGCTCGAAAGAAAGGCTACAACTTATACGTCAAAGTGACCGGACTGGATTTCTAATTCTCAAGCTCCAATTTAAATTTGGGGCTTTTTAATTGACTTTTATTTTTAAAAGTGGTATAATTGGTCTATCACTATTCCCTTCGGGGATGCACTTTAAGGAGGACTACTATGGGTACAGCTGTTACAACTAGTTCAAATGCAGAGCTGATCGAAAACGCTCGCGCCGCTTCTTCGCAGGTCTATCACGATGAACTTTCACAGAAGATTCGCGAAGCTTTTGCTAAGCTAAGTTTTCAGGAAGTTGAAAATGCGATTAGTTCTTGTTCCGCAGGAAAATATTATATTATTGAAATTACCGTTAGCGATATTTTCGAAGAGAAATATCTCTATGATATCAATAATATAATTCTAACAAATCCGCTGTTCAACACTATTAAAAGAATTCTATTCTTAGGAGATAATAATGTACGAATTTGGTTGCGAGGCAACATTAGGAAATTCCTTCCTAAGGGCCACAAGCATTATAAACCCTAAGCGGTCAACACGCCTCGCCAAAATGGCGGGGTTTTTCTATTGACTTTTTTTATTTTTTATGTTATTATAGTTATGTTTTAAAGCAAAAAACAAAAAGGAATCAAATGAAACAAAAAAAGATTAAAAAAGTAATTGAATACTTTGACCCAATTTTTAAAAAGAATTTTAAATTAAAAATTGAAAAAAATAACAAAGAAATAAAAATTGAACTACCTAACGAAAAAAACTTCTTTCGTGGCGTGAGCTTTAGTGAAAATGTTAGCCTAAAAAAGCTCGCAAATGGAAATTGGATTAAAACTTTGCATGCAAAATTTGGTGAAGGCGCAGAAGAAATGTTCGGCGTCAATGAAATTAATGAAGAAAGCGAGCTGGAATCTCGTGATGTAAGGATTATCGCCTTTATCGAAAAGAGTTTAGCTTAATAAATCATAATAACAATAAAAGACCTCTTAAATCTTAGCGAAAGAGGTCTTTTATCTTATCTATTCTATTTAATAGTTTCTTTTAACAACAATTATAGAAATCACAGAAAGTGCAGCACCACCGATGAAAAGTAAATTTTTAACAAAATTATTTTCGAAACCTGTATTCGGTGCACTAATGTTTTCTTTCGGTTTCTTCTCTTCTTTTACTGGGTTCGAAGGTTTTTCAGGCGCAGGAATGCTTTTCTTTTTATAAACAAATGTTACAATCTTTACGCCTTCTTCAATTTTTCCAGTTTTGGGCGATGAGTTTTTAAGTAGTTCAGCCTTTTCAAATCCTTCAAATTGCTTTTCTTCGGCAGTATAATCTGTGCCTACTTGAACTTTATTTGCTAGCAAAACTTCAGGAGCAAGGCTTGTGCCGTTTTCATCTTGATAGCGCACAATCACAGATCCACGTTTCTTAATATCTGCGTAAGGTTTCATTTTTGTGCCACTTATAATGCCTGTAGCCATCTTATCTAGAGAGAAATATTTATCATTACCTCGGTAGATTTCTGTAGTTGCAGAAATTGGGTTCAATTTATTCTCATTATAGTTAACTGTTTTTTCACTAGTATCCAAAATTGTTAATCTTGGCAAGAATTGATAAATAGATTTATCATCAGCAATCTCTAAAATCTGATACACAAGTTCATGGCTTGAATTTTTTATAACTTTATACTTTAAGTTTACACCAGTTCTAAGCAGAACACCTTTTGAAGTAACATTATCGCCAAAGTTAGCATATAGCTCCTGAGTATTTGCATAACCCACTGCACCTTCTTTTGGGTTTGATTTTATATCAAACGCAATACCAGAAGATTGCGGTATTTTCATCTTGAAAATGTCACCTGATTTAATATGTTTAGAACTATTTTTATCCGTTTGAGCCAAACTAAAGTCAAATATAGTACCATTTAAATTCTCACCATCCTGGCTAGAAGCATGAAAAATATTAAACCTAAAATCAACCTCTGGTAATGTTTTACCAATACCGGTAATTGTACCAGTTTTACGCACAACATCTTTATCGTTAACTTTTACAGCTTGTTCAACATTATATTTATGATTAACCCAAGCAGCATAATTATAGTCAACAACACTTACTAACAACTCCATATCCGAGAATTGTTTAGCCTGATTATTAAATATTAGCTTATATTCTGAATTTGTAGTAACACTCTTTTTCCGGAATAATATTTTCTGCTTCAGCATTCCCCTTAACTGCCCTCCGAACAAAACTGCCGAGATTATCTTCAGTTTTAATAAGCTTCATCTTACCGATAATTATATCTTTATAACGGATATCTCTGTCTTTTAGCCCGCCAGCATAAAGGCTTTCAAACCTAAGATCAATATAATCGCCAGCATTAATATTCTGACCATTCTTAACATTTATGTTAATCTTAGTATTAGTCCGATTAAATGAACCACCCGATTGAAGTTCTTGAATTTCACCCGTTGCTTCAACATCAACTCTCTTTGCTGTGTCAGCAAACGCAGGTTGAGTCAAAAACATAGCACAAACAGTACCTATAAAAGCATAAACTGCTATTTTATTCTTAAACATTTTTCTTCCCTTTATTTTTATTACTTATGCTTAAAATTATAACTGGTTATGCATAAAAAGTCAAGGCTTAAATAATTACAAAAATAAAACTCCACCGTTATTAGTGGAGCTTTATTACAAATGCACTATTTATTATTCGTTAACACCAAGTTCAATTCGCGAGAATTGGCGAACAACGATATTTTCACCAAGTTTTGCAACAGTTTCTTTTAAGAATTGTTCAACTGTTTTGCTGTCGTCCATGATGTAAGCCTGTGAAAGAAGAACTTTTTCAGCAAAGTATTTCTTTACTTGGCCATCAACGATTTTTGCAGCAATTTCAGCTGGTTTTCCTTCTTTCGAAACACGCTCTTCAGCTTCAGCTTTTACGCGAGCGATTTCTTCTGCTGGAATATCAGATTCGTTAGCATAAACTGGTGCCATCGCAGCAATTTGCATTGCAATTTGGTGGGCAAAATTCTTGAAATCTTCTGTTCGTGCAACGAAATCAGTTTCACAGTTAACTTCAACAATTACACCAATTCGGCCGCCGTGAACGTAAGCTTCAACCAAACCTTCACGAGCTTCGCGGTCACCTTTTTTCTCAGCCTTTGTTAGACCTTTTTTGCGAAGAGCTTCAAGTGCTTTGTCGAAATCGCCTTCAGCTTCAACAAGGGCTTTTTTGGCG
>CALAKV010000020.1 GCA_937922985.1 uncultured bacterium | reverse complement strand
CTGGATAAATTCTAATATTATCCAACCTGTTTCACGCTTTTTCTCAGGGTTGTGGAATGGGGTTGTCCAAGGAATAAACGGGTTGGCAGCTGGTATTAAAAATATCTTTAGTTCGATAGTGGGGATTATTAAAGCACCAATTAATGCTATCATTGGAGGTGTTAATACTGTAATTCGAGGATTAAATAGTATTAAAGTGCCAGACTGGGTTCCGGGATTGGGTGGGGCTCATCCTAATTTTCCAACAATCCCAATGCTCGCCAAAGGTGGTGTGGTAGATAACGCCACGATGGCAATCATCGGCGAATCTGGTAAAGAGGCGGTGATGCCTCTCGAGAATAACACTGGCTGGATTACCAACTTGGCTGGACAACTTGCTGAACGTGGCGGAGCTGGTGGCGGAAACACTGTAAATATTAGTGTGAATGTTGAAACTAAAGGTGGAGATTTTGAAGAAGCGGATGCTATTAATATCGCCAAAAAGATTAATACCGCTCTTAAAAGCCAAGGTTTGAATTTTGACCAGATTGGAGCTTTGCGATGATAAAAATAAATGGAATTGAGATTTTAAAACAACCAACCAGCTATAATGACGACCCTGAAACTATTAAAACAGATAGTTTTGCGATTGATGGTACAATTGAGCGACAGAAATACCCCGACAAAAAGCGCGTGAGACTTAGCTATGATCGTGCAACTTCAGAATTAGTGAGGTATTTTAAGGAGCTGGAGAACCAAACTCAAATTACCTTTGAAAATAATGAAAGTGTTTGGGGTGTGTTGAAGTTTACGGGACTAATCACCGATTTTAGTGTTAGTGAATATCGAAGGGGTGGTGATTTATTAACTGAAATAGATGTAACGATTCGGGAGTTTTAGATGAGTCAAAATGTAAGTGATGATTTTATTAAAACTCTTAAACAGCCTCAAAAAAGAACTGAATTTGTGGTTAAGATTGGTTGGAGTAAGGAAATTCGAGAGGATGCGGGCTTCTTTGTGTTGGATTCAAGCAAATTAGATAATAATTTTTTAAAAGGATCAGAAGATATTATTACACTATTTGATACTTTTAAATATAGCGATGAATCGAAATTTGTTAAGAATTTTTCTATTTCTAGGAAAATTTCACAATATGCTTGGGGCGTAATTTCGGCAAATGCAAAGATTACTTTAAATAACAAAACTGGGCGTTTTTTGCCGAATGGTTCGGAAATTGGGGCTAATTTTAAAGCTGGCCGACCAGTGAAAATATTTGTTGGCTATAACGGCGAGATGGTTTGTGTGTTTACCGGTTTTATTGGCCGGCCGAGAGTAAATATTGTTTCATCAACAGTGGAGATTGAAGCGTTTGATGCAATGAGTTATTTTGAAACTCAAGAGATTCAACAGAGTTATTTTGAAAATCAGAAAATTAAAGATATTCTAAAAGAAGTTTTAATTGGCCGAGGTTTTAGTGAAAAACAATTTAGGATTAATGACAGCTTAAATAGGGTTTATCCGTTTTTGTTGACTAGTGAAAAAACAATGGGTGAACTTTTTAAAGAAGTTGCTCAAAATGAAAACGCTTTGATTTATGCTGATGAGAATGGTATTCTAAACTTTTTACCAAGCGAAAAACTTGCTAAAAATAAAGTTTCATCTTGGAATTTTAGCTATTCAAACATGACAGATTTGGAAATTGCTGATTCGAAAATTATTAATTCCGTGAAAGTTAAAAGTTCGTATTTGAAGGAAGTTGGTTTTGGTACACCTTTTAAATTTGAAGGTGAAGAAAATTCAGTCGGTGCTAAATCGAAATCAACCTTTTGGCTAAATTTGGTTGAAAAAGCAAAGTATGGCTTAATTGGTAAAAATGTTGAGCCGACAGTTGTTTTTAAAGATTCGAAAGATGAGAATGGAGCGGTTTTAACTGGTCTGAAAGTAAATGGTTATAGCTTTGGCACGAAATATAAGCTTGAAGTTGAGAATCCATTAAAAACACGCGCTTACTTACATGATTTTATGATTCCTGGGCGAATTATTCAAGAAGTTAACGAATCGCCAGTTATTGTTCAAAATATTCCAAGTATCGAAAAATACGGTCTTAACCCTGAAGAAAATACGGGACTTGCTGGAAATTCTATGGAATATGATATAAAAATAAGTGATAGATGTGGCGACAATCCGCAAATTTCTGAAAGGGGTGTTGGTGGTGCAATGGCGAAAATAGGTGATGGAATTTTGCGAAATATGAGTGAACCAAATATGCAATTTACTATTAAAAACTTTATGGCGCCTCACTTGCAGCTGGCTGATAATGTAGAATTGGATGTGCGTGATTTGAACGAACGATATAATTGTGCGGTGTTGGGGGTTAGTCTTGAAGGTGGGGTAAATGCAAATTTTAGACAAGGTTTGTATCTTCAAGTATTACCAAGTATGAAGCTATTTATCCTTGATTCTTCACGCTTGGATTCCGGAGAGATTCTTGGCTAGCACTAAAAAATGTGCTATAATAAAAACATAATAAACGGCACTCGAAGGAGGTCGTTTTTTCTTTTGGGCGCTAAGATTAATTAGTGGAAAGGATAAAATAGTGGAACATCTAACAGTTGGCGAGATTAGTGGAGTTGTAGCTCTTTTGGGTGGACTAATTGGCGGAATTATATCACTCATTAAATACGCTAAAAATGGTTTAAAGAGTATGCTCAAAGATGAGTTCCAAGTGGTTAATAACCAGATAGAGGAAGTCAAAGAAGATATTAAAGAAGTTCGTGAAATTGGCAGGAATAATTCCAAAAATGGTAAGCGAAATGAGATTTTATTAATGATAAACACTCAGCCCGAAAAGGTCGATGAAATTGAACGGGCATTTGAAGATTATAAAGCATTAGGAGGTAATGGTTATATAGATAGTTTGGTTCAAACTTGGCGAGAAGAGTATGAAAAAGATTTAATTAAAGCGAGAATTAAAAGAAAGGAGAAGAAATAATGGACAAAGTAATTGAATGGTTTGAACAACGGCGAGGTAGAGTGAGTTACTCAATGGTAAACCGAAATGGAGCAAGCTCTTATGACTGTTCAAGCTCAATCTATCACGCCCTAATTTATGCAGGAATTTTACCGCAAGGCTTTCGCATTGGCAACACTGAAACAGAGTTCGTGGACTTGCCGAAGTTCGGTTTCCAACGCATTGAAGCAGATGAAAATGGATATATTCCAACCCAAAGGGGCGATATTTTCATCTGGGGCAAGCAAGGACAAACTAGTGGAGCAGGCGGACACACTGGAATTTACCTTGATAGTGATAATATCATTCACTGTTCATATGGCTATAATGGTATTCACACAGACAACCACGACTGGTTGGCAGGTATTAACGGAGTTCAAGATTTAACAATCTTCCGTTACACAGGTAAACCACAAAACACATCAGCACCGCAACCACAACCTGAAGTGATTGATGATGTGATTAACATTGGTTCGCATTTTAAAATTCCTCAATCTCATCAAGTTGCGGAAGTGAATATCAATGATGGTCGAAGAGAGTTGAAGATTAATGCTCTTTGTCCTCGAGGTTTCACTTGGGCGGAAAATGGTATTCCAGCCAGTTGGGCTGCCAAACTCGATTGGGACGGCTACCGAATTGATGGTGAAATTAATGCTGGGGACTGGGTTAAAATTCAAGGTGCTTTTGTTGCTCTCGAAGTAGTTCAGAATGATGGAATGTGGTTTGCACGAGTAAAACGAGATGGAATTGATGTTTGGGTGGAATTGACACCAGTAACTGAAATACCAGCTGATGATGCAGGAACTATTACAGATTATCGCCCGGCACCAGCACCAGCACCAGCTGAACCGCCTAAGCCAGAGGTTAAGGAAGAGCCAAAACCAACTGAACCAACTGTGGAAAAACCTGTGGAAAACCATATTGCTGATGTCAGCAAAATGGTCGAAGATGAGCCTAAACCAGAAGAAAAACCAACCGAAAACCAAGGGTTGACGGTTCAAAAAGAGGAGAGAAAAGATATGTCGCACAATTTAGAAAATAGCGAAAATGCTGAAAATTCTAAAAAAGTAGAGAAAAAGCAGTTGATCCAAATCAATGCAAGACCATTAACAGAAGAGGAGTTAAAAATGTTAGATAAAATGCAAGAAGAAGTGGCTAAAAATATTGCAAATACGGACTATGAGCCAAGGATTAGCGAGAAAGCTAAAACTACAGTGTATTTCATTGCTGACTTGGGAATTTTAGTAAATATGTTAGTTGCTACAATTTGTGTGATTCTAATTCCAAACGCAACGAAAGAAATTTTGGCGATCAGCGGAGCGGTTGCTACTGCGTTTGCTGGGTTGAAACCGATTTTCAAACTAGGAGCTAAAAAATAATGGCTTACGAAAATTTGACATTTACGCCAGGTGAAACTTTAACCGCGGCTAAGATGAATAAAATAGCTAATAATATCGAATCTTTGCATGATGGTACTGGAATGAAAGTTGGTTCTATTGAACCGATTAAACTCAAACAATCTAACGTTCAAATCATTCAATCTGGAAATTTAGCTACTCAATATAAAACGCAGCAAGTTCACACGCAGTGGTTTGATCAGGAATATTGGAATTCTAACTTCTTCCGCCAAAGGAATGAAAAGACTAGAATTGAGTTTCCTAAAGCATTTAAAAATCCACCATCTGTGGCGGTTCAGATTTTGAACACGGGAATAATTCCGCTGACTGTGTTTAATACAGAGGCAACTACGACTTATGTGGAGTTTAAGATGGTATCTATAGCAAGAATCAATCAGGAGCTTGATGTTACTGCTTC
>CALAKV010000019.1 GCA_937922985.1 uncultured bacterium | reverse complement strand
ATTCATGAACTTCTTACAGAAGCAAAAGCGGAAATTCAAGAACTTAATTCGCAAATTAACGAGAAAGATAAAACTATTACATTTCTCAAAGAAGAAATTGATAGCTTTAAAGATCCTGAAAAACTTATTGAGACTTTTGTTTCAGTCGTGTAGGAAAATGTTATATTTTTAGCAATAGAAGCTATAAAAGGCTTACTCGAAAAAGAACGAAAGCAAGATTCTGGGAAAATTTCTAGTTTAACCGAAATTATCAACAGTCGCCTTTCAGATTTTAATGATAGACTCAATAATCTACAGGCACTGGTTCAGCAAAAAGACATTGAAGAAGAAGTTCATGAATCAGATCCAGACTTTTCTGAAGAAGATTTAGCAATTATTAAAAACTTGAGCATTTTGCTTATTCAAAATGCGGATTATAAAAATAGTCAAAATCAAGAAAAATTGTTAAGCTATTTTAGTAAGGATTCCGAGTTATATACTGAAACTCAAAAAGTTTCCCAAACAAGAAAGGTGATAGAAAATTCAGTTTTAGGAAAAAGATTTGATTACATTGTAATTCATTTAGATAGAATTAGCCACGCTTCAACCGACGGAATTTCACTCTATCAAGACCCAAGAATAATCACCATTCGAAGAGGTCAAGAAAATCCTTTGCTAATAAAATATAGTATTCTTGAACGATTTAAAAATAGAGCCAATTAGTACAAGCCTAATATAGAAAGCTGCTTACGGGGCTTTTTCTTTTTTGAAAAAATAAAAAACGCCAGCTTTCGCTGACGCTAAAATAAAATACTTACATTTACATTGTCGAGCCGCTCATATGTTTGACACGCGCAGAGATTTCCTTATGGCGACCTTTAACCATTGGACGGGCCTGTGGGTTACCTAGGTAACCACAGGTTCTTTTTACAACATCACAAGTTTTAGGGTCGCTATTGCCACAGTTTGGACACTTAAAGCCTCTTTCAGTTGGTTCAAAATCTCCTTCAAAGTCACACTTGTAGCAACGATCAATCGGAGTATTGGTTCCTAGATATCCGACACGTTCATATGCATAATCCCAAACAGTTTCAAGCGCTTTCGGATTTTGTTGCAAAACTGGATATTCACAATAATGGATAAACCCACCAGTTGCGCCAGCCTTAACGTAATCTTTTTCAAAATCCAGTTTTTCGAAAGGCGTTGGATTTTTCCTAACATCGTAATGGAAAGAGTTCGTGTAATAACCCTTATCTGTGATATCAGGAATAGAGCCAAACTTCTCTGTATCCAAGCGACAGAAGCGGTCAGTCAAGCTTTCACTTGGTGTCGAATAAACACTAAAATGATACCCAAACTCATCACTCCATTTCTCGCAAAGTTCTTTCATTTTTTGAATGATAGAAATTGTAAATTCTTTAGCCTCTGGATTATTTTCCCATTTAGAGCCATAAAAAACTTTACCAACTTCGTAAAGCCCAATATAGCCAAACGAAACTGTCGCTCTTCGATTTTTAAAAACTTCATCAACTGAATCGGTAGGATTCAAACGCTTACCAAAAGCACCATATTGATACAAAATTGGCGCATTCGCTGGTGTTGCTTCCTTAGTCCGTTCAACACGATAAACCAGCGCGTCTTTTACGATTTGAGCACGTTCATCAAAAATCCGCCAGAATTTTTCGAAATTACCGTCGGATTCAATTGCAATTCGCGGCAAGTTTAGAGTAACTACACCCAAATTCATTCGGCCAGAATTTACTTCTTCACCATTCTCATCTTTCCAACCTTGGAGGAAAGAACGACAACCCATTGGAACCTTAAACGAACCCGTAAGCTCCACAATCTTATCATAAGATAGAATATCTGGATACATTCGTTTTGTTGCGCATTCCAATGCGAGCTGCTTAATATCATAGTTTGGATCTTCACGATAAAGATTTACGCCACGTTTAAGTGTAAATACCAGCTTTGGAAAAATCGCAGTGCGTTTTGACGCACCTAGACCTTTAATGCGAATTTCCAAAATAGCTTTTTGAATTTTACGTTCGAGCTCAGTTTGACCGAGCCCAAAACCGAAAGTCACAAACGGCGTTTGACCGTTTGAAGTAAAAAGCGTGTTGACTTCATACTCAAGAGATTGTATAGCATCGTAGATGTCTTTACGTGTTCTTTTCCAAGCATACTCTTCCCATTTGTTACTGTCTTCAATCCACTCTTCAGCATCTTTAAGATGTTTTTCGAAATTCTTTTTTGCATAAGGCGCGAGAAGCTCGTCAATACGGTCAGCCGAACAGCCGCCATATTGGTTTGATGCTACATTCGCAATAATTTGTGCAATTTGAGCCGCCGCCGTTTGAATTGATTTCGGGCTCTCAATATCAGCATTACCCATTCGAAAGCCATCCTTAAGCATTCCTTTAAAATCAATCAAACAGCAATTAGTCATTGGTTCAAAAGGGCTATAGTCAAGATCATGAAAGTGGATCTCACCCTTTTGATGAGCGTTCGAAACGTGCAATGGAAGATTTCTTAACCCAATTGCCCTACCTGTAACCCCAGCTGTCAAATCACGTATCGTTGCAAAAACCCCGCTATCTTTGTTTGCATTTTCGTTCACCGTTGAAGGCTTTTTCGAAATCAACCAACTAATCGTCTTATCAATCGATTGCGCATATTCGCGTTCACGTGCTCGTTCTTCTCGATAATTGTGAAAATTATGATAAGTTGCAATGTCATAATCATAAAGTTTTCGCTCAACCAAATCCTGAATCTCTTCCACGGTAAAAACTTTTTTACCGTTCTTCACACTTTCTTTTAACTCATCAAGTACGAAATTGCCAATTTTCAGCGATTCCATAATTGGATTAGCTGGGCCTTCACCTTCAGAGAATGTTGATCGAAAAGCTTTTTCGATCGCGTTAAAAATGCGTTCTACATCAAGTAAAACCTTGCGACCATCGCGCTTCATCACTTCAACACCCTCGAAAGAAATCTTTACTCCTTCGAGCTCTAAAGATTTTAGTTGTTCCCTGCTAAGCAGTTCAAGTTGTTTTCCCATTTTATTCACCCCGTTTTTCTATAATATTTCGTAAGTATTTTTAAATTTTTAAAGTTCTTCTGCTCGACTATTTAATTATAGTGCTTTTGTTTATAAAAATCAATAAAAAAACGCTATATTTAGCGTGTAATATTTACAACAAAAAACCGCTTCTTTCGAAACGGTTTATTTTTCTGTTATGCGTTTCTGTTCTCTGCAGGCTAAACTCGCTATAAAGAGATACAGAAAAGTGAAAAGTACTTCCCAAAATAAATTATATTCCACTAATTGTGAGATAACCATTGGGTAATCTATAAGTGTTTGAGTTACAATCATAGCTGACAAAAAAATGAGACAATCTTGTTTGAATTTTGCCTCTCCTTCTACTTTAGCTAGAATTATTATACTCAAAATAATTTCGAAAGCAAATTTTGAAGCTATAAAAATAAAATTATCTTCATAGGAAGAAATCTCAAGAAAAGAGAATAAAATAATTTCTTGATTTGTTAGCTGACCAACTATCATTAAAATTGAGCTTAAAACAATAACCGAAGAAAGAAAAATCATCATTTTTCGATTTATTCTTTCTTTACC
>CALAKV010000018.1 GCA_937922985.1 uncultured bacterium | reverse complement strand
AGATAAAAAGCAAACAATTTTTGCGACAGAGATCGTAAAAATTGTTGGAATAGAGAACTTTATTGGTTTTCCCGCGAGAAAGATGCAAGAGCTTGGCGAGGATGAGCTTCAGAGAAGATATAATCAAGCCTATATTCTGCTGAAACCGATAAAACCAACAGATCTCCAGAATCTATAAGCCAGCCATCGTGCTGGTTTTTTAAACTTCAAAAATCGACTCAATCGCCAAGTCTGGCTCACCTTTGACCACTGCAGCTATAAGATGCATATCCACATCCAATAAACCGTTCTGGTGCGCAAAAAGCTCCGCTGCAAACCGCATCTGTTCCACTTTTCGCTTAGAGAGAGCTGCAGCACCACCACCAAAATCATCATTCTTCCGATATTTAACTTCCGTAAAATAATATACTGTGCCTCGCTGGGAAACAATATCAATCTCGCAAAATTTAGTGCGCCAATTTCGTGCTAGAATTATATGTTCTTCTCGCTTTAAAAACTCAGCCACAAAGTCTTCTGCTCGGTCACCAAGTTTTTTAGTAGTTATTTTTTCGTCATTATCTTCTTTTAGGTCTTCTTCATCTATTTGTGTATTATTTCTCAATAAATCAGCGATTGGCTTGAAACTTTTACGGTGAATTTGACTTACTCCAAATTGTTCTAAGGCGGAGCGATGCTGAGCTGTGCCATACCCAACATTTTTGTCAAAATTATATTCTAAAAATTCTGGTTTAATAGCTAGCTCACTCATATAGTTATCTCTAGCAACTTTAGCACATATTGCTGCCGCTGAAACACTCGAAATCAGCAAATCCGCCTTTTTTAGAGTGAAGGCATACTTTTCGAGGGGCGTATCAGTAAGAAAATTCACTGTGCCATCAATAATAATCTCATCAAAATTAACTTTTCGCTCTCGACATTCCAACTGAACTTTTTCTACTGCACGACGCGTAGCAAGCTTCAGGCTAGAACTCAAGCCAATTTCATCAAGTTCACTATTAGACACCCAGCCCAAACCAACAAT
>CALAKV010000017.1 GCA_937922985.1 uncultured bacterium | reverse complement strand
ATGAAAATTCTTGAGAAATCGAAAAGAATTCGCTTAGAAGTAATGGCTGATATTAACGAGCTGGGTGGACGAATGGCTTCGGCAGACCGTGAACAATACATCAGTCTAACTCAAGAAAGAGAATCGCTTCAAGAAACTTTAGAGACAATTGAAGCAAGTATTCGAGCTATGGAGTCAATTTTGCAGTGGAGAGTTGATTCTTCAGGTGGAAGGCTGGAAATCGATAAGGAACTTTTGAACCTACGACGGTATTCTGGACTTACATTAGAAGAATTAGCACAAGATTGCGGTGTTGTGCTATAAAATATTGTAAATAGAAAGAGGTTTTTATTATGGGAAACCCTAATGAATGGTATTGTGCTTGTGAACGTGCTTTAAGTGGTAATAAATGCGATTTGTGTAAAGAAGCTATTTACCACAATCTTTCTTACCATAGGTGTGAATATGGAACTTGTCAAAAGAAATCTGGATGGTAACATTATGATTAAACAAGTTAAAAAAATTCTTACAGCAACTATTGAATGCCCAACTTGCGGGCGACAAACAAGCGACCGACCAGAACGGTGTAGTCATTGCGGTAATAAACTATAGGAGTTTAAATATGACTGAAAAATGCACAAAATGCCAAGAAGTTTTATGGTTTTATGCAGAAGATGCCGCGCGTGGTAAAGTTATAAAAGTTTGTAAAAATCCTAAATGCACGATGTATAATTTTAAAGTTTCATTTAGTGAACGATAATTGAATATATGAAAAAGACGGCTTATTTGAACCGTCTTTTAACTCGCTTATAAGATGCATGAACTCAGATTATTTTAGAGTGCTGAGTGTCAGCCAGTCTTTTCGGGAGTCTTTTAAATTATGAAAATAAAGTTTCAATTTTTGCGCCGAGTGAATTTAATCTTTCTGCAAAATCTTCGTAGCCGCGATTAATATTGTAAACATCTCGCAAGGTTGAGACTCCTGGTGCGGCGAGCATCGCAATTAAAACTACAACACTTGGGCGAAGGGCGCTTGGCGCAATAACGTCTGCAGGCTTCCATTTTGTTGGGCCAGAAATGTAAACACGATGCGGGTCAACAAGTTCAATTTTAGCGTTTAATTTTGAAAGCTCAGTAAAGTAAATTGCACGGTTTTCGTAGCTCCAGTCATGAATCAAGGTTCGACCTTCCGCGACAGTTGCAATTAATCCAAGAAAAGGTAAATTGTCCATATTTATACCAGGAAATGGTAGCGCGTGAATTTTATCTTTCGCGGCATGTAGCTTTGATTTTTTAACTTTAATATCTACAAGGCGCGTTTTTTTATTTTTCGAAAGATATTCGGGGCTGATTTCGAAATTTGCACCCATTTGTTCGAGGGTTGCGAGTTCAAGTTCGTTGAATTCGATTGGCGCACGTTTGATAGTGAGTTCAGAATTTGTAACCAGCGCAACCGCCACGAAAGTTAAAGATTCAATAGGATCTTCGCTTACATAATATTCAACGTCTTTCTCGATTTTTGTTAATCCATGAACTTTTAGCGTTGTTGTTCCAATTCCTTCAATTTTAACGCCAAGCTCTTCAAGAAAGAAACATAAATCTTGCACCATATAGTTTGGGCTAGCATTTCGAATTGTAATTTCTTGACCAGAAAGCGCTGCGGCCATAATTATATTTTCAGTTGTTGTGTCTCCGCGCTCGGTTAAAAGTATTGGCTTTTCAACTTTTTTTGGTTTGTTCGAAACTTTGTAAAAATCAGTTTGTGCTGTAACATTCGCACCAAAATACCTTAATCCAGAGAGGTGCGGCTCAACTGTGCGTGTTCCTAAGTTGCATCCACCAGAAAAAGGTATTTCGAAGTCTGAATATTGGTGAAGAAGTGGGCCGAGAAACATTAGAATACTGCGTGTTCTTTTGGCAGATTCAACATTCATATTTTCGAAAGATAATTCTTTGGGAGGTATAATTTCGAGATCGTTTTCGCTATTTAGCCATTTAGTTTTTACGCCGATCGAATTTAAAACTTCAATAATTCGATTAACTTCTTCAATTCGAGCAACGCGGCGAAGAATCGTTCTTCCTTTATTTAAAAGAGAAGCGCAAAGCAGGGCGACGGCGGCATTTTTTGAGGTTTTAACTTCAATTTCACCAGAAAGTTCGCGTCCGCCATGAACACGAAAATTGGTTTTCTTATTTGAATTAACAGATATAATTTCGCTCGAAAGTTCTTCTGAAATTCTTGCAAGCATTTCAATAGTTATATTTTGCTTACCACTTTCAATTCGGTTAATTGCACTTTGTGAGGTGCCAATTTTTTCGGCAAGCTCAACTTGAGTTAAATTCTTGTGCAGGCGGGATTCTTGAATAAGCTTCCCGATTTTTTCTAAATAGGCTTGTTCTTCGTTCATAAAATAATTATATCACTTATGGTATAATAAAAACAAGTTTTCTAAGATTTTTTTATTTTTTAAAAATATGATATACTTAAAAATATGATATAGCGACGGTTTTTATATTTTTAGTTTCGAAAAGTTTAATTTTTAAGGAGAGTTTTTTATGTTTGATGAAAAGATTTTTAATGTAATTGAAAATGAGGAAAATCGTCAGCGAGAAGGCTTGGAGTTAATTCCAAGCGAGAATTATGTTTCGAGAGAAGTATTAGCAGCGCTTGGTTCAGTTTTAACAAATAAGTATTCTGAAGGATATCCTGGTAGAAGATACTATGGTGGTCAGGAGAACACTGACATCATTGAAAGCTTAGCAATTGAACGCGCAAAACAGCTTTTTAATTGTGATCATGCTAATATCCAACCACATAGTGGTGCAAATGCTAATGAGGCGGTTTATAATGCTTGGCTAGAAGTTGGCGATACGGTTTTGGGTATGGATTTATCTCAAGGGGGTCATTTAACACACGGCTCACCAGTAACGCGTAGTGGTAAGATTTATAATTTTGTGCGATATGGTTTGGATGAAAATGGCGAAATTAATTATAAGCAGATTGAAGAATTGGCTGAAAAATATAAGCCAAAAATTATTCTTGTGGGATTTTCTGCCTATCCTGGTGAAATTGATTATGCTAAAATTGCTGAAATTGGTAAAAAATATGGAGCAATGTTGATGGCGGATGTAGCACATATTGCAGGTTTAATTGCGGGTGGCGTTTCGAAAAACCCATTTGATTATGGTTTTAATGTTGTGACAACTACAACACATAAAACCCTCCGTGGCCCTCGTGGTGGAATGATTCTTTCGAATGGAAAAGTGGGAAATCCGCTCAAAAAACCAGAAAAAACTCTTGAAAATTTACCAACTTTAATTGATCGTAGTGTTTTTCCAGGAACGCAAGGCGGCCCACAAATGCACTCAATTGCGGCAAAAGCAGTTTCTTTTTATGAAGCACTTCAGCCTGAATTTAAAATTTATGCTCAACAGGTAGTAAAAAATGCTCATTTTTTGGCCGAAGAGCTTTCGAAAAGAGGCTTCAAACTTGTGACTGGAGGCACAAAAAATCACTTAATTTTAATTGATATTTATGCAAGTTTTGGAATTGATGGGAAAGTTGCTGAACGCGCAATGGACGCAATTGGCCTAACTTTGAACGCCAATTCAATTCCTAATGATACTTTGTCTATGTTCGCACCAAGCGGGATTCGACTTGGAACGCCGGCTGTAACTTCGCGTGGGATGAAGGAAGCTGAGATGGTGAAAATTGCTGAATGGATGGAGCTTGCGATTAAGCACCGTGAAGACTCTAAAAAACTTGCCGAAATTAAAAAAGAAGTTGCAGATTTTACTAGAAATTTTCCACTACCGAGTGATTTATAGATAATTTTTAATATTTCGAAAAGCTAAAAGCTATGATATAATAGACTTATCATGGGTATGGTTTTTTCGAGATTTAAAAAGTGCCGTTCTAAAATTGCTTTTCTGGGGATTATTTCAGGATTTTTAACCATTGTTTTTTTAACAATTTCGAAAGCCTCAATCTGGTTCGATGAGGCTTTTTCGGCTTATATAATTCGTTTTAATTTTGCTGAAATTTGGTATTACACATCTGTTGACGTTCATCCGCCACTTTACTATTTTTTATTAAAAATTTGGAGCGTATTTTTTGGATCTAGTGACTTCGCATTGAGGAGTTTATCTACACTTTTTGGTGTTTTGACTATAATTTTGGCATATTTTTTGGTAAAAAGACTTTATAATAAGAAAATTGCCCTATTGGCGATTAGTTTTCTTGCAATTTCACCGATGTTAATTAGATATTCACAAGAAGCCAGAATGTATACGATAGTAGCATTTTTAAGTATTTTAACAGTAAGAGCCTTTTATGAAGCTTGGGTCGCTGAAAATACAATGAAAAATAAGAAAAAATGGCGAATAACTTATATTATTGCTGTCTGTGCTGGAATTTGGACACAATATCTCTATGCTTTGATTCCAATTTCATTATGGATTTTTAGAGTATTTTATATTTTGAAGAATCAAGAAAAAAACAATAGGTTTAATCTTTTTAGTTATTTAAAATTTCGAAAGCAAAAGAATAACGTAAAAAAGTTTTTTAGTAATTTTTTTACTGAAAAATGGCTTTCTTCGCATTTGATTGTTGCATTTTTATATATTCCTTGGATTCCATTTTTTGTTTCGCAAGCTACTTATGTTAAAGCTAAGTTTTGGATTCCTGCACTTGATTTTACAACAATACCAAATATGATATCGAATTTCTTTTTTTATCTTGATGCTGGCAAAACTAACGGTTGGCTATCTTTGATAGTTATGGTTATTCTTCTGATTATTGCAATTTTTACATTCGAAAAGTGGAGGAGTAAAAAAAATAATAGTATTTTCTGGCTATTTTTTTCAGTCTCGGTGGTTCCTATATTTTTGCTTTATATCGCAAGCTTACCGCCATTTAGCTCAATTTTTGTTGATAGATATTTACTTATGGCTGAAGTTTTTGTGTCGATTTTAATGGCAATTATTGCGGTTAAACTTTTCGAAAATAAAAAGAGTTTTTCAATTTTATTGATTGTTTTGATTATTTTCTCGCATGTTTTTGGAATTTTACAGCTTAATTTACAAAAGGGTATTTCTAAAAATGGTGGAGAAATTACTGAAATTCGGCAAGCGATTGAAAAGGTTCGAAATGAAAAAAATAATGCAGCAATTGTTGTTGGCGGATTTTTATATTATTCGGCAGCACAATATTCCAATAGTGAAAGTAAAATTTGGTTTTATGGCGAACCCCCAATTTATCGTTCTGGTGATATGATTCGAGCTGACTACACGCCAAAGATTGAGAATGATAGTAGTTTCTTGAAGAATAAAGAGTTTTTTATAATTTTCCCATATAACAATGCTGATAAAAAATCACCAATTTCTGATTATAATTTTTCAGAGGAAATGGATTATAACAATTCGTTAAACGGTGATCCTTTATATAAAATTTTAAAATTTATTAAAAAATAGTCTTCACAAAATAAAAAAAGTGTGGTATAATTTATTTATTAAGCACCCGTAGCTCAACTGGATAGAGTACCTGGCTTCGAACCAGGCGGTTGTAGGTTCAAATCCTGCCGGGTGTACCACAGTTTTTCTCGCTTTTGGCGGGTTTTTTATTTTTTTATGATATAATTGATTTATATGAAGGAAATAATTTTCGAAAATCTAAAAATTCAGCAAGGTATTGATTTTGGCAAACTTACAACTATGAAAATTAGTGGAAAAGCTCATTTTTTTACAGTAGTGAAAAATATCGAAGATTTTAAGAATGCGATTAAGTTTTCAGAAAAAAATAATTTGCCGATTTTTGTTCTTGGTGGTGGAAGTAACACGATTGTGAAGAGTCAAAACTTTGCAGGAATAGTGATAAAAAATGAAATTAAAGGTTTTGAAAAGGTTTTTGAAAATAATGAAAGTGCTGAATTCTGTATAAAATCTGGTGAAAATTGGCATAATTTTGTTAACTCTGCAGTTTCGAAAGGCTTTAGTGGTTGTGAAGCAATGGCGATGATTCCTGGAACAGTTGGAGCTCTACCAATCCAGAATGTTGGTGCATATGGTCAGGAAATTGCTGATATTTTAAAAAGTGTCGAAGTTTTTGAAATCTCAACTGGTAAAATCAAAACTTTATTAAAAAGTGAATGTGAATTCTCTTATCGTGATAGTATTTTTAAGAATGATGCTAAAGGAAAATATTTTATCGTTTCGGTAAATTTGAAACTTTCAAAATCTCAACCAGAAATGCCTGAATATAAGGTTTTAAAGGAGAAACTTGAGAATATTTGCAAAAATAAAGAAAATCTAACAGCGAAAGATATAATGAACGCGGTGGTTGAGATTCGTTCAAAAAAATTGCCAGACCCAGAGGAAATTCCGAATTCTGGGAGTTTTTTCAAGAATGTGATAATTTCGAAAGAGAAAGCTGCAGAGATTTGCAAAAAATATCAAAATGTACCACTCTTTGAAGTTGGCGAAAAATACAAAATTGCAACTGGCTGGCTTATTGAGCAAACAGGCTTGAAGGGAAAAGAATTTTTTGGAATAAAAGTTCATTCAGAAAATGCTTTAGTTTTAACAAATATTTCAGCTAAAAACTATGATGAGCTGGCTAAAGCAAGAAAAATGATTCAGGATAGGGTTTTCGAAAAATTTGGCTTAAAAATTGAACAAGAACCGCTGGAGATTTAATAAAAATTAAAACGACATTCTCAATTCGAATGTCGTTTTAAGATTTAAAAAAGAATTATTCTTCTGTTTTTTCTTCTTTAATCTCAGGAGCTTTTTCTTCTTCTGCTTCTTTTTTTTCTTCTTCTTCTTCTTCTACGATTTTATAACCAAGGATAGTTCCTTTTGCAAGACTTTCTTTTCCGGCTGCATCATTCCATTGGCTATCGCTTGAAGCAGTTGTTAAATACCAAATTAGGGTTGTAATTCCAAATGTAATGAAGCCAAGAGGGAAAAGGATAGCCCAATAAGGTGATTTGCCGAGTTTTTTGCTGATTTCAATAACTGCAAGAACTTCAAAAACAAATGAGATTATTAGTCCGACATAAGGAACGAAAGTTAAAAGAGATTTCCAACCTTCTTGTCCACCGAGTTCGAAGAATATCCATCTGTTATAGAAAGGAATCCAAGCTTTTTTGGCGTCGATTCCAGCCTTTTTAAAAATTAGCATATAAAGAAGAGAGCTAACAACATAACCTACAACCGAAGCAATCAACGCAATAGTTAAAATTCCGGCAATAGCACCAGTTATATCTGCAGCGTGGGGCCATAACCTCGATATCCGTATGAATAGTCTTCATAATTATACATTCAAAAATCCTTTCTTTGATTAATTTCTATAATGATTATATATTAAAAAATTGAATTTTTCAATATATTTGCGTATAATAAAAGAATGAGAATTTTAAATGGTGCAGAACTCCGCGATTTTATTAAGGAGCGTCAAGCTAAGCAAGTGCGGGCTTTGCGGCAAAGCTGGCGGGTTTTTCCAAAATTAGTAATTTTTTACTCTTCGAAAAATCCTGTAACTGAAACTTATATACGGCTTAAAGAAAAATATGGTGAAGATATTTTAATTGAGGTTGAGCGGCGAAAAGTTGCTGTTGAATTCATGAAAAAAGAAATCCAAAAAGCAAATCTTGATGAAAATATTCATGGAATTATTGTTCAACTTCCACTTGAAGATGAAAATGGCGAGAAGATTTCGAAAGAGGAAACTGAGCAAATTTTATCAGAAATATCTAAAGAAAAAGATGTTGACGGTTTGAACGGTGGTGCTTTTGTACCGGCCACAGCTCAGGCGATAAATTGGCTTTTGGCAGGTTATAATATTTCGTTAGAGAATAAAAAAGTTGCTATTGTTGGCCAAGGTAAGTTGGTAGGTGCACCGCTTTCAAAAATGCTTGAGGCTTCTGGTGTGCCAGTTTCGAAATTTGATGAATTCAATTCGAAAGAAATGAAAGAGCATCTTAAAGATTTTGATGTGGTAATTACAGCTGTTGGAAAGCCAAATTTAATAACTTCAGAAATGCTAAAAAATAAAGCTGTGGTTGTTGATGCTGGAACGGCAAGCGAAAATGGCAAAATTAAAGGTGATGTAGCTGAAGAAGTTCGTGATTTTCGAAAAGACTTGACAATTACCCCAGTGAAGGGTGGTGTCGGTCCGCTTACGGTGGCTTCATTAATAGATAATGTAATTATAGCAGCAAGAAAAATTGCTGATGAAAAAGGCCAGCAAGATTTATAAAAATAAAATAGACCTCCAAGTGGAAGTCTATTTTTTTAGATTTGAAGCTTGATCGCTCCATTGAGAAGCGGTCAGCTTAGAATCTTACAGCTTTTCGGCTAGCGAAGTAGTAACCAAAGGCGGTCACCATCGAAGTTAATCCAAGAATTGCAGAAAGGGTATTCGCACCAGTTTGTGGCAATTCTGTTGGAGTATTTGGTGTTGGGTTGTTTGGTGTAGGTGTTGGTGGAGTTTGTTCCTTTGGAACTTCCACTTTCGCGCTATCACAACCATCATTTTCACCAGGAATTGTTGGCGTATCTACACAGGCTGTATTTATTGCAGTTATTCCTGTTGCTGTTGCTTGTGATTTAATTGTGATAGTTTTACTTTCACCAACTTTCAAAGAGCTAATCTTTAGAGTTAAAGTATTATCTTTGATCTCACCACTATCGGCACTCACAAAAGTAATATTTGCTGGTGCACGGTCGGTTACAACAACATCTTTCAAATCAACATTTCCATTATTCGAAACTGTAATCTCGTAGTTAAAATCAGTATTTGCTTCAATTTTGGCATTTTTCTGATTATTTACAGTTTTCTTGATAAGGATTGAAGGTTTTTCTTCACGTTTAACTTCAAAAGATTTTTCACAATTTGAATTTGAGTTTTCGCCATCTTTTGTGATAACAGTTGAAGAAATTGTGAATTTACCAACAATTTCAATGTCGAGTGTTAATTTCGAGCCGTTATTTACAGTTTTCTCGATTACGATTTTACCACTTTGATCTTTTACGATATATTTAACGCCAACAAATGTTGTGTTATTTACAGTATAAGAAGTGTTAAATTCGAATTTTGTTCGAGAAATTTGGCTAATTGTAATATTTCGACATACCAATTCCGGTTTAGATGGAGTTGGCGCTGGAGCTTTAGTTTCGAAAGATTTTTCACAGTTAGTATTTGAATTTTCACCGTTTTTAGTGATGACTGTTGAAGTAACTGTGTATTTTTCGTTCACATTGTTTGGAACGGTAATTTCGAATTTAGTTCCACCATTTACAACTTTTTCGGCAACAACTTCATTTTTTGAATTTTTTACTACATATTTTGTGCCAGTAAATTCTGTATCTTTTACTGAATATTTTGTGTCAGCCGCATAAGTGATTTGCTTTTCGTCTTTTCGAACAATGTTTAAACTTAAAGCTTCACATTTGTAAACTGGATTTTTAGGAGTTTCACATTTTTTTGCAACTCTTACGCTTGCAGTGTCGTTTTTAACGATTTTTTGGTCACTTGCTTGAGCGATGTTAGTTAGAGTGTTTTCTCCACAAACTGGCAAACTATTTTCAGCTGAAACAGTTGCGTCAAACCGAACATAAGCGTCACCATTTGGTTGATATGAACCAATATTGATTCCAGAATTTTGAATGACATTGTCGCTAACTTTCAATCCTTTTGGATTTGATGTGTTGTAGAGCTTTGTTGAGCCTGCAACATAATTCAAACCTTTTGGTAGAATGTCGCGAATTACAAGATTCTGAATTCCTGCAGAACCTGTATTTTTAGCGTGAATTTGGAATTGAACTGTGTCGCCAGATTTTGCGTTTACAGTTTCAACCCAAGATTTTTCGCCATTTGTTTTATTTCGAACTGTTTTTGCAAGGTCAATATTAGTTTTTTCTTGCGGTTGGCTAACTTGAGCTTTAACTTTAACAGTTACATAGCCTGCATATTGGAAACATCCAGGGATTTTTCCGTCAAGTTTATCATATCCAAGTTTTGCGCCCATATTATTTACAATGCTGTCTGGAAGCTTAGTCGTACCCATTCCGTTATTTTCGAAAAGGGCAGAACCAGCAACATAAGCCAAGTTGAAGTCATTATCACTTGAAAAAGTTGCTTCATCCCAAACTGTGTTAGGTTTTGCATTTGAAGCCGAAATCTGACCTTGAACAGTCACATTTTTTGCTGTTGTTGTTGGAACGTTAAGTTTTGCTACTACGTTTTCGGCAACAAGATTTAAGTTTGAAGCTGCGTTGTTGTGAACGTACATTCGAACGTAATATTCTTTGCCATTTTGAACTTTCATATTGTTTGTCCATTTTGCGTTTGAGCCAACTTCACGAATTCCAACGAAATCTTTTTCGTCTCCGCCAATCACAGGGTTATTCGTGATTGAGTTGAACGTAATATAATCTGCTGGTTTTTCGATAGTGAATGATGGCCGAGATGGACCCCAAGCCCAAACTAGAGCTGGAGCTACTGCCGCCACCAAAACTGAACCAGAGATTATTGAATGGTTTTTAATAAAATTAATGAGTTTTTTCATTTGGTCCCTCATTTTCTCCCTTCTAATCTCCACTTATTAGAATTTATTATTAATATCATCATAATTCTGTTTGTCAATATTTTGTTTTCTTCGCTTTAGCCGAATTGTTAAAACTTAAAATCGGGTTATTAAGAAGTATCAATGTAAAGCCGGGCGGCGGAAAACCGCCCAGCGTGAGTTTTGAAAGTTTTAACTTTCGAAAAGTGCTAATCGTTAAAAAATCAGTCATCAATTGCAGGTTGACTCATAGAGCCATTGACTCCTGCAAAATTGGCGGAACTCGATGGTTTTGTTGTGTCATTCGCTCCAGATTCTACTTTAGGAGCGGATTTACCCACCAAGCTATCATATTTCCGGCCATCTGGGGTGGTTACGGCTCCATTTTCTTCTACTTTCGTAGACCCATTGGAATCTGTAACTGTTCCAGCGCCAGACCATTGAGATGGCTCGCTAATACGAGCATCTTGCGCTGGTGCAGATGAGCTTGCTGGTGCAGATGGAGCTGTTGGAGCAGAGTAGCTTTCAGGTAATTTTGCCTGAGAAGTTTCTGTGTTATTCGAAGATCCATCGTTTTGACCTCCGCCAACTGGGGCTTTGCCCTGATTAGCTGGGTCCTTACCAGGGTCTTTTGGAGAAACTTTACCTTCACTAGGTTTCCCTGGTTTATTTGGTTCGCCAGGTTTGTCTGGCTCATTTGGCTTCTTCGGCTTAGGGATTTCGATTTTTTCTGTCGGAATCCCAGGAATGTTGTTGCTCTGCATTACTGTGTTGCCACAGTAAATCAAAACACAATATCTATACTTTTCAGTTGAATCTTTTGGACTCGAAACCTCAACATATTCTTGGCCTGAAAGATCCTGAATTCCTCTACTAATTACTACATCACCTTTGTCATTGACGCCGGTAGTGTAATAGTTTGAGCCTTCTTCCATTTTCTTAGAAGAAATTCGACTCCGGGAAAGAAATGCCTTCGTTTGATAGAAAACGTCTTTCCCCTTGTGGTTATAATAGACCTTTCCGTCCTTCTTTTCTAGCCAGTCTTTGACATCGGCTTTTACATCGACGATACCAAAGGTCATGGCTTTCTCTTTGAGAGCAGTTGCGTTATGACTCATATATTGAATCATCTCGTTGACTGCTCTTTCAGTGTCTGTTGAAAGAGTGTTTTCGTCTGACCCATTTGCAAATACTTTGTGTTGCGTATTTGCAATTTGTCTGTTGTAAACTACATCATTACCGTCGACCTTATAGTCGATGACTTGGAAATCTTCCTTCGGAAGATCCATATTTGAATTGGCTACGGAAGAAGTAGCGACCGTGTTATTGCTTGCACTGGCACTTTTTGGTGCCAAAAACGAAAAATATAACGCCGCTCCGCCAACTACAAGTATAAACAGCGCGACCCCTAGAGCTATTGCTGGCCACGTATTTGATTTTGTAGCTTCACTAGCAGCTTCACTAGCAGCTTCACCGTCATTTTTTTTCAACTTATCTAGAATACCTTGAAGGTATTCTAATTTTTCTTCGTTGGTTTTGAAAGTTGAGGCTTTATCCTTAATATCATTATACCAATCTCTATCTTCCTTATTACGGATGTCAATGCGTCCTACTATCTTATTGAGGACTCTTTTGATTTTTTTATTAGTGCTCATTTTTTCCACCTTCCTTTCGTTTGATTTTTATTATCGGAATAATAATGAACACTGAGGCATCACGATTCATACCTCATAATAACCCGATTTTTAAGCTTCATTGACAGATCTGCTGATTATGATATGTCAACTGCTAGAATTATAGCACAAAAGTATAAAAAAGTCAATAAGCATATAATATATATTAAATAAACGCAAGCGCTTTAATTTTTTTGAAAAAATAAAGAAAAATCACCTTCGAAAAGGTGATTTATTATTGTACTGGCGGAAGATTACGAGGTGGAAACTTCCGACTCTTTGGCTTCTCTAGCTTTTTAGAAGAATTTTTTAAGCCCTTTTTACGATATTCCTCCATTAGAATATCGTGAATTTTTGCTAAAATTGATGGCTCTTCTGGTTCTTTTGATGCATTAGATGGCGTTAAAAAATACGCCAACGCAATAAAGCATAGTCCAATTAACCAAAGATACCATTGGGGTAGGGTGTTAAAAATTAACCCAATCATTATTAGCCCCTTAGGAATAATGCCCGCTTTTTTCCAGACATCACAAATCTTAATTGTTGCTTCAAGTTTAACAAAAACTATAAAACTTGTAATGATTAGAATTGAATAGATAACCGCAATGTTATCTAAAATTCCAAACGATAAGAAGTCTAGCAAGCTTAAAAAGGAAAGAATCCAATTTGTTATAAGGTTGATCATTTTTTTCAACCCCTCTTTCATCAAAGATTTTCTAGCCCAGTATAGAAATGTACTAGAATGCTTATATAATAACATAAAAAACTAAAAAAGTCAATAAGTTAAGATTTCGAAAAAAGAAAAAAGCTCCAAAACTGAAGCTTTTCGATATAATTTCAATTGGTGGGTGATTAGGGACTCGAACCCCAGACCCTCTCGGTGTAAACGAGATGCTCTAGCCAACTGAGCTAATCACCCGAACAATTACTATTCTAGCAGACTTTTTTTGTAAAGTCAACAACTTTTTTCATTTTTTGAAAAAATATTAAAGTTATGTTAATATTATTTAGATAAATGTGTATAATCGAAAGGTAAAATAAAAATAATGGATACGCGAAAACCTAATGGGGTTGGTAAAAAATATGAAAAATACGCAGAAAATAAAAAACACGAGGGCGAAGATTATAATTTTTATGACAGAGTGATGCGTGATGACTCGGTTGTAGAAAAATTTGAGCATTTTGTGCTGGTTGAAAACCTGTTTCCGTATCAGATTTGGGATGGTTTTGAAGTTGAGAAACATTTACTCCTGATTCCGAAGAAATTTACAGATACAATTAGTAATTTTTCGTCAGCAGAAAAAGAAGAGTATTTTGAAATTTTGTCAAAATATGAAGCTCAGGGTTTTTCAATTTACGCTCGTGCGGCGCAAAATGTTCGAAAAACTGTTAAGCATCAGCACACGCATTTGATAATTTTGAATTATAATCGGCGAGTGAAATGGCTATTTAATATTGCGAATAAAATTCTTTGGTGGCGCAATTTCTCTAAATAGTTTGGTTGATTTTTAGTGAGAAAAATGGTAGAATATTTAAAGTTTTATAATAATTTTTAAGAGAAAGAAAATATGAAATCGGAAAATATTCGAAATGTAGCGATTATTGCTCACGTCGACCACGGAAAAACAACTTTAGTGGATGGTCTTTTAAAACAGAGCAATACCTTTCGCGAGAATCAGGCTGAAATGAGTCAAACACTTTTGATGGACTCAGGCGATCAAGAATCAGAGCGCGGGATTACGATTACTGCAAAGCAGACGTCAATTTATCATGGTGATTATAAAATTAATATTATTGATACTCCGGGGCATGCTGATTTTTCTGGTGAGGTTGAACGCACGCTAAATATGGCGGATGGCGTGATTTTGGTGGTGGATGCTCAAGAAGGCCCAATGCCACAAACTAAATTCGTTCTTTCGAAAGCTCTTGAACTTGGCTTAAAGCCGATTGTGGTGGTGAATAAAATTGATAAACCAGCTCGTCGAATTACAGAAGTGAATGATGAGGTTTCAGACTTATTTTTGGAACTTGCTACGAATGACGATCAGTTGCTGTATCCAACTTATTATGCAATTGGGCGCGATGGCAAAGCTTGGCCTGAAGTGCCAGAAAATCCTGAGGCAGATGCAAATTTTGAGCCGATTTTTGATGCGATTATTAACGAAATTCCTGCGCCAAAAGTTGAGCTTGAAGGTGATTTTCAATTGCTTGTGACTTCTTTGACTTATGATAATTTCTTGGGAAAATATGCGATTGGGCGAATTTCTCGCGGAAAAGTAAAATCTGGCGAGCAAATTGCGTTAATTAAGCGAGACGGCACGGTTAAAAAGGCTAAAATTGATAAACTCTTTGCATACCGTGGTTTGAACCGTGAGGAAATTCAAGAAGCCTTTGCTGGAGATATCGTAGCTATCACAGGTGTTTCTGAAGCTGAAATTGGTGAAACCTTGGCTGATGTAAATAATTCTGAAGCTTTGCCGACAATTGAGGTTGAAAAGCCAACTCTTTCGATGTATCTTGGCCCAAACACCAGCCCAATGAAAGGTCGTGAAGGCGAGTTCACAACTTCACGCCAAATTGGTGATCGACTAAAGAAAGAGCTAGAGACAAATGTTTCGCTACAAGTTAAAGAAAGCGGAATTGGCTTCATTATTTCAGGCCGTGGTGAACTTCACCTTTCTGTTTTGATTGAAACCTTGCGCCGTGAGGGCTTTGAGTTTGAAGTTGGTCGCCCGCAAGTGGTTACAATTCAAGAAGATGGTATTGAAAAAGAGCCAGTTGAAGAATTAATTATTGAAGTAGCGCCCGAATTTGTTGGTGCGGTGAGCCAAGAGATGGGGGCCCGCCGAGCGGAAATGCGTGCCCAAGAAAGCCTACCAACAGGAGCTACTCGCTTAACTTATATTATTACAACGCGCGCAATGATTGGTCTTCGAAATCTAATGCTAACCGCTACGAAAGGCACTATTATTATGAATAGCTTGCCATATGGTTATCAAGAGATGGGAGCTAAAATTCCTTCAAGCCGAAATGGTGTATTAATCGCTTTCGAAAAAGGAGTATCAACACCTTATGCACTTCAAAGCGCGGAGAGTCGTGGCGAATTATTTATCGGCCCGGGAACTGAAGTCTATGCCGGAATGATTGTTGGTTTGAATAATCGCCAAGAAGACCTAGAAATTAATGTTGTGAAAGAAAAACACCTCACAAATATGCGTTCAAAATCTTCTGATGGCGCGGTTCAGCTAACACCATTTACTCAGTTAAGTCTTGAGCAGTGTATTGATTTTATTGAAGATGATGAACTTCTTGAAGCTACACCACAGAATTTGCGTCTTCGAAAACGCCATCTTGATTCAAATGAGCGCAAACGAATGGCAAAATCTACTAAATAATAATGCTTGACAATTTATTGAAATATTTAAAAATCGCCCCAAGGACAGCGGGCGATTTTTTGGGTTTTTGAAAGTCTTAATTATTTTTCGCGACTTGTTCGAACGTTCACTGAATAAGATTCTTCAGATTGGTTTACTCGAATAACTTTAAACAAAATGTTTCCTTTCTATAATCATTTTTTATTTTGATACTTTTTATTTTTTGGATGATTATGTTATCATTATAGCACAAAATCATTTATATGTCAATAGTTTTATTGCTTAATTGGTGCAATATATTTTATAGAGTTGGGTATGGCTGGAGCAGAGTTTTGCTATTTTTTAGTAATATAGAATATATAGCCTATGAAATAAAATAGTTGAATAATTAATGAGTTTATGTTAAAATTGTGTAAAATATTTTCAAAATAAAAAGGAACAAAATGTTTAACAAAAAAACTATAAATGACGTTGATGTGCAAGGAAAAGTAATTTTACTTCGTGCAGATTATAACGTACCTATTAAATACTCAGAAAGTGGTTCGGCGAAGATTTTGAATAATTATCGAATTCGGGCGAGTTTACCAACAATGAAAAATCTGATTGAACGAGGGGTTAAAAAAATAATTATTATTTCGCATATGGGGCGACCAAAATCGGTTGAAGGAATTGCTGATTTAGATGAACTTGAACATTTGCCTAATGGAACTCGAAAATATTCTTTGCGACCAGTTTTTAATAATTTGCGTGAGCTTCTACAGGCTGAGGGCTTGAATTTTCCGATGAATTTTCATACTACGCCAATATTTCCACGAACACGATATTCGGTTTCAATGAAAGATGCAAACGATGATTACAAGATTGAAATGTTAGAGAATTTGCGTTTTTCGAAGGCTGAAAAAAATAATTTACCAGAATTTGCGGAAGCGTTAGCACAGGTTACTGGTGCGGACTTATTTGTGCAAGATGGTTTTGGCGTTATCCATCGTGAGCATACCTCAACTAGTGAAATTGCCAAAAAAATGCCAAGCGTAGCTGGTTTGTTGCTTGAAAAAGAATACTCGACAATCTTGCAAGCTTTTAAGAATCCCGAAAGACCATTTGTGGCGGTAATGGGTGGTGCGAAAATATCTGACAAATTACCATTAATTGAGAAATTTATTGAGCGAGCTGATAAAATTATCGTAGCTGGAGCTATGGCGAACACTTTTTTAAAATATTTAAATGTTGAAGTTGGAAAAAGCCGAATTGAAGATGGTCAAAATGAGATTATTGAGCAGATTTTTGAGCTTGCGGAGCGAAAAGTTGGGTTTAATAGTTTGCGAAGTTTCATAATTTTGCCAGAAGATGTTGCTGTGGCGAGTGAGTTTTCAAAAGATGCTGAGAGAATTGAAAAACCTGTTACGGCTGTCTTAGAAAATGAAATTGTTCTTGATTTAGGAGAGAAATCGATTCAGCGAATTGAAAATGAAATTTTAAATGCAAAAATGATAGTTTGGAATGGAACAATTGGTTATGCTGAATTTGACAATTTTGCAAAAGGTTCTTCTCAAACTTGTTCTGCAATTTCGAAAGCTACAAAAAATGGTGCAAAATCAATAGTTGGCGGTGGCGACACTTCAACTTTCGTTTTAGATTGGTCGAGTCAAAATGCGGAAAATGCAGATTTTTCATTAATTTCAACTGGTGGTGGTGCAGCTCTTGAATTGATGAGTGGCGAAATTTTACCAGGATTTGAAGTTCTAGAAAATAAAGCATAAGAATTTACAAAAATAAAATAAAATGATAAAATAAAAGTATTATGGATAAAAAACTTGTTATCGCTAACTGGAAAATGAACTTAAATATGCAGGAATCGAGTATTTTTTTGCATAAATTGAGTGATAGAATTCAAGCTCATCGTGGAATGGAAATTATTCTCGCGCCATCAACTTTCACTCTGCAATCTTTGAGTTTGCAAGTTAATCATAGGCAATTTAAGTTAGCGGCACAGAATTTTTACTGGCGAGATCACGGAGCTTTTACTGGCGAAATAGCAATTTCACAGCTCCGCGGAATTGTCCAATATGCGTTAGTTGGCCATTCTGAAAGGCGAAATATTTTTCACGAAACAGATAAAGATATACGTGCAAAAGTTGCTGCAGCGATTCGAAACGATATTCGACCAATTTTGTGTATTGGTGAAACATCTGATGAGCGAAATCATAATGAAACTGATTTAGTTCTAAATGATCAGCTAATTGGCGGGCTTGCAAATGTATCGAGTGAAGATATTACGAAAGTGATTATTGCGTATGAACCGGTTTGGGCGATCGGAACTGGCGTGAATGCCAACCCTGATGATATTCGAAAAGCGGTAAAAGTTATTCGAAATCAAATAAAACAACTTTATGGCGCAAAAACTGCTGAGAATATTCAAGTAGTTTATGGTGGAAGTGTTCAGCCAGAATTAGCAACAGATTATGCAAATATTAAAGGAGTAGATGGTTTGCTGATTGGCGGAGCAAGTTTAAGCGTTGAAAAATTCGCTAAAATTGCAGAAAAAGTTTTTGAAACAATAAAAAAGTAAAAGGAAAAATATGCGAGATATAGATTTTGAAGAATTAGATAAAGCAGTTGGAAGCTATCTTGAAAATGGTGTTGTGCCAAATTCGAAAGATAAAAATAATGAGGTTTTTTCGAAAATCGAAAGCCAGATTGAGCATTCTCGTGAGCAACAAAAAATGGTTTTTGCACGAAAAGCTCCGCAGTCGGCAAACCAATTGCATCAAAATAACGAAAAAGTACAAATTCGAAATGTTGAAAAGGTTGCTGAAAAACCAAAAAATGAGAAAAAAACTATTTATAAAAAACCAAGAGTTCGAATTTTGGATGATTTTAGTGTGCCCGTTCCACCAGAACATCACCGCGACAATTTTGGTGTTTCACTTTTGGCAAGAGAAGAGAAAATTGCTTTCGAAAGCCCAATTTTAGAAACATATGGCGGTGAAAAACCAATTCGAAATATCAAAAAGCTTGAAAATTCACCGATTCGAAAAAAAGTTGTTTCAAAAAATGAAAAGACTCAAGTAAAAAAAGAAACTGAAGTTCAATCTAAAAAAAATGAAATTAATATTGCGGAGCAAAAAACTACCACACCAAGTCGAGCGGAGTTTTATGCTGGTGTTTATCGAATTGGCGATGATGGCAATAAACTTCGAGTTTTTCACGGTGAACATACAGTTGAAATTTCAGAGCGAAAAGTTTCTAGTTCAAATTTCGAAAATCTAAATCTCGAAAATGAACCAGAAAAAGTTATGCCAGAAATTTCAAGCTTAAAAACTGGCGGTAATACGATTACGCTTGATAATTCTGAGAAAATTAAAAAAGAGATAGATGGCAAAGCTGAGACCGAGGCTTCAAAGATTGAAGTTAAGACTGAGCAAAAAAATCAATCAGAGCAAATCAAAGAAAAAGAAAATAATAAAAGAATAGATATTTTCGAGGTTGATGAAAGAGTTGAAGAAAATTCAAAACAAAATGAAGCCTCGGAAAAGGTGATAATTCAGCCTGTTGATGAAATTGAAAAGCCAAAAACACCTTTCGTACGAAATCCGCAAATTGAAAAAAGACCATTAGGTACAAATCAAAATCAGGCTAAAAGTTTCGAATTTAAAAAGCCGGTTTCTAACTATGAGCAAAAATCCGCAACGATTACAAAGGAGCTTCGGCGAGCAAAAATGTCGGCACCGATTCTTTCGAGTGATGAATATTCTGCACCCATTAAGCATAAAAAGAAATCTGGCTGGGGTGTTGTGCTAGCTATAATTGCAATTCTAATGCTTGGTGCTGGTGCTGGATTAGTAGCATATCTGGTAGCATTTCAATAGAATTTTGTAGTTAAGACATTAAACCACTTTTCGAAAATTGAAAAGTGGTTTTATTTATTATAAAAAGAAAAAGCCAGTGTGTACTAACCTTCGAAAATAATTAAGTGTAGATATAACGGTTTTATTCCATTTTTTCAATTCTTTGTTCATTTTTTGGGTTATTAGTCTGATTATTGTGAGACTCGTTATTCGAAAAGGCGAATATAAGTATATCGATATAAATCATTATAAAAATTGAAAGTAAAAAACAAACTATAAATGCGCGAGAAGTTCTTATTCCACTCATAATGTACCTCCAATATATAATAGAATACTTAAATTATACAAAAATATAATTTCAAAAATCAACAATTTGCTAAAAACGCTAAAATTTGGTAAAATGAAAGAATATGAATGCACAAGAAATCCGAAAAGCTTATCTAGAATTTTGTCAAAAAAATGGCCATGAAGTAATCGAGCGCGCTTCTTTAATTTTAAAAGATGACCCAACAACTCTTTTTACGGGGAGTGGGATGCAGCCACTATTGCCGTATCTTTTGGGTAAAAAACATCCAAAGGGTGTGCGATTAACAGACAGCCAGACTTGCTTACGAGCGCAAGATATTGATGACGTTGGTGATAATCGCCATACGACATTTTTCGAAATGCTTGGAAATTGGTCTCTTGGCGATTATTTTAAAGAGCAGCAAATTCGGCAATTCTTTGAATTTTTGACAGATGTAGTAGGTCTTGATCCTTCGAAAATATACGTTTCTTGTTTCATTGGTAGTGAAAAATATGGAATTCCACGCGATGATAAATCAGCTGAGATTTGGCGAAAGGTTTTTGCTGAAAAAGGTATTGATGCAAAAATTGTTGAGCTTGACACGGCCGAAAATGGTGATAAGCTCGGTCTTCAAGGCGGACGAATTTTCTTTTATAACGATAAAGAAAACTGGTGGAGCCGTGGTGGTGGTCTAGATTCAACACCGATTGGTGATCCTTGTGGCCCTGATTCAGAAGTTTTTTATGATTTCGGTGAAGAAAAACATGATGCTAGTTTTGGGGAGGCTCATCCAGCGAGTGATAGCGGTCGGTTTATGGAAATCGGCAATCAGGTTTTTATGCAATATCGACGTATGGAAGATGGTTCTTTCGAGCCACTTGAAAAGAAAAACGTCGATTTTGGCGGCGGTTTAGAAAGGATTGCTGCGGCAAAAATTAACAATCCAGACGTATTTCAAATTAGTTTAATGAAGCCAATTATCGAAAAGCTTGAAGAAATTAGCGGTAAAAAATATGATGAAAATAAAGTTTCGATGCGTGTGATTGCTGACCATTTGCGAAGTGCAACATTTTTGGCAGTTGATGGTTGTGTCCCTTCTAATAAGGAACAAGGTTATGTTATGCGAAAATTTATTCGTCGCGCGATGGCGAAGGCTTTCGATTTGGGGGTAGAAGATAATTTTGTAGAACAGATTGTGCCAGTAATTGTTGGTATCTATGCACCAGATTACAAGGAAGTTTCTTTAAAATCTGATGAAATTATTGCAGCTATTGTGAAAGAAGAAAAAGCTTTCCGTCGAACGCTTCGAAAGGGCTTGCGAGAACTTGAAAAATTTTCAAAAGATGGTTTAAATGGTGCAGAATTATTCCAACTTTATGATACTTTTGGTTTTCCTCTTGAGCTTTCGACTGAAGAAACTATCCGACGTAAAATACCAATTTCGAAAAACTGGCGTGAGGAATTTGATGCTAAAATGAAAGAGCAACGCGAACGCTCGCAAACGGCTTCGAAGGGTAATTTTAAAGGCGGGCTTGAAGGGCAGACCATTGAACACCGTAAGCTTCATACAGCTACTCACTTGATGAACGCGGCGCTTCATAATATGTTTGAGGGGCAAATTGCGCAAAAAGGTTCAAATATTAATGCTGAGCGGCTCCGTTTTGATTTTACTTTTGATCGAAAATTAACCGATGAAGAAAAGCAGCAAATTGAAGATACAGTTAATGAGCAAATTTCGAAAGGGTTAGAAGTTTCTTGGGCGGAATATCCAACAGATTACGCCTTGAATGAACTGAAAGCGATTGGTGTGTTTGGCGATAAATACGGTGAGACTGTTAAAGTCTATACAATGAAAGCCAAAGATGGAAAACCATTCAGTATTGAAATTTGTGGTGGGCCTCATGTTGATAATACACGAGATCTTGCTGAGGGTGGTAAAAAGTTTAAGATTGTAAAAGAACAATCTTCGAGTGCTGGCGTTCGGCGAATTAAGGCTATTTTGCGATGATTCAAAAAATTAAACGCGGAACTATTGTTGTTGGCTATCCTGGCGTTGGAAAAAGTTCAATAAAGCATAAGGACTTTATAGATTTGGAAAGCTCTGATATTATTTATGTTGATAATTTGGCTTGGAAGTATGGCAAAGAAAACGCAAAAGGGCGATTTGATAGAGTTCGAAAAGATAATTTTCTTCAGATTTATTGTAACGAAATTGTAAAAAATTATTCGCCAGATAAAATTATGGCGGTTTGGAACAATAAGAAAGTTATTGATTTTTTAGCTCAAGAAAAAATGCCATTTTGTGTGGTCGCTCCAATGAATAATCCTAAAAATATAAGTGAGTTTGTTAATCGATACAAAAAACGAGGTAATAATGAATCTTGGATTTTTGGAGTTGACAGAAAAAGCGGTGTAAAGGGTTCTCTTGAGAGGTTTAATGCTGATGAATTTCGAAAAAAGTATGACTGCGAGGTTTTCGAACTGGATAACAAAACTTTTTTGAGCGATATTTTGGAATTAGAAGACATAGAAATAATCTTGTGAAAATTTGCAAAAAAACCTTAAACGGTTTATAATAGTGTTAGTATGCTATTCAAGAATAAACAAAAAGAAGATTTAAGCGATAATCATATCGTTGCCCTTGATATTGGAACTGAATTCGTGAAGGCTCTTGTAGCTGAAATTGATGGTGATGAAATTCGTGTTATTGGTGTTGGGCGTGCACGGCAGAGTGTGGCGGATATGCATTCGGGCGCGATTGCTGATATTGCTAGTGTTGTTCAAAATTGCGAGAATGCTTTGATTGAGGCGGAAGACCAAGCGGAGATTCAAGCCAAAAAAGCAGTAATCGGAATTGCTGGCGAGTTGGTTAAAGGAGCGACAAATACAATTAAATATCGTCGTCCACAGCCAAATCGCCCTCTTGATGAAGCTGAAATGGAATTTATTATTGATAAAATTCAAGAAAGAGCTCAGCTTAAATCTCAAAGAGAGATTGCTCTTGAGACGGGAAATCAAGAAGCTGAAATTAAACTTGTTAATTCAGCGATTGTTGGGATTCATATCGATGGTTATAAGGTTTCGAATCCGATTGGTTTTCAGGGTAAAGATGTTTCAATTCAAATTTATACAGCTTTTGCGCCAACTGTTCATATTGGTGCTATTGAGCGTGTTGCGAATGAACTTGCGCTTGATTTAATTGCGGTAGCGGCTGAACCTTTTGCGGTTGCTAGAAGTGTTGTTGGTTCGGATTCTTCAAGCAATTTTACTGCAATTTTAGCTGATGTTGGTGGTGGAACAACTGATATTGCTGTCGTGAACGATGGTGGTGTTGAAGGAACTAAAATGTTTGGAATTGGTGGTCGAAGTTTCACAAATCAAATTGCGAATGAGCTTTCGTTGTCTTACAATAATGCTGAAAAACTAAAGCTAAACCTTTCGAATGAAAAACTCAAGTCTACTATTGCAAAGCAGGCAATCGATGCAATTGATAATACTTTGGATGTTTGGATTTCTGGCGTTGAACTAGCTTTAAGCGATTTTGAAAATGTTGATTATTTGCCAAGTAAGATTTTACTATGTGGTGGTGGCTCAAGCTTAGAATCTCTTGTTGAAAGATTGGAAAATGACGATTGGTGGCAAGAATTACCATTCAATAAAAAGCCTATAGTAAAGCATATTAAGCCTTCTGAAGTTTCGGGAGTTATTGATGAATCTGGAAAAATTAACGACCATACATTTATTACAGTAATGGGTCTTTTACGAGTCGGATATGACACTTACAGTACTGATGAAAATGCTAGCGAGAGTTTTCGTGATAAACTAAACAGGATTTTACGAGCTTAAAAAGAGGTAAGATATGAATGAAAAAGTTAAAAAAGATGTAATCTATGTCGATGTTGAAGATGATATTACGGATGTTGTTAATAAAATAAAATCTTCGAAAGAGAGAATTATTGCAATTGTTCCGCCAAAAAGTTTGGGTATTTTTAGGAGTGCTGTAAATATTCGCTTGCTTTCTCGGGCTGCACAGAAAAATGATAAGAAAATTGTTTTTATTACTAATAACCCTGCACTAAAGACTATGTCGGCAGCGGCAAAAATTCCAGTTTCGAAAACCCTTCAAAGTAAGCCAGAGATACCAGAAATTGATATTTTAGAAGTTGAAGGAGATGATGTTATTGATGGTGAAAGCTTGCCAATTTCGGAATTTAGCGGCCCAACTTCCGATGAGAAGGAGGCTGAAATTCTTGAAGGAATTGATATTGATGATAACAAGAATTTTAACAAGATTAATCCAGAGCTTAAAAAAGAGAAGACTAATAAATCTAGAAAAGGATCGAAAGTTCCAGATTTTTCAAAGTTTCGAAAAAAAATTCTTATTATTGGGGGGGTATTTTCTGTATTTTTGGTATTTATAATTTGGGCAATATTCTTTGCTCCATTTGCGGATATTACGATTGCTGCAAAAACCTCGACTACCAACATAAAAGGTGTTGCTTCAATTTCTAATAGTACAAGTGAAAATTCGTTGCTTTCAAAAACTGAAACTATTGAAAAAAATCATGAAATTACTTTTGAAGCTACTGGAACTCGTGAAGAGGGTGAGGCGGCTTCAGGAACTTTAAATCTTTCTCAAAGTGGTGATAGTGATCCTGTTACCGTGGCGCAAGGTTCTGCATTTTCGGCTGGGCAATGTAATTTTATTACAACCTCATCTGTTACTATTCCAGGAGTAAAGATTAAAGGCGGTGTGATTTCTAATGGAAAAGCGAGTGTTAAAATTAAGGCGACGACTATCGGCGAGCAATGTAATCTATCAGCGCAAGAATATGTTTCGTCAATTAAAGGTGTTTCGGCAAGTGGTGGTCAGCTTTCAGGCGGCTCGAAAAAAACTTTAAAAGTTGTTTCGCAAAATGACATAAATGCAGCAAAAGCTAAAATTAATACAGAAAATGCAGATTCTATTAAGAGTTCTCTAAAAGCTAAATTTGGCTCAGATTATACTGTATTAAACGATAGTTTCTCCGTAAAAGATGGTGAGATTTCTTCTTCTGTTGCCGTCAATCAAGAGGCTCCAAACGGTAAGGCTACATTAAAAGCAACTTCTCTATATTCAATCGTGGCAATTGAAAATAGAAGTATTGAAAGAACTATCTCTTCTCTTGCTAAAAAGAAAATAGGTGATTTAAATAATCAAAAAATTTATGATTATGGCTTGAAAGAAGTCTCATTTTCGAAATTTAGTGGTAATAGTGTAGAGATCTCATCAAATGTAAAAATTGGCCCAGTTATTGATATAGATAATCTGAAAGATAAAATTAAGGGTAAAAAATCTGGTGAAGTTCGAAGCTTAATTGAAGCGAAAGAGGGTGTAAAAAATGTCGATGTGAAGTTTTCATTCTTTTGGGTAAATACTGTGCCGAACGATGATAAAAAAATTAATATCAAGTTTACGGTTGATAAATAATGAAATCTTTAAAGTTAATGGCGCTTGATGTTGGCACCAAGAGAATTGGTGTCGCTTTGGCTGATTCCTTTATCAAAATAGCCATACCATTTACTACTGTTGAAGTGAATAATGATGTAGATTTTGCAATAAAACAAATTATTGAGATAATTTCGAAAGAAGAAATCGACGTTCTTGTGGTTGGGCTGCCACGAAATCAGAGTGGTGAAGAGACTTCGCAAACTGCTTATACTAAAGAATTTGTAAAAAATTTTGAATATTCAGTTGATAAAATTTGTTTTCAAGATGAAAGCTTAACGAGTATCCAAGCTGAGGACAGGCTAAAAAGCTATGGAAAGCCATATTCAAAAGGTGATATTGATATGAATGCAGCTTCAATTATTTTACAAGATTATTTGGAGGAGAATTTTTAATGGATGGAATTACAAGACCGCCAGTAAATAGAGATGATCGGGAGCTAATAGAAGATCGTGCTGAAAGAGCTATTGAGGAAATATCTAAGCGTGAAAGAGAAGCCACTGCTATCTTGGACACAAAAAATAATAAAAAAAGAGTTTTTCGAAAGAGGATTTTAGTTGTTTTTACAGTTTTATTGTTTTGCTTTATTTCTTTTTGTGGAATTTTATTCTTAAGTTATAATAGTGCAATAAATTATAAAACTAACGATTCTAAAAAAGTTAGCTTCAATATTAGTAAGGGCGAATCTTTAGATGTAGTTGCTCAGAAATTGGCTGATAAAAAAATAATTATTTCTAAAAATTCGTTTATTTTTTATGCACGAATGAATAATAAGCGAAATATTTTAGCTGGTAGTTATCAGTTATCTTCAAGCATGACAATTCCTGAGGTTTTGGATATTTTAAATAAAGGTCAAGCTGTTGATAGTTTTAATATTACCTTTTTACCTGGTGGAACGGTAAAAATGGCCAAGAACGCTCTTTTGAAAGCTGGTTATTCGAAAAATGAAATTGATGATGCTTTTTCGAAAGATTATTCTGGGGAATTTTCAACTCTTTTCTCTGGTAAGCCAAAAAATACGGATCTTGAAGGATTCCTTTATGGCCAAACTCATAATTTTAAGAAAGGTACAAAAGTTGAAAATATTTTGCGGAGATATTTTGCAGACTTTGAAGCGAAAATTAAAGAGTTAAACCTTGATAATAAATTTAAGCAAAAAGGTTTGAGTTTATATGAAGGAATCACGCTTTCTTCAATTGTTCAGAAAGAAACCTTGAACAATTTCGAAGATCAACAAAAAGTTGCAGGTGTTTTTTATAACAGAATTAAAGCTGGAATGACGCTTGGCTCAGATGTGACATATCAATATATTGCGGATAAAACAGGGGCTGAAAGAACTCCAAATTTAGATAGCCCTTACAATCTACGAAAATATAAAGGTTTAACACCTACTCCAATTGCAACACCAGGGCTGTCTGCTCTTAAGGCAACAGCTTCTCCAGCTGAGCATAATTATTTATTCTTTTTGAGTGGAGATGATGATAAGACTTACTACGGTAGAACAGATATAGAGCATCAAGATAATATTAAAAAATATTGTGCAAAAAAGTGCTTGATTTTGTGATTAAGCTTGACAATTTTATTAATATTTGATAGAATTTTATATGTAAATTAATATAAAGATGATGTTTTGTATATTTTTATATTAAGGCACCTACCAGAAAATACTTTATAGCATTCGTTTAACTCTATAATATTAATTAAAAAGGTCGACATTATGCTAATTTTCGAAAAGAAAGGGTATTATTAAGGTAGTGCATCACAGTAATGTGTTTGCGGGAGAAAGATTATTTGTAGTCAAAAACGAGGAGTTAAATCTCCTAAAATTGAAATTATACAGAATAGAAAAAATACAGTTTCTAATTCTACTTTTTCAAAGATAATTAACATACTAAGTTTAAAATCAACTGTTGTTTATTCTTCTATTTTTGTTATTGTGGTTATGGTTGCCGTATTTGGTGGTAGTCAGCCAGATATTAAAAAATCGACTGAATTA
>CALAKV010000016.1 GCA_937922985.1 uncultured bacterium | reverse complement strand
TTCAGACCCTCAGTATTAAACCATAATAGATTTTTATTACTATTTTTATAATTATAGATAATAGAACAATTGCCTTTATTTATGCAAGATTCTGCTAGAGGGGATATTCCTAGCTTATCTGAAAATAATATAGCGTATTTAGCCTTCTGAAGGTCTATATTTAGCTTATGGTAACCCGGTTCACCTTTCTTCTTATCTTCGTCTGAGTATGATAAATCTAATGGATTGAAAGAGGGGCTTTGACCTTGAGATGTCACGATTCTAGATGAATCTTTTGTTTCTATTTTGTTTTTAACCTTAAGTTTAGCATTTTCAAAATTTTCACTATATTGTGATACTACATAAGAATCTTCTGGCTTAATTTTTAGCATTGCTGTATTTGTTGAATTATGAATCCCTCCATTAGCTAATTCACTCTTAGCCTTTTCAAGATTTATAAATTTAGTTGAAACATTGATTGTGAATTTTTCCTTAAATACAGCTTTTGATGTTCTTATTGTTATCTTTGAATTTTCTGGAAATTGTATTCGAAAAGCAGTAGTACCAAAAGGTAGTTTCACTATTTTTGAAGTTTCACTTAATTGACCGGCTTTTTGTTCTGTCCCATTTACAGTTGCGAAAACATCAGCATGAGCTATGCCCGAGTCCCTAAACAGATTAAACGTATAGTAACCAGAGTATTCCACTTCGTCTATATATTGCTTATCATCCTTAAGTTCATCCTTTATACTATCTATTGGTATCTGCTGCCCATCAGTTCCTTCTATGCGTGTTTCTATACTCCATTGTGGCTTATTTTCTTGGTCGGGGTTTATTTTATTTATATTGTAGAGATATTCATATACTATATCTGTGCCGCGCTGTACGGGAATACTTCTACTTGATGATGGGGACATACCTGAGTATTTCGAAAAATATAAACGTCCTTCGCTGTATTCAAGAACCTCTGGAGTGTATTCTGTTTCTGTTTTTGAAGTTGTAGATTTAGAATCTTGGAATGTTACTATATTTTCTAGAGATACCTTAACTTTTTTTCCGAAGATTGTTGAAGGTGTATTCTTTTTGTATCTTAATCGTAAGACTGGTGCATCATTGCTGGGTTTAAAGTCTGACCTCTTGATGTAGGTTGCGATTCTTTTAGTATTATCAAAAGACCAGCCATCATTTATAGAATTTGGTGAAGGATAGGTGTGTTCAGGTAATAATACTTTATATTCGATTGATTTTATTTCTCGCCTACCAGGACTATTGTCGCGAATTAAATTATCAAAAGTAGTTACACCTAGATTCACCAGGTCCTTAGTTTCATAATTAGACGTATCTATGTCTTTGTTGTACTTATCTTTATATTTTGTTATATATATCTTCCAAGCGCCAGTGTCAATATGTGGTTCAATTTGATTATTTGATTTTTTAGTATCTAGAATTTTACTTTGTTTACTTAGTATAGTGCCATCTTCGGTATGTAGCTCATGGACTAATTCTAGTTTATAATTTTCTGGAGTCTGGCTATTTTTTAGCTTGAAAACGTAATTTATAGAGTTAATTGACCCAGCAGGAAGAGACTCATAGCTTATCTTATGAATATAATAATTATCATCCTGAAGTTTGGCTTCTGAAGATACTATAGACGTTGTGTTCACTTTTGGTGTTTCTTCGTCTAAGTATTGCTTTGGTATCTTGATTAGCAAGTATGGATTCTTATACGACTTTGCTGAACCATCGCTCGTGACCTCAATACGAGAACTCATTGCGATCTCCTCACCAGAAAGAAACTCGGTTTTTTCGCCGCCATCTTCTTTCTTTGACACCATTTCCATGAATGTTTTAATATTGTCCGCAAAATCTCCATTTTGGGCTTGAGATAGCTTAAATACTGTTCCGCCAGCTAAGAACATAAACAAAAATGCTGTTAAAATAGCAATTTTTTTTGATTTACCACGTTTAAAATCAAAAAAGCGCTGCTTTACGATTCCTTTTCTCATTTTCCTCCTAAATATTTATTGTAAATAATTATAGCACAAGCATAATGGAAATACAACATACTTTTTAATTTAGTAGCTAAATACTAGCCTTGAGATTTCATTCTTATATTTAATAATATTTCTATTCTTCAGAAGCAATTAAATCAAGTAAAGCTGAAATATACTCTGCTTGAGACCAAGTTAGCGGCGCAACCGAAAGATGTTTTAAATTGCGTGGATCAATTTGCTCAGGTAAAATTCCCGTTGAAGTTTGTTGCTTTAGAACCCATTCAATAATTTCCTCCGCTTTCGAAATTTCGCCAAGAGCAATATAAAATTCTGCACGCCAAAGTGTTATTATTGGCCAAATATTTGCTTCGTAATAATCACTAAATCTATAGTAAATATCATTTTCGAATCTTGGAAGTCCAATATTGTCATTAGCTTTAAAACGATTTTCAAGAGTTTTAAAAGCAGTCTGTAACTTTTCGCCTTTAAATTCAAAAAGGTTAAACATAAAAGCACCGTAAAAACTTGATGAATCAATTTTTGGATCTTTATTGCCATCAGCCCAAATTCCACGATAGAAATAATTACTTTCTTCATTAAAAAGCTCATTTTGTGCAGCAGAACGAATTTTAAAAGCTTGCTCGCGCCATTTTTTTGCATCATGCACGCGATTTGCAGCTTGAGCTAATTTTGAAGCAGAGTATAATGCCGCAAAAACAACCGAAGTCGAATAAGTTGTTGAAAGAAAATCCATCTCCCAAAGCTCATAATTTGGTTTTGGTAAATCATTTTCACCACAAAAATCTACCAAAAAATTAGCAGTCGGCTTCACTAAGTCGTCATAAAATTCATTCAAAATTGAGTTTTCACGAAATTTTTTATAATATTGAGCAAACAAGAAAAGGATTCCTGCGGTTTCGTCAATCTGAATAGGTAGATTTCGAGTATCGCCACCTTGTGAATATGGGTGCCAACTTGGACCAAGTTCACCATTCGGTAAATATTTATGCATCATAAATCCTCCCGAAGTTAACGATCTTTTGCAAAATTCAAAAAACTTTTGCGGTTCATCACGATAGCCGATACGAATTAATGGCCAAATTGCAAAAAGAGCATCGCGAGGCCAGCAATAAGAATAATCATCTCGCGCATAATTCAACATTTCACTATCATTGCTGGCAATCGGTGCACCAGTTTTCGCAAGATGAGATTTAACTAGCATTAGACTTTGAATAAAACTTTTTTGATATTTTGAATCAAGTTTTTTCGAAACTCTTAAAGCAGGCGAGAGCCATTTTTGCCAATATTTTTTGGTCTCATTTAAAGTTTTCGAAAAGCCATTATTTCTAACCTTTTGGAGATTTGTACGAGCAAGCTCGTGGCCATCAGCACAAGAAATTGAATATTGAAAATTTGCATTCTCAAAAACGCCAAGAGAAAAATCAAACCCAACAACCGAATCATTCTGTCCATGCTCAACATTTGAGCCCGAAAGAACGCCATCTTCCGCATCTACCCAAGAACCGAGCTTATTTTCAATTCCAAACAAGCCAACCGTGTGCTGGTCAAAATCTTCAAAAATATTCTGAATAGGTTTTTCGAAAACTCTTTGAGCAGAAATAATGAAAGCACGTTTTCCGCGATAGTGCAAAATCGCCTTTTCATTATTTTCGAAAGGCAAGAACTGAACGGTATCGGCCAAGTGAAAACTGCTGTTAATTGCAAAATTTTGATGCAAAAAAAGCTGAACTTCACGCGGATAATTTGCAAGATTTTGAACTTGGATCTTTCGCCCAAAAACATCAAAATCACTCGCTACAAAATCAGTAAAAGTTATTTTGATTTGAAGTTCTTGATTAATAGCTTTAGTTTTTGAGATTAAAGCATTTTCAAAATATTCAACTGAGAATCGCCACTCACCAGAATGGAGCCAAGAAAAATTATTGCCAATTTTAATCCCAATACGATGAAAAAGATCGCGGCCAAGTGTATGATTTTCATAACCATTATCTGGAAAATAAAAATCGCTCACCAGACTAAATTCATTTAACCCGACATTCAAATTACCATTGCTTAAAATTGCTGTTTTTGCCATTCTAACCTCGCTTTCGTTTTGCAAACATTAAGTTTCTATGGAGCATTCGCGCAAAAATCTTCTTACGTTTTACATTTTTTGGGGTTTTAAAAAGCGATTTTTGAAGAATTTTTTGCGTTTTTCGAATATTTTTCTGATTGAATGGAGGGATATCTTTCAGCCTAAAATCCATATCTCGCAATGTATCCATAAAGTATAAAAATGCATCATAAGGAGATTTATATGGTGAAAAATACGCATGAACATCGCCATCATTAAAATATTTCGTGCACATATAATAAGGGTGGTCACTTGTAGTTAGTCGCCGCCAATCTTCAACTAAATTTCCATTTTGTGAATTATAAACCCGCGATTTTAAAGCATAGAGATATTTCATTGCTTCTTGTTGCATTGAATTACCGAGCCAAGCAGTCAAGTCGCGTTCGGTATCTGCCCAAGTTACTGTATTTGGCATAGAAATTTCCGCAACAGGCTCGCTTTGAGCGGCCTCAGTAACAGTTTTAAATCCGTGCTCTGGTTTTTCTAACCAATACGAAACCAAGCTTTCGAAAAAATCAAATATTCCAGATTCCGCCCACTGATGCTCGCCAAATGTTTCGTAATCCATAAAAAGATTTATTACATCACCATGATAGCTTGAGGATTCTAACCAACTGATATATTTTTGAGTTGTGAGCGGATATTCTTGCCAATTTTGATTCGAAAAACGAAAAGCAAGATCGTCAGAAAGCTTGTAGTTTTTAAGAAGTAGACGAATATTTTTTGCACCTTTTGGCTTATAAATATGATTTGGCGTGCGCCATTGCAGAATTGGGTCCCATCCCTCAGCTAAAATTGCTTTAAAACCAAAATCGTCCGCCCATTTAGCAAGTTCATCATTATATGAAAGTTCAGTATTTCGAAAAGCAGTAGTTTCGACATTAAAAACTTCACGAATTTTTGCCTGATGCGCACTAACTTGAGTTTCAAATTCTTCACGATCAAAAAAGAATGCGAGGCTGTGATAATATGTCTCGGCAATAATTTCTGCTCGCCCAGTTTGAACAAGACGCTTAAAGCTTTTGAGAACTTCTGGCGCAAATTCTTGCGCTTGATCAATAAAAGTTCCCGTAATCGAAAAAGAAAATTTAAATTCTGGGTGAGTTTTTAATAGTTTTTCAAGCAGATTATTCATTGGTATGTAAGATTTTTCAGCAACTTTTCGAAAAATTTCGCCATTACTTTGCCGCTCTAGACCTTTTTCTTCGCTAAAATAATTTTTATTAATGCCAATATCAAAAAGCGTTTGATCGTCACGAATGCGCCAGGGCTGATGAACATGAAAGTAGAGAACAATCGACTTCTTAGTCATTATTTACCTCTGTTAAACGTATGAATTCTTCCATAATTTGCCCGGCGATATCACTCCAAGAAATTCGATCATATTCCTCTTGAACACCATTTTTTAAACTCTGTAAGAGATTCTTATTGGTTGAAACCTCATAAATTTGATTTGCTAGTTTTTTAGTATCCCAAAAATCATAACGTAAAATATTTTGAAGAACTTCACCTACCCCAGATTGCTTCGAAATTATTAATGCATTGTTAAAATGAGCCGCCTCTAAAGCTGTTAGACCAAAAGGTTCGTTTACTGAGCTCATCACAAAAACATCAGCCACACCGTAAGCATCACGCCATTTATCGCCCCGCAAAAATCCCGTGAAGAAAATCTTGTCTGAAATCCCAAAATCACTCGCCATTTTGATAAGCTCATTGCGTTGTTCACCGTCCCCAACAAGAAGTAGGGCGATTTTTGGGTTTTTCGAAATAGCCTCGGCAACCGCTTGCATCAAAAAAGTTAAACCCTTCTGAATAGTAAAGCGAGTTAGAGTCATTATCACAGTATATCCCTGTGATTTTAGATATTCAAGATAGCGGTAAGTTCGATTATCGTAATCTTGTGGATTAGCAAGAGCTGAAGTTTCGATCGCATTATAAACCACCTCAACCTTTTCAGGCTTAATTTTATATTTCTTGATAATTACATTTCGAGTATTTTTTGAAACTGCAAAAACCCTGTCGGATGCGCAAATTCCAGCATATTCAATATCATGGATTTCTTGATTACCAGAAATTCCACCAGAACGATCAAATTCGGTAGCGTGAATATGAGTAATCAACGGCGCACCAGTAAGTTTTTTAGCAAGGATTCCAGCTTCCGCAGTTAACCAATCATGCGCATGAATAACATCTGGTTTATTTTTGGGATTACTTAAATATTCACGAATAAATTCACAATATTCTTTCTGAATCAAACGAATATCTGGTAGAAAATTGCTAGCGTTATGACTTGAACGCACCCAATGCGGAGAATCGTAAGCACCAGCACCAAATTTATGAATTTCAGAGAAATTCGTAGCATTCAATACTTTCATGAAATCAATTTCGGTATGTTGTCTTTATACGGAACAACAAATTCAATATTAGCACCACTTTTTGCGAGCGCCTTAGCCATATAAAAACAAGCTACACCCAAACCACCGCTGTTATGAGGAGGAAGCTCCCACCCGAGCATTAATATTTTCATTTTTTGCCTTTACGATTAAAATTTACATTTCTATTTTAGCAAATTTAAGAGAAAAGCGCAAGCAGTTTAATCAATTATCTGCTTTAAACTAAATACTTGGTGAAAACTGTTTTATTTCTTGAACGCATTTCTTATAATCGGGGCAATATTTTTCAACTTCTTGCCAAAATTTAGACGAATGATTCATTTGCCGAGTATGACAAAGCTCATGAATAATCACATAATCAATCAAATGGTGTGGCAAATTCATCAACGCAATATTTAAAGAAATTGTGCCACTAGAAGAGCATGAACCCCACCTTGTGCCAGTGTGCGAAAAACGCAATTTCTCAAAGCTAAAACCATATTTTTCTGCCAAAAAATCAATTCGGCGGGGTAAATACGCCTTAGCTTGCTTTCGAAGAATTTTTGATACAGTTTTGCGGATTTCTGATTGAATAAGTGGATTTTCGAAAGCTAACTCTTGCGGAATTTGCACGAAAATCTGATTTCCTTCATTTGAAATTTTAATTTCTTCACCCGAAAATTTTCGCAAAAAAAGTGTGTGCGTTTTACCGATTAAATCACCATTTTTATAAAGATTTTTAGCATTATGCAAAGTAAGCATTTCGCGAATTTGCGTGCGATTATGATTAACCAAATGCTGAACAGCGAACTCCGGCGAATAATAGGGAATTGACGCGCGTAAGCTTCCATCAACACCGACAGAAAGCTTCACGGAGCGAGCAAGTTTGTTTTTTCGAATTTTAATTTCACCAAACTCTTTATCGACTATAGACATAAAAATATTATAGCACTTTTAAAAATAGTTATCTAGTTATCAAACTTATCCCTTGTTCTAAATATAATAAAACAAAAACACCGTTTCCGGTGCAAAAAGGCAAACTTGGCACGGGCAGAGAGACTCGAACTCCCGACACCAGGTTTTGGAGACCTGTGCTCTACCAACTGAGCTATGCCCGTATGAAACTATTTTAACATAAAAATTTCGAAAAGTGAAGAGTTTTTGAAAAATTCTACTAAGTATTGACAAAAAAGCTTTTTTATGATAGAATAATAACAAGTTAAAAGCTTACTTTTCAAAATTGAGCTTTTAGCTCGAATTTTAAGAAGTTGGCTTTTGCAAATATTTTTTTAAAGGAGACCGAGACATGGTCAATTCTATTAAATGGGTTCAAACCCAAGGACAAGAAAAACTTGCTGAAATAGGTAAGCGCCTCGAAGAAAAAGTGATACCAAAAACATCACAATCTAAAGTCGCAGATAACCTTGAGAAAGCATACCAAAAAAATGACCCCAAAGAATTAATCTTTTGGCTTACTTATGCACAGATTTTTCGCATTCCTGTTAGAAAAAAGAGAGAATTCTTTAAGAAAATTAAAGAATTGTGGCCTTTGGTTCAACGCAGCCATGCGGAAATGAGTAATATGTTCAACTATTTGAATAGTGTTTTTGCTGAAAGAGCTGGTGGAAGAACAGATTCCAAACAAATGGTAAATGAAACAGCAATTTACAGCCAACTTTCATACATCTAAATAAGCCCGAAATAATCGGGCTTTTTTCTTTTTCAAATTTTATTCCGCGAATTGCGAATTGTAAAGTTTCGCATAAGCACCGTTTTTTGCGAGCAATTCTTTATGAGATCCTTGCTCAACAATGTTTCCGTGTTCCAGTACTAGAATTAAATCGGCATTTCGAATCGTTGAAAGGCGGTGCGCAATCACAAAACTCGTACGGCCGTGAGTTAAATTATCCATCGCAGATTGAATGGCTGCTTCCGTTCGCGTATCAACAGAACTGGTTGCTTCATCAAGAATTAACATTGGCGAATCTGCCAAAATCGCCCGGGCAATTGTGAGAAGCTGTTTTTCACCGGCTGAGACATTATCGATATCCTCAGAAATTACCGTATCATAACCTTTTGGTAAGGTTCGAATAAAGTGGTCAGCATGAGCAGCTTTTGCGGCCTCAATAATTTCTTCACGAGTGGCATTAGGTTTTCCATAAGCTAAGTTTTCAGCAATCGTACCATTAAAAAGCCAGGTATCTTGAAGAACCATTCCAAAAAGGGAACGAACATCATGCCGCGACATTTTTGAAGTATCAATTCCGTCGATTGTAATTTTTCCACTATCAATATCATAGAATCGCATCAAAAGATTCACTAGCGTAGTTTTTCCAGCTCCAGTTGGGCCAACAATCGCCACATTTGAACGCGGCGCAATTTTTGTGCTGAAATTCGTAATAATGGGCTTATTTTTTGAATATGAAAAATTAACTTTCGAAAACTCAACAGAGCCTTTAATTTCTTTTGGTAAAGTTTTTGAAATTTCAACAAAAGTCTCTTCTTCAGCATCAAGAAAGCCAAAAATTCGCTCGCAGGCTGCAACCGTTGTTTGAACACTTGTCATTGAATTTGCGATATTCGAAATCGGTTGCGTAAATCGGCTCATATATTGCATAAAAGCAGTAATCTCGCCAATTGTCATCTGACCATTTAATGCACGAACACCACCAATCACCACAACGGTTAAAGTTGAAAGATTATTAATGAAACCCATAATTGGGTAGAGTAGTCCACCAAAAAACTGAGACTTCCAAGATGAAATATACATTTTATTATTGATTTTTTCAAAATTTTCAACCGATGATTTTTCACCATTATAAACCTTAATAACTTCGTGCGAAGAAAGCATTTCCTCGGTATGAGCAGTTAAACTCGATGTAAATTTTTGCAAATCCGTAAAATAAACTTGACTAAACTTCGAAATAATCATAATAATCCCAACCGAAATTATTCCAGTTGCAAGAGCAATTAGGCTCATTTGCCAGCTAATCGAAATCATCATAACAGTCACACCAACAATTGTAATTATTGAATAAGAAAGCTGATTTAAGCTCTCGCTCAAACTGTTGCTGAGTGTCTCGATGTCGTTCGTAATAATTGAAACCGTATCACCAGTTTTGTGCTTATCAAAATATGAAAGAGGTAGTCGCGCGATTTTTTTTGAAGCTTCGTCACGTAATTTAAAAACAATTTCTTGAACCATTTGACCCATAATCCAGTTTTGCGCATAACCAAAAACTCCTGATCCAACATAGATAGCAATCAAAATAAAGCCAAGTTCGGTAATTTTCGAAAAATCAGGATTAAAATGAACAGTACCAGCGCGAATTTCAAAATTTTTAGTGATTAAATTTATCATCTCACCCACAATTTGTGGCCCAATAATTGCTGAAATTGAGCTTAAAATTACCACAATCGCAAAAAACACAACAGAAATCTTAAAAGGCGCAAAATATCGCAAAAGTCGCCAAATTATTTTTAGCGAAAGTTTGTTTTTTTGATTTTTCGCCATTATTTTTCTCCTTTCTTAGATTTTTTCGAAATTACCTTTTTTAAGCTTTTCTTGGCTATCTTTTTCGAAACTGAAACCGCTTTTTTGGCCTCTTTTTTAGTTTTAGGAGCAGATTTTTGCTTTTCAAAATCCTTAATTTGCGTTTCAATCTCTTCATCAGAAAGCTGTGAAGATGCAATTTCGCGATAAATTTCATTATTTTTAAGAAGTTCGCCATGTGTACCAATTCCAACAATCTTACCGCCATCTAAAACAATAATTTTATCAGCCTGCATAATTGAAGTTACTCGTTGAGCGACAATAAATTTAGTTTGTGATTTAGTTTTTACAGCAAGTTCGGCACGAAGCTTAGCATCAGTTTTATAATCAAGCGCAGAAAAGCTATCGTCGAAAATCAAAATTGGAGCTTTTGAGGCGATTGCCCGAGCAATTGAAAGTCGCTGTTTTTGACCACCAGAGAAATTTTTGCCACCTTGCGAAACTTTCTCGTTTAAATCTTCAGGCAATTTCTGCACAAAATCCCAAGCTTGAGCGATTTTTAGAGCTTCAATAATTTCTTCATCACTCAAGTTTTTCGAAGAACCATAATTAATATTTTCACGGATATCCCCAGAAAAAAGGTTTGCCTTTTGTGGAACATAGCCAATTAAATTGTGCAGTTCGCTTTGTTTTAAATCACGAATATCCACTCTGCCTAGTTTAATTTCTCCTTTCGAAACATCATAAAATCGCGGAATTAATTTTGCAATTGTAGATTTTCCTGAACCAGTTCCGCCAATTACAGCAATAGTTTCACCTTGTCTTACTGAAAAGTCGATATTTTCAAGAACAGCTTCTTCAGAATCTGGATACGAAAAACTAACATTTTCGAAAGCTAAGTCGAAAGTTTTTGGCAATTTTTGCGTTTTAGTTTTATCTTTCACTGAAATTTCTTCATCAAGAACTTCGCTCAAACGCTTGATTGCAACATTCATCCGTGGAACTAACATAAAAATCATCGAAAGCATAATGAAAGCAAAAGTAACTTGCGCAAGATATTGAATAAGAGAAGCTACATCGCCAATTGAAATTTCGCCAGATTTTACAAAATATGAACTAATCCAAGCAATTGCTACAAGGCCAAGCCCAGAAACCATTGTCATATATGGCGAAAATAGCCCAAAAATTCTTTCAAAAAAGATATTCATTTTGAGCATTTCATTATTGATTTCATCAAATTTTTCTTCTTCGACTTTTTCTTTTCTATAGGCTCGAATTACACGCAAACCAGTAATTGTTTGGCGAGTCTGCATATTTAATTTATCTAGTTTAGTTTGAAAAATCTTTAGTTTTGGAACGGCAAAAATACCAATAATTGTAGTCAAGGCAATGATAGAGAGAATCGTCACAACCATAATCAAGCTCATCAAACCAGAAATAGCTAAAGTGTTAATAATCGCACCAATGCCAACAATTGGGGCATAAATTCCCATTCGCATATTCATTGTGAAAGTTTGTTGAAATTGCCGTACATCATTCGTAATTCGTGTTGTAAGACTCGAAACCGAGAATTTACCAAACTCGTTCATCGAAAAGTTTTCAATTTTTTCGAAAGTTGCATGGCGAATATCTCGCACCATCGCCCCAGCTGAACGGCTCGCGAAGAAAATTCCCGCCAGCATTAAAGCGCCACTCAAAAGAGAAAGTCCAATCATATGAAAACCATTTGAGTAGATTGCTTCCATATTTTTCATAGCAACGCCCTGAGTGATAATTTTTGAAGTGTATTGGGGGAGTTCAAGGTTGATTTTGGCAGAGGATACCGTAAAAATAAGCATCAAACTTAAACTTAGCCAATATTTTTTAGCAAATTTAAAAATAAATTTTAGCATAATTCCTTTCGTTTTTATAGTTTATAGATTTTAATCGGTTCTATTATTTTAACATATTTTTTCAAAAATTAAAAGAGCCGCAACTTGCGGCTTAACAAAAAATATTACAGAGAAGTTATTCTTTTACTCTTCCGGTTTGGCCACAGGCCTTACATGGAAAAGGGGTAGCACCTACGAACCCTCGTTGTTTATACCATCCAGTTCCATTACAGTTTTCGCATTTCTTCTCATTTACATGAGGTTTAGGAAATACCACAGAAATCACTCCTTTTAGAAAGTTTCAAAGCTTATAGTTGTTTCCGCAACTTTTAAATTTAAGCTTATAGAGATACTATACTATATTTATATGTTTTAGTCAAGCGTGTTATTATTTCGAAAAATATAATCATAGCTTTAAAAGAAAACAAAGCTAAAACTAAAGTTAGAACTGATATTTTCTTGTTTAGAAACCCTAAAAATGCTGAAAAATTCAAGCAAGCACAAAAACTTTCTTGGAAAGAAAACGAAGACAAAAAAAATCGGTTGTATGGCGAAGCTCTTGAATATCCAGAATTTGCAATTTTAGATTTTTCAGAATTATCAAAAGAACGCAAAAAAGATAATGGCGGAAAAGTTAAGATTGGCGATAGATTAGGCTTTAGCTGTTTAAAATATGGATATGAAGGTTTTATTTTTAAGCCAGAAAATCTTTCGAAAATTATAGATTGGTATAAAAAGCTAAAGATACCACAGAGAAATGTTAAAATTGAAATATTTAATCACCGAATTAAAAAATGGCAAAGCCTTTCGAAGAATGAAATTGAGGAAATTTTAAAATCAAAAAATCCATTAAAAATTTCTGAAAAAATAGCAAAAAATAGAGAATAATTTTTGTTAACTTTTTAAAAATGTGTTATACTATTAAAGATGAACGAGGAAATTATTTATCTTGACCACGCCGCCACAACACCGGTAAATGAAAAAGTCTTGGCTGCGATGTTGCCATATTTTAGTGAAAAATTTTATAATCCAAGTGCGCCTTATGTTCAGGCTTTGGAGGTTCGAAGAGATTATGAAGACGCAAAACATCAAATTGCGCAAAATATTGGTGCAAAAAGTGATGAAATTGTAATTACAGCTGGGGCAACTGAGAGTATCAATTTAGCATTTTCAGCAGCTTCGAAAGAAAATGACGATGAAATCCTTGTTGGCGAATTTGAACATCACGCGGTTTTGAATTCAGCCAAAAAATATGGTATCCAAAAACTTGTGAAAATTAAAAAAGATAGCATAATTGACCTTGAAGATTTGCGTGCAAAAATTTCGCCAAAAACGAAGATTATTTCAGTTATGCTTGCGAACAATGAAACTGGCGTAATTCAGCCAATTTCGAAAATTGCTGAAATCGTGAAAGAAGAACGAATGCGACGGCTTTCAAATGGCGAAAAAACGCCAATTTATCTCCATTCTGATGCTAGCCAAGGTGTTGGCCAACTGGATATTTCAGTTGCAAGGCTTGGCGTAGATATGCTAACTTTAAACGCTGGCAAGATTTATGGGCCAAAACAAACTGGTCTTTTATGGGCCAATCGCGAAATTGAATTTAATGCACAAATTGTGGGCGGTGGCCAAGAGCGAAATCTACGGAGCGGAACTGAAAATGTGCCAAGCGTAATTGGTTTTGCGAAAGCTATTCAATTGGCAGAAAAGCACCGTAAAAAAGAAAATGAACGCCTTCGAAAATTAAAGGAATTATTCAAAAAAACTTTAAGCAAAAACTTTTCAAATGAAGAAATGATTTTTCTTGGAAATCCAAAAAAACAGCTTGCAAGCCATATTTCAGTATCTTTTCCAGGAATTGACGCCGAGCGGATGGTTTTTGCGCTCGAAACGCAAGGGGTTTTAGTGGCAACAGGTTCAGCTTGTGCGGCAAATAAAGGCACGCGTTCACACACTTTAACTGCAATGGGTTTAAGCGATTCCGAAGCTGACGGAAGCTTGCGAATTTCGCTAGGAAAACTTTCGAATGAAGAAAACATAAAGCGTGCAGCTGAAATAATTTCGAAAACTGTACGAGCCGAATTTGAGAGGATTCAAAAATAAATGGTAAAATTTATTGCCTGGATTTTAGCCTTTGTGGGTTTAGTTGTGGTCTTTATCATTAGCACAACTTTGATTATTAGTGATAAAAATCGGCTCGCTGAAATTTGTCCGAACTACAAAAAAGGCGAATGTTCTCAAAAAATTGATGCGGTTATAGCAATTTCTGGCGGAAATACTGCTTTAAGAACTCGTGAAGCGATTGAAATTTTTAAATCGGTTGAAGCTAAAAAGTTAATTTTTTCAGGTGCAAATTCTAACCCTAAAGTTTTAAGCGACGCACGCCAAATGGCAAATTTAGCCCGAAAACAAGGAGTTTTAGAAGAAGAAATTCTGCTCGAAGAAAAAGCTCAAAACACTCACCAAAATGCACAATTTACTGCAAAAATAATCAAGCAAAATGGCTATAAGCGCGTAATTCTAACCACTTCAAAATATCATCAAACTCGAGCAAGACTCGAATTCGAAAAGGCTTTAGAAGGTTCAGGCGTGGAGGTGATTTCGGCACCAGTTTTGAATGATCCAGATTGGAATGGATTTTGGTGGACAAATTTACGCGGTTGGTATCTCTCAATGAGCGAGCTTTTTGGAATTTTTAGATTTTATATAGGAGAATAAATGGATAATTCAAAAATTAAAGTATATGTTGGAATGAGTGGCGGCGTGGATTCATCTTTAACCGCAGCACTTTTAAAAGAGCAAGGATATAACGTTGTGGGCGTTTATATGAAAAACTGGACGCAAGATTTACCAGGAATGAAATGCCCTTGGGCAGAAGATTTAGCCGACGCAAAAAGAGTTGCAGTTCAACTTGGCATTGATTTTAAAGTCTTTGATTTCGAAAAATACTACCGCGAAAAAGTTGTGCAATACATGCTCGATGAATACGAAATTGGCCGCACGCCAAACCCCGATATAATGTGTAATCAAGAAGTAAAATTCAAGCTTTTCTTAGAGGCCGCACTTGAAGATGGAGCAGATCTAATTGCAACAGGTCATTACGCTGGCGTTCGAAATGCTTTTACTGAAAATTCTGACGAAAATTTCAACCTTTCGAAAAACAAAGAAGGCGAGCTACTTCGCGCAAAAGATGAAAATAAAGACCAAACTTATTTTTTGTATCGTGTGCGAGGTGAGGCTTTAGGGCGAACTTTGTTTCCACTTGGTAAATTTACTAAACCTGAAGTGCGCGAAATGGCGAAAGAACGCGGGCTTTTTACCGCTCGAAAAAAAGATTCGCAAGGAATTTGCTTTGTTGGAAAAATTGGAATTCGTGACTTTTTAAAACAATTTATCCCCGAACAAAAACCAGGAAAAATCATTAACAAAAATACGGGCGAAGTTCTTGGTTGGCATGACGGTGTGATTTTTTACACTTTAGGCCAGCGCCACGGCTTGAATATTGGCGGCGGACTGCCATTTTATGTTTGCGGTAAAAATATGGAAACTAACGAAGTTTTCGTAACAACTGATATCAATAACGGCGAACTTTGGTCTAATAAAATCGAAGTTTCAGCACTTCACTGGATCAACCAAAAAGTTGAAAATGGGGCAGAAATTCAAGTTCGAATCCGCCATCGTGCACCACTCGTGAATGCAAAAATCTTTTTCGAAAGTGATAATTCGGCAAAAATTGAATTGCAAGATGAACAGCGCGCAATTACCAGTGGTCAAAGTGTTGTATTTTATTCTGGTGAAGTCTGTTTGGGTGGCGGAATCGTCATTTAACATTGACATTTTTATATTTTTATGGTAGAATATTAAAGCTAAATTTGAACTTTATAGTCTAAATTTAAGTATTTACAAAAGAGGTACATTAATATGCCAAATATGCCAATTTTAAGCCGTATTAAATCAATTTTCAACACCGATAAAGTAAACCAAGAGCTTTATCGAAAGAACTATCTCTCAAAACAATTTTTGATAGACACCCTTCAAGATGTTGGGTTTCAATCAGTTAAGGCCTTAGCATCAACCGAAGAAGGAGCAATATCTTTAAAAGCGAAGCTTTTTGATGAACGAGGAAATTCATTCAAAATCTCAGTTTATCATCTGGGCAATGTGTTAAATTTCTCAGCGCGGCCTAATACGCAGGTTCCTAAAAATATAAACTGTTTTTCTATAACAGATATTTATCTACCGAAATATATCAAAAGCGAAGTAGAGAAAGGTCTAGTTTTTGGTAATAAAACCAATACAAACCTCTTGCGAAAGTGCAAGAGTAGCGCCAACTCATTCTTCGAAGAGCTCGAAGATGAGTTCAAACGGCGCAATAAGTTTATTTAATCAAAATATCATCATTAACCCAGCAAAAAAGCTGGGTTTTTTCTTGATTTTTCCACTCTTTAAGTATATAATTAAAATCTAGTTCTTTTCACGGAGGTTTAAAAAATGGATGATTTAATTTTCACGCAAGAAAATGTGGAAAATCTACTGTTGGAGGCTGGATTTTCGGATATCGAAAGTATACCATTTGTATCTTTCGAGGAGCCAAATGCTTTTCGAACAGAAGCTTTTTTGGACAAAGGATGCTCTAAAGAGATTCGTGTTTCAATTGAATGTCTGGGCTATCAGATTGGGATCAGTATGCAGGATAATATTGAATTAGAAATGTTAAAAAACCGGCGCTATATCATCTTAACAATCGAAAATGGCGAGATAGATGAGCGGGGTGATTTTGAGCTAAATGCCTTTAACTCAGAAAAAGCATTTTTAAAAGCAAGCGGAAAGCTTACTAATTTTATTAGTAATCTTAAAAAAATAACCCTCCAGTAATTTTCTCCCGAGTTTTGCTCGGGTTTTTTATTTTAGAAAATCTTAAAATAGCCACAGACAATATATTTTTCTTCTTAAATTTGTTTTAATTATGTAACGCAACTTATTAGTCTAAAACGCTTGCATTTTGTTTCAAAATCTGCTAGAATATCTAGTGAGTTTCCTCTTTCTAGTGAATGAACCTGTGTGTTGGTGATTTCAGCTAGAAAGGTAAAGACATTTTTCGAAAATGCTGTTTCGAAAAATATGAGGCACTTTTTTGAAAACTTTATCAACTTTCGAAAAAGTGAAAATATTAAAATAATTTAAGGGAGAATTGATGCCAACTATCAATCAATTAGTGCGAAAACCTCGAAAAACTGCTGCGAAAAAATCAAAATCGCCAGCTCTTGGACGAATCCACAACGCGCTAAAAACTAAATATTACGCACAAAACGCACCTCTAAAACGTGGAGTTTGTGTTAAAGTTACAACAAAAACACCCAAAAAGCCTAACTCAGCTCTTCGAAAAGTTGCTCGTGTTCGCTTGACAAATGGCCACGAAGTTTGGGCTTATATTGGTGGTGAAGGCCACAACCTTCAGGAACACGCCGTAGTTTTGGTTCGCGGTGGACGCGTGCCCGACCTTCCAGGTGTGCGATATCATATCGTTCGTGGTGCGCTTGACCTTCAAGGTGTTGCAGATCGTAAACAAGGCCGTTCAAAATACGGTGCGAAGAAGGAGAAATAAAGATGCCACGAAAAGTTACTAAAAAATTACAACGAGAACTAAAACCAGACCGAAAATATCAATCAATTTTAGTTCAACGTTTAATTAACAAATCTATGCTTGACGGCAAGAAACTTACTGCCGAAAAAGCTGTTTATAAAGCTCTTGAAACTGCAGCTAAAAAACTTGATAGTGAAAACCCTCTTGAAGTTTTTGAAAAAGCACTAAAAAATATTTCACCAGCTTTTGAAGTTAAGTCTCGACGTGTTGGTGGTGCAAACTATCAAATTCCATTCCCAGTTCAAGGACACCGACAACTCCACTTTGCGTTTAGCTGGTTGGTTCAATCAGCGCGAGCACGAAGCGGAATGCCTTATAGTCAACGCTTGGCGCTTGAAATTGTTGATGCCTACAATGAAACTGGCGCAGCTTTCAAAAAGAAAGAAGATACTCATAAAATGGCAGAAGCCAACCGAGCTTTTGCGCACTTTGCACGAGGCTAATCCGAATAAAATCACTCTTTTCCGAAAGGGTGATTTTTGTTTCCACAAAAATACATAAGCTGCTTGGAATTTTTGAAAAGATGTGATAAAATTGTACGGAAAGGGGAAAATGGATAGAACGAGAAGTGCATATAGACGACTTGGTCGAATACACAAAATTTATCACGGAGGAAGAATTTCGAAAGATCGTCTTGTTGGCTTAATTGATGGAGCCACCGCGATTATTATTACGCTTATGGTGCTTGAAATTCAATTACCAAAATCAGTTAGAGATTTGGCTCAGCTGGAAAGTTTTGGATTCGCAATTTTGATTTACTTTGCAAGTTTTATAATCGTTGGAATCCAGTGGAATCGTCATCATCATATTTTAGATAGAGTTGAAAAGGTTACGAATAGCTTCATCTGGAAAAACATGATTTATGTTTTCTTTTTGTCGCTTATTCCACTATTTATGCGTTGGGTACTCTCCTCACCAACAGAGGTTTTGCCCGCTTTCTGTTATGCAATGGTTTACCTTTTTACAGATTTAAGCATGCGCTGGATTACTGCGAGTACCTTAGGCGAAAATACAGGGTTCTTTCACGGTGAAAATCGTAAAGCTCAAAGAAATTACCATTTAATTCGCACAGGAATGATGGTTTTGTGGATTGCGATTATTGCATTGATATCGATTTTTCTGCCGCAGGTTGAAATTTTCTTTTTAATTATTTTACCAGTGGCAATTTCACTATTTACAGTTTTTGAAGATGAAAAGGAGGAATTAGAAAATGGTAAATAACATGATTGGCGGAATGCTTCTAATGGAAGTCTTCCTAATGATTTTAGGAATTGCACAGATTGCATTTTTTGTCTGGGCTATTGTTGAAATTATTCTTTTTAACAAAAAAGTTAAAGAGCAAACTTTAAAAATCGGTGATGTTAAACGAGCTTCAGTGGCGTTACCACTCGGCTTAAATATACTGGGATTAATTTTATTCTTCGTAATAGTTAAGCCAGCCATTAAAAATGACCCTATTGCAAATAAAAAAGCAAATCTTTTCTGTTGGTTGTCGTACATAATTTTTACCGTCTTATCCGTTACAATTTATGGTTTAGAAACAATAAATACGCTAAATACAGTAATAAAAAATATAACTAATGAGACTAAGCCTTATAAAACAACAGACTTAGCAGAAGACGACGAGCTATTCGATAAGGATAAAATTAAAGAGCGAACCAGAAAAGCTAAAAATGCAGGTAAGTTCATACCTGAGGAAGGTGCTTTTGCAATCAAAGCGAAAGGATGTGATAATTTTACAAAACAAAATACTGGTGATAATTCAGTTGGCTATGTTTGCGCATCCTCAGACTCCACAAATAATGCAATAAATGCCTACATCATTGGTTATACAGACACAGATGAAAATTATGAAGACACTCAAAAACTTAGCAAGGAGGAATTAATTCACTCTGCGATCAATGGTGTCGGCGATAATTTTTCAAGTTATGTTTCAGAAGAAGATTTTAAAGTAATCAATTTTAAAGGAGCTCAGGCAGTTGAAGGAAATATCTCACACAACAGTCAATTTATAAAAATATTAGCCCTACCTACTAAAAAAGATAAGTCTGGGAAGACTCGAGCATTCTTTATTGCGATGGTTTCAAATAATGGTGGAGATATTCTTGATAATAATTTTGCAAATTTCTCCGATTCTTTTGAAAGATTGTAATTTAACCCAATAAAATAACCCTTCTCCTGAGGGTTATTTTATTATTTTGCACGAAAAAATAAGATTTTCGCACCAGAATATAGCTTTTCACTAATCAAAATTAAATTTTCTGCTTTAAAATTTTCAATTTCTTTGGGTTGCGATAGAATTAATATTCCGCCAGATCTTAACCTTTTCGAAAGCTTTTCGATAGACGGAAATTGAGGGTCGTAGTATGGCGGATCAGCAAAAATTATATCAAAAGTTGGAATTTCTAAAATTTCACCAATTTCAAATTGAGATTGACTTGACCCAATCCAGCCCGAAACGCTACTTCGAATTATTTTAGCTTCGCCAGCATTTTTATTCTTCTCGATAATTTTTAAATTTTCGGCTAATATTTTTTGCGCTAATCTGTTTTTTTCAATAAAAACTACTTTTTTAGCACCACGAGAAATCGCTTCAAGACCCAAAGATCCAGTCCCAGCAAAGGCATCAAGAACTTCAGCATTTGGAATTTCCACCTGAATTGTATTAAAAATTGCGTTTCTTGCTCGTTCGCTCATTGGGTGAGTTTGGCGAGAATTCGGAGCTGTGATTTTATGATTTTTAAAAATTCCTGAAATCAACCGAATATTCATTTTTTATCCTCAGATTTATTTTTTGTATTTTCGAAATCTTCTTCAAGAGCTCGACGAATACCTTCAAACCATCCGAGTGCCACAATTTTTGAGATTTCGGGCAAGAGATCATGTTTAGTCTCTCGCGCTAAAGCAGTCGTCCAGCCTTTCTCTAAATACCTTTCGTAATATTTTTGGTCGGCGACCCACTTAATTTTTTCTTCAAAAATTTGCATAAATTCGCCCTTTAAAACCCTCAAAATTTCTTCATCTGTTGGGCTCTTTATGATTTTCTTTGCAGCAACTGAAGTTATCATTGTAGCAACACCCATTTCATAAAGCATATGCGAACTCATTACACCTTTTGGCCCAATATATTCCCAGTTCTTCAAAATCCGCTCGCGCCAGTTTTCTCCAGAAAGAAACATCTTTTTAATCAATTTATCGCGTTCTTCAGGTTTTTTTCCAGAAATTTCAATAATTTTATCAGTCATCGGGAACTGATGAGCTGGTGTTAAAGCATCGGTTATTGCATGCGCCATCCAGCCTGCTTCAAAACTTGCTCGTACAAAATTTTCTTCATTCAAAGCTTTCGAAATATTAAAAAGATGATTTTCAACGTAGCTTCGAATTGGTGCTAAATTGCCATAAGGCTCAACAAAATGCCAAGGCTCATCTTTTCCTGGTGATTTTGTTTTAATCCCGTCAGGACCGCCATTCCCCTCAAAAACTAAAATTTCATCAATTTTAGGGAAGTGAATTTTTGAGAATTTTGGATTTTTCGAAATAATTTCTCGCAAAATTAAGCGAGCCGCACGATCAATTTTCTGATGCGTTCCAGCAATTTTGTCTGCTTTTTGAAAAGGAGTTGCTCTTGAATACATATAAACTATTTTACCATTCTTCGTAATAAAAATCAAAAGTTGAAATTTAATTGTGCTTGTGCTAAAATGGAACAAATGAGTAAAATTGCGAAATATCTAAATGGACATATTATTGGCGAAGTTTCGGCGCGCGAAACTCGATTGAAGCAGTTTTCGACCGACCGAAGTTTTCTTAAAATTCAACCAGAATTAGTAGTTTACCCGCGTTTTAGTGAAGATATTCAAAAAATTATGCGGTTTTCTTGGCAGCTAGCTGAAAAAGGTCATATTTTTGGCGTTACGGCGAGAGGCTACGGCGGAAGTACCGATGGTTCTTCAATCGGAAAAGGAATTATATTAGATATTTCACGACATCTTGATAAAGTTAAAGAGCTTGATTTACGAGCTAAAACCGTTCAGGTTCAAGCCGGGGCGAATTTTCAAAAATTAAATCTTGCAATTGCGTCACAAGCGATGGAAATTCCGCAAAGTCCAGCTGGCGAAAGGCTCACAGTTGGTGGGGCGATTGCAATGAATTTGCCAAGCGAAAAATTTAATTATGGTGACTTAGTAAATTCCGTTAGCGAAGCAGAAGTTATCTTAAGTAATGGCGATATTATTAACATTGGAAAAATTTCCCGCAAGGAATTAAGTGAAAAAATCGTACTTTCTAATTTTGAAGGAGAGATTTATCGAAAAATTGACACTTTAATTGAAGATAATTACAGTTTAATTCAGCAAATCGACAGCGATTCTAGCTTCGGCTATTCTGGAATTGCAAATGTGAAAAGTGAAGATGGAACGTTCAATTTAATTCCGTTATTTTTTGGTTCGCTCGGAACGCTAGGAATTATCACCGAAGTAAAGATCCAAACAAATTACATAGTTAACGAGACCAATTTTATGGTTGTAAGTTTTTCGAATCGCGACGACGCACGTGATTTTAACGATGAAATTGCCAAATTCACACCAGATATTGTTGAATTATTTGATGGCAAAATGTTTGAAGCTGCTGTTGCTTCTGGCAAAAAATACCAATTTTACCTTGATAGGAATTCACAAAAAATAGCCACAAAATTAGTTTTGGTTGTTGGAATTTCAGATAAAAATGCAAAGAAAATTGCATCAAAAATATATAAAATTGAAAAAATTGCCAAGAAATTTGAAGGCGCAACTGTTTGGATTCCAGAAGACGATGAACGTTCGAAAGCTGAACTTGAAGCAATTCGTGACGTTCGTGAAATTTTGCGAGCGAGGAGCGGTGTAATCAAGCAAGAAATCTACCCAATTCAAGGTGTTTATGTACCAATGGAGCGTTTCGAAGCTTTCTATTTAGGACTTCAAAAACTCGCCTTACAACACAGCATTCCCGCACCAATTCAAGGTTCAGCGCTAACCTCTACTTTTGAAATTCTAGCTGAATTCGACTTTTCGAAAATTAGCGACCGTCAAAAATCACTAAAATTTATTGCCGACCTTGGTGCTTTACTTGCAAAAGTTGATGGTGAATTTGCGTATGGTGCGGGTGAAGGGCGAATTTATGGTCATTTTGTTGCAAGAAATATTAGTGAAGAAATTGAAGAATTATATTCGCAAATTAAAGACATTTTCGACCCAATGCATATTTTAAATCCTGGCGTAAAAGGTCGCCCAAACACTAAAGAATTAGTGAAATCGGTTCGAAATGGAAAATAAACCAAATTTCGAAACTGGCGAAGGTTTAACTGTTCAAAACGATACCCGGAATGTGATTGATAAATATAAGGGAGTATCGGTTGAAGAAATTAAAAAAGACCTTGAAACTTCACGGCATGATTTTCATGTTGCTGTTGAGAACTTTCAGCACGATTTTAATATTGGCACAATCGCTCGAAACGCCAATGCTTTTAATGCTGCAGAAATTCATATTATTGGCAAAAAACATTGGAATCGGCGCGGTGCAATGAAGACCGAGGCTTATATGAATGTTTTTCATCATAAAACCGTGGAAGATTTTATAGATTGGGCGAAAGATAATAAATTTAAACTTATCGCAATTGATAACCAGAAAGGTGCAAAGAATCTAAACAATGCACAGCTTTCGAAAGGCTCTATTTTGATTTTTGGAAATGAGAGTGATGGTCTTTCAGAAGAAATGATCAATGCCTGCGAAGAAATGATCGCAATTGAACAATTTGGCTCAACGAGAAGTGTTAATGTTGGAGTGGCTAGCGGCATTTTAATGTACGAATTCGTGCGGCGAAATTATTTGGCAAAATAATTATTCATTAGATAAAAATAGTTTGTTTTTATATCTTTTTAATTTTTATAAATGAGGACTACATATTAATAAACTATTGAGCGCTTATTAGCCCTCTTTTTTGCATAAAAAAATAGTGTGTGTTATAATTATATAGGTATGAAGACAAAGTTAAAGAATATTTCAGATGTAAAAGTTGAGCTTACAATTTATCTTGGAGCTGAGGAATTGAAAGCCGCTGAACAAGTTGCGCTAACAAAGCTCGCTAAAGAAGTTAAAATTGAAGGCTTTCGAAAAGGAAAAGCGCCCCTCGAAATGGTTGCTGCGCAAGTTGATCCAAATTTGCTCAATCAAGAAACGCTTGAAAACGCGCTTTCAAAATCTGTAGCTGAAGCATTTCTAAAAGAAAAAGTTCAAGCAATTAATCGACCAGAAGTTGATGTTAAAAAATTTATTCCTGGAACTGAGCTAGAATTTACCGCAACTACCGAAATTATGCCAAAAGTTGAACTTGGCGACTATAAAAAATTAGGCGTAAAAAAAGAGGCTGTAAAAGTTTCGAAAAAAGAAGTTAAAGAAACAATCGATCGAATTTTAAAGAATTTTGCCGAAAAGAAAAAAGTTGAGCGTGAGGCAAAAAATGGCGATGAAGTCGTCATTGACTTTTTAGGCAAAAAAGATGGCGTAGCTTTTGATGGTGGAAAAGCTGAAAAATTTCCTCTTGAACTTGGCTCAAAATCTTTCATTCCTGGGTTTGAAGAAGGTCTGATTGGCAAAAAAGCTGGCGATGAACTTTCACTTGATTTGGAATTTCCAAAAGATTACCACGCAAAAGACTTGGCTGGTGCAAAAGTTGTTTTTGAAGTAAAAATTCACGAAGTTCGAGAAAATGTTGAGCCAGAAATCAACGAGGAATTTCTTTCAAAATTAGGCGATTTCAAAACTAAAGAAGAATTCGAAAAACAGATTGAAGAAGATTTGAAAACTCAAAAACAAGCTGAAGCAGATGAAAAATTTAAAGACGAACTTGTTAAAAAATTAGCAGAAGTTTCGAAAGTTCCCGTGCCAGAAATTTTGCTTGAAGATCAAAAGCGCAGCATTGAAATGGATATGCAACAAAATTTGATGTATTCTGGGCTTTCACTTGAAGATTATCTTGAACGAATGGGTAAAACTCGTGAAGAGTGGCTCGAAAAAGACGTTAAAGAAGCAGCTGAAATGCGCGTAAAATCTGGATTGGCTTTAGCAGAGCTTTCGAAAGTTGAAAAAGTTAAGTCAGACACTAAAGAGCTTGACGCCCGAATTACACAACTTAAAGAACAATACGGAAACAGCAAAGAGGTTCAAAAACAGCTTTCAACAGATGATGTTCGCCGAAATTTGGCAAACCAAATTTTAACTGAAAAAACAATTGATTTATTGGTAAAATTTAATTCATAGTTTTAAAAATTTTATAAAAACAGGCTCGAAAGGGCTTGTTTTTGCTTATGCTTTATTTTATAATAGTTATAGTTAGTACATTTGGAGGTTGTTTTATGATTTCTTTAGAAGAAGCGGCAAAGGATACAACGCTTAACTTGACGCTTGTTGTTCATAAGCAAATTATTTTGTTAATTCGAGCGATTGATTGGGAAGGTTTATTTTCTTATACTCTGCGAGATAGTTTTAAGGCTAAGAATTTAGAGCTTGATTATTCGGGATTGTTAATTCCTGAAAAGGGAGTTTCTCCTGAAAACCCATCAGTTTCTTTTAGTTTTTTAATCAATGACAATAATTTTAAAATAACAGAATGCTCGAAATTAGAAATCTATAAGATTATAGAGAAGATACTTCATAATTGCTTAGGTTACAACCCTTTCAAGCCTCTTAAAGAAATTAAAGTTGGCGGAAAGTATAAGCACTATAAAGGTGGAGAATATGAGGTTTTGTATATTTCTCGACATACCGAACAAAATGAAGAATTAGTGAATTATCGCAAAATTGGCGAAAATGAAATTTGGTCACGGCCAAAAGAGATGTTTATGGACGGAAGGTTTCAGCCAATAGTTTAGCTCGTATTGCGGGCTTTTTCATTTTCTAAATATTGTTTTTTGTTGAGCTTATGCTTTAATTAATATAAAGATATGAGAAAGGAATTTATGAAATTTTTCGAAAAAAGAGATTTATCAATTTTACATATTATTTTAACTATTATTCTTCTTATTGGGCTGGTTGTAAATAGTATCATTCTTGGGATTTTTTATAGTGATTATCTTAAAAATTTCGATGGTCAACAAAAAATTGAAAAAAATTATCAAGATAGAATTGAATCACTCGAGAAAAAGCTCAACCTTAAATATTCACCAAACGAAAATGGAGAATATTCACATAAATCACAAAGCGAACCCTAAACAAGGTTCGCTTTTTATGATAAAATAGGAGAATGAACGACTTTCAAAAGATTTTCGAAAAAAATTACAAAATGTTAAACGCAGAGCAGAGAGAAGCAGTCGACACAATCGATGGGCCAGTTTTGGTGATTGCTGGGCCGGGGACAGGAAAAACTCAATTGCTTTCAACACGAATTGCCAATATTTTACAAAAAACCGACACAGCACCAGAGAATATACTTGCAATGACCTTTACTGAAGCTGGAGCCTCGAATATGCGCGAGCGACTTTCGCGTTTTATTGGTACGGATTCTTTTAAAGTTGGCATTTTCACTTATCACGGTTTCGCAAATGAAATTATTCAAAATTATCGTGAATATTTTACAGATAAAAATCTTAACGAGGCTACCGATGAATTAATCACGAAAGAAATTATAACAAAAATATCAAACGAATTGACGAGTTCTTCAAAACTCAAAAAAATCCCTATTTCGAACATCGCCTCCACGATAAAAGAAATGAAAAATGCTTATATTTCGCCAGATGATTTGCGAAAAGTTGCGAAGGCAAATATTTCTGAGCAAGAAATTTTTAACGAGAGTATTAAAGGGTTACGCGTTAACGGGCGAACTTTTGCACAGGTTCAGCCGTTCTATTCAGCAATTCTCGATAATTTAAAAAATTCAATCTCAAAAGATTTAAACGATACAAAGTTTAAAAGTAATCTGTATTTTTATTTCGAAAAATTGAATGAAGCCTATCTTGAGGCAGAAGAAACTGGAAAATCAAAACCGTTAACAGATTGGAAGAATACTTTTCTTAGTTTAAAAGATTTCGAAGATAATTTTCAAATCAGCGACACTTACGCAAATAAAAAACTACTTGAATTTGCTGATTTTTATGAAAAATTCAATAATGAAATGAAAAATCGTGGGCTTTACGATTTTAATGATATGATTCTGGAAGTTATCGAAACACTTGAAAACAACGATGATTTTCGGTTCACGCTTCAAGAAAAATATCAATATTTACTATTAGATGAGTATCAAGACACTAATGATTCTCAGGCGAAAATTATTGAACTGCTCACAAATAATCCTGTTATGGAAGGTAAGCCAAATGTCTTGGCGGTGGGCGATGACGACCAAGCAATTATGGCTTTTCAAGGTGCAAGTAAGTCGAACATGATTGATTTTTACAATCGTTTTGGCGAAAACACAAAAGTCATCAACTTAACTAAAAATTACCGCTCGCACGGCGATATTTTAACTGCTTCAAAAAATGTTGCAAATACGATTTCAGGACGATTGACTAAAAACTTGCCAATTAAAATTGAGAAAGATATTTCAGCGGAAGGAAACTTCATCGACCGAAAAATTCAGCTTGAACGAACAAATTTCGAAAGTCAAATTGCAGAATTTTCTTGGGTCGCAGAAAAAATTTCGAATTTAATTCAAAACGGAGTTGCACCAAAAGAAATTGCCGTAATCGCGCCAAAGCACAAGATTCTGCAAGCTTTTGTGCCGTATTTAAAAAACCAAAATATACCAATTTATTATGAGAAACGTGAAAATATTCTAAAAAATGAAATAATTTCGCAGCTAATTAAGATTTCGAAGCTAATTTTGGCAATTCGCAATAAAGATGAAGATAAAATGGCGAATCTTTTCCCTGAAGTTTTGAGTTTTGATTTTTGGCAAATTACACCAGTTGAAGTTTGGAAAATGAGTTGGGCGGCCAAAGATAATCGTGATTTTTGGATTGAAGCTATATTGAAAAGCGAAGTTGAACAAATTCGAAATTTGGGTGAAATTTTAGTTACGCTAGCTGAATTTTCATACGAAAAGACTTTCGAAGAGCTTTTTGATTATATTTTGGGCTCAAGGGAAATTCGCGAAGGCTTAAAATCACCAATTCGAGATTTTATTTCGCAAAAATCTGACGAAGAATTTTATGATACAATTTTAAACTTAACCATTTTGCGAGACAAACTGCGAGAATTTTCGAACGAAGAAAATAATAAACTTGATATTTTAATAAATTATGTTGAATTATGTGAAGAATTTGAAATTCAAATTTTGAGTACAAATCCGCATAATACAAGCGAAAATGCAGTTCAAGTTATGACACCGTTCGTAGCAAAAGGCTTAGAGTTTGAATATACTTTTCTAATTTCACTCAATCAAGATAGCTGGAATTCTGCGAGAAAAGGTAGTGGGGGTGAAAATATCACAATGCCCGCGAACCTTAAATTTACAAATATTGAAGATGAGGGTGAAGACACACGCAAACGCTTGATGTTTGTAGCAATGACGCGTGCCAAAACTCAACTTTATCTTACAAACCACAACAGTGATTTAACCGGAAAAACTAAAAAAACACTGTCATTTTTAGATGAGCGAGAAGAAGACGGAGTTTTAAAATCAAAAATTCTACCTGAAAAATGGCAAGAGGTTTCAAAAATCCAAAGAGAATCACTCGAAGCTGATGAAATTGAAACAAACTGGCATGAATTTTATACCATCAAAAATGAAGAAATGCGGGAGCTTTTGAAGCCAAGAGTTAAAAACTATAAATTAAGCCCAACAGATTTAAACTCCTATACAAGCCTCCAATATAAAGGCCCTCAAGCCTTTTTCGAAAACAAAATTTTATGTTTTCCCGGAGCTTATGGTCCAGCTCTAACGCTTGGAAATATCGTTCATGAAGGCTTTAACTACATTCAAGATGAAATTAATTCTGGCAATACACCAAATATTGATAACATTAAAAAATATGCTATTGAAAGATTTTCGAAATACCCACTC
>CALAKV010000015.1 GCA_937922985.1 uncultured bacterium | reverse complement strand
TATCAAGGCTGGATGATAGAAAAGTTAGAGAATGGAGAGAGTATCTTACTAAATATCAATCACCAGATACAGTTAGGGGCTATGTGATTTGCCTTAGAAAATTTATTAGATATTGTGAGCGAAGGTTTGATATGGAAATTTCTGCCGAAAACATAAAAGTTCCAAGGAGAGAAAAAAGAAAAATTGATATCTTAACAAATGAGGAGGTTATCAACTTTATAAACGCTATCGGTGAAAGAAGACGTGGATACAGTGAAGTTAATCGTCTCAGAAATATCGCGATAGCTAAGCTAATTTACTGTTCTGGATTAAGAGTTGGGGAAGTTTGTAAATTGAATAAAAATTCTATTAAAAATAGACAAATGACGATTGTGGGTAAAAGTTTAGAGCCGAGACTGTGTTTTATCAATCGAGACACTGAACTTGCTATTCATGAGTATTTGAGCACTCGAAACGATATTGAGCCTGCACTTTTTATCTCTAATCAAAATGGAAAGAGAATAACTGAGTCTAATATTCAAAGGATTTTTCAGAGAGTTTGTGAAAATTCGAACGGTAAATTTGAAAAGGTTCATCCACACACTTTACGGCACTGTTTTGCAACCAGTATGCTTGATCGAGGAGTAGATATTGTTTATATACAGGATTTTATGGGTCATCAAAGTTTAGATACTACAAAAATCTACACTCACTACTCAAATAATAAACTTAGAGAAGTTTATGAGAAAGCAAATATTTAAAACTTATGCTTAGATATTGACTTTTTGAAAAATGTGTGATATAATGGAAACATAATTGAATAGTACATAAAAAATCATAAATTAAGTACGAACCGTGGTTCGTAAATAATGCTGCAGGTTAGAGCGCTTCCTTGCCATGGAAGAGGCCAGGAGTTAGAGTCTCCTAACCCGCACCAATATAGATATAAAAAATGACTGCTTAGGCAGTCTTTATTTTATAACAATAATATATATTACTAAAGTTTTTTGATAGCCTCGATTAGTTTATTTGTATTTTAAATCTTCTTAATTTAATTGCTTAAGCTCTAAATTATTACCAATTAGCTTGCTTTCGAAAGGGAAGAATTCTGTTAAATAATTGCCGGATTGTTAAGTTTCGCATTTGAAGGTTTTGCTAGTCCTCAGAGGTGATTTACATGGAATTTCATTAATTGGAGTAACAAAAAACCCACGGCTGTCGTTGAACTGTAGGTTTATTCTTTTAAATAAAAAGAGTGACCGTTCGTTGCTCAGTCATTCTTCTGTGGTACCGCGAGCCGGACTTGAACCGGCACGAGCGTAATGCTCACCAGATTTTGAGTCTAGCGTGTCTACCAATTCCACCATCGCGGCTTATTAATGGTTTTGACTATTTACATAGCTCAGTATCTATTGTATACTAAGAGTAGGGAAAAATCAAGAGAAATGAATGATAATAATAAAAAAAATCAAAACAATGGATTGAATATACCTGAGAGGCAATTGCAGAGTACTTTTTCAAATGATAGAAATCGTGCTGCGATTGAATTTCGAAGGCAAAAAGTTCAACAGCTTTACCAAAAAGCCAATATTGAACAAATTTCAGAAATCCAGCAAAGCAAAAAAGAAGCTCGGCCAGAGAAAATTAACTTGGCAGAATATTTAAAAAATCAAAATAACTCTAAAAAAGTTGATGGGCAGCGAGAAGAATTAATTAAGAACTCAATTGAGGAAGTTTCGAAACCATTTCAACCGCAACCAAAAGCTAGTTTTAATTCTGGTGTTGGTCAAGAGACTGATGATTTTAAGGCTCGCCAAAAAGCTATTCAACCGCTTCAGAACAAGCAAGATGTTGTGAAAGTTGATGAAAACTCACACAATTTAGGAGCTATAAAATATAAGCCTCAGCAAACTGTTCAAAATTTATACAATATTCAGCAAGAAAATCAGCCGAGTGAGCAATGGAAACGATATCACGCAGCTTGGCAGAATTATTATCAAAAATATTACGAAACCTATTATTCAGCAGCCTTGGAACAGCAAAAAAAGCAAACGGCAAATATTCAACCAGAAGTTGCAGAAGATTTAACAGAAAACCAGAAAAAAGAACGAGCTTTGGCGAAGCTTCGAAAAGATATTTCAGAAAAAGCACGTCAGCAAACTGAGAAAATTCGAAAATCCCGCCATTTTGTGCCAATTTTTTCAGCAATTATTGTGGTAGCTTTGTTTCTGTTTTTGCAATACAATAGATTGATTTTTGCTTCAGTTGAAGCTTATGTCGCGCCGGGAAATTCGAATGCTGCTCAAACAATTTATAGCCCGAATTCTTCTAACTCGGTTGGGCAAGAGTCAAAATTGATTATTCCAAAAATTAATGTTGATGTTCCAGTTGTTTATGGTGTTGGGAATGATAACGCATCTCAATTGAAAGCGATGGAAAAGGGTGTTGCACATTTTTCAATCCCAGGCGCAAATGCGGTTCCTGGGCAAAATGGAAATACCGTTTTGAGTGGGCACTCAAGCAATGATTTGTTTGACACAGGTGATTATAAATTTATTTTTGCTCAGCTTGATAAACTTAAACAAGGTGATGTAATTTATGCTAATTATAACGGCAAACGATATACTTATAATGTAACAAAAACAGAGGTCGTAATGCCAAATCAAGTAAATAGAGTTCAAATTGGGACAGATAAACCAATGCTGACTTTAATTACTTGCGTTCCTCTTGGAACTGCTGAAAAGCGTTTGCTCGTTTTTGCCGAACAGGTTTCTCCAGATCCAACCAAAGCTGAAAAACCAGCCGCGCAAGAGAATTCTGATAATAAAAAAGTGACTCTTCCTCGAAATTCTCTAACATTTTTTGAAAGATTATTTAGCTGGAAATGGGATTAAGATAATAAATTGCTCAAGCTTAAATTTGAGCAATTTATTTTTTTGAAAACCCTTGAAAATTTAGTAAAAATAAAGTAAAATATACATAAGCTAAATAGGGAATAAAATGAGAGACGAAATTATCATAAATGGAAAAAAATATGATGCAATCACGGGTGAACTTTTAATTGCTCCAAAAAATAATTGTAGTATTAAAAATAAAGATATTTCGAAAATTCATAATAATTTGCAACGTTCAAGCACTTTAAACCGTAAATATGTTACAATTCCAAAGAGGCAAGGAGTTTCTCTTCACCAAGATGAAATGATTAGCCAATTTAAGCGTCGCCACGATTATCAAGAGGCGATTTTACGCGCACGTGAAGCAAAAGAAACTCAACAAGACCGAATTTTAATTTCACGTTTTTCAAAAAATTCTAAAACAATCTCACCAATTACGAAAGAACAAATTAAAGAAGCTGAGAAGATTGCCCCTTTCGAAGAGCATCCCCTTGCTAAAAAAGCTAATGAAGAACTTAGAGCGAAAAAATCTCAAAAACAAGAAATTTCAAACCAAGAAGTTAAAGAATTTGCAATTAGTCAAGCAATTGAAAAGTCTCGCGAAGAAAGCAAAAAAAGCCGCGGAATTCACCGAAAGAGTTTTTTTGCGCGCAAGAAGTTTATTAGTTTTTCGATGGGCTTTGCTGTTGCAATTTTTGGCGTTGGATATCTAACTTATATCAACCTACCAGATATTGCAAGCAGAATTACGGCTTTTCAATCTGGAATGGCGGTTGAAACTCCTGCTTATATTGCAAGTGGATACTCTCCAAAAGGCCTAGCTTATTTTGATGGAAAAAATGTTAATTTCGAATATAAAAAAGGTGATTCTAATTATAAGGTTCAACAATCGCAAAGTGGCTGGGATAGTTCAGCATTATTACAGAATTATGTTACAAAAAAATGGAGTGAAGATTATTCAACAACCTATAGCAATGGCTTAACGATTTATTCGAACCGTCGTGGGGAATCTGTTTGGGTGAATAATGGAAAACTTTATAAAGTTGAGGTTTCTGGCAATAAGATTTCAGATGAAGAAATTCGAAAAATCGCAACTAGTCTTAGTGCATAAAAAGTAGCTTTTGGCTACTTTTTTTGTTTTGGGTTGAGAAAAAATAAAAATTAAAGTATAATAGATAATTATGAAAGCAAGAACTCGTTTTGCGCCAAGTCCAACTGGTTATATTCACGTTGGAAATGTTCGAAGCGCACTTTACCCTTATTTGATCGCTAAGCAAACTGGCGGAGATTTTATTTTGCGAATTGAAGATACCGACCAAGCTCGATTTGTTGATGATGCAGAAGATTTAATCCTTGATACTTTAAAATGGCTTGGTCTAGACTGGGATGAGGGTCCAGTTTATAGCGAAAAAAATCAAGAAAAAGGTGGTTTTGGACCTTATCATCAAACTCAGCGTCGTGAAAAATATCTTGAATGGGCGCAAAAAATGATTGAAAAAGGCCTAGCCTATGCTGATCCATATTCACCAGAAGAAGTTGAGGAATTTCGAAAAAAAGCTAAAACTGAAAAACGTGCATTTTTATATCGCGACCATCGCCCCGAAAATCCACCAGAATGGGAGATTGGAATGCCGCTCCGTTTTAGGACGCCAGAAATTAAGCGCTATACTTGGCATGATGCTGTGATGGGTGAGCTTTCAGCTGGTCCTGAGGCTTTAGATGATTTTATTTTAATTAAAGCGGATGGCCTTCCAACTTATAATTTTGCTCATATTGTTGATGATTTCGAAATGAAAGTTACGCATGTAATTCGCGGCTCAGAGTATATTGCTAGTACGCCAAAATACCTTTCGCTATATGAGGCGCTTGAAATTAAACCACCAATTTTAGCTCATTTGCCACATATCTTGGCGCCGGAAGGCAATAAGAAACTTGGTAAGCGTGACGGCGCAAAAAGTGTTAGCGAATATCGAGCGGATGGAATTTTGCCAGAAGCAATGCTAAACTTTTTGGCTCAACTTGGCTGGAATGATGGCACTGAACAAGAAATCTTTACCAAAGAAGAATTAATCGAAAAATTCTCTCTTGATCGTGTGCAAAAATCTGGGGCAAGGTTTGACGAACAGCGACTTTTGTGGCTCAATGGCCAGTGGATTCGCAAAATTTCTCTTGAAGATCTATTTGAGCGTGTGCAAGATTTTTGGGGAGAAAATGCTAAGAATGCTAGTGAAGAATACAAAAGAGAAGTTCTTGGTCTAGTTTTTGATCGCTTAAAAACACTTAAAGATCTCCCGCTTGCTAGCGAATATTTCTTTGCTGAACAAGATGCCGATTTAGAGATGATTTCGAAAAATAAGCAGCTTAAAAAACTTGAAAAATCACAAATCCTGGAGCTTTTAAGTTTGGTTATTTCTGAGTTTGAACAGCTTGAGGATTGGAATGATAACGAAATCCAAGAATTGCTAAATAGGTTGCTTGAAAAGACAGGCCAGAAACCGGGAATTCTATTCCAGATTATTCGGATCTCATTAACTTGGGCTCCATTTTCACCAGCCTTGAATCAAACTCTGCGAGCAATTGGTAAGGACGAAAGTGTAAAACGCCTTAAAAATTCGCTAAAAGAAATTGAAAAAATGTAAAAATAAGCTCCGTGACAAACGGAGTTTATTTAATATTTTCGAAAATAATTTTAGCAATTTCTCGCGGTTTTTCCATTGGTGACAAATGACCGGAATTCTCAAGAATATGAAAATCTGATTTAGGGAAGTTTTTGCGAAATTCCTCTTCACTGAAAGGCTGAACCGTTCCATCTTTATCACCAATAATAGCAATTTTGATATAATTATCGGTTTCGAACACTTTTTTATCAAGTGCGATTGGAATTGTTAATTTTTGTGCGAGTAAATTCCTTGCTGAGTTTTGACATAAAAACATGTTTTTATAAATATTTTTATTTGCTTCAAGCGACCAAGTTTTTTGGAGAGTAGCTGCTTTGAAAGGTGAGAAAACTGGTAGATTTGAAAAAATCATTAAAAATCTAGATTTATTTAATAATTTCATTCCAGCTAAAAATGAATCGCTAGGCTCAAAAACGGGATTTATAATAATGGTTGGAATTTTTTTCGAAATCTCATCATCGCTGACAAAATAAGAACTAAAAGAGTGGCCAACAATAAGATGAATTTCACCAAAATTACTAAGTTTTGAAATCATCTTTTGGTAGAAAATTCGAAAAATATCGATATTTTGAAAGGTGTTAAGTGAGCTTTTACCGTGAGCTGGTAATTCACAAATAATAATTGAATATTTTTTTGAAAGCTCAAATCCAAGTGGAGTTAGTCCAAAATAGTTTCCGCCAAAACCATGAAAAAGAACGGCAATTGGTTTATTTTCTTCTAAATTTTTATATATTGAAATTTTATTGCCATCAATATCGATAAACTCATTTTTTAGCATTCTTCGCCAAGATTTTAGATTCATTTTATAATTATACCATTTTTGAGGCCTATTTACAAAATGAACTTTCGAAAAAGCATAAGTTGTGATATAATATAACAACATAAGCAGAAATAACTCTTTAGAATTATTCCAGCTTGTTAAAGTGTAGATGAGGTTATTTCCTCATTTCTATGCTCTCATTATATCAAACATTAGCAGTTTTGTCAAGACTATTTTTGTAAAATAGTCTTTTAACCTTTATATTTAGCCCAAACATCGCCTAAGACACCATCAAGCCCGTGAAGGTAACGCTGAGTAACAGCTGGGTCTCCGTGCCTCATTAATTTTTGGATCTCTTCAATTCTTGCACCTTTTTTCTGTAAATCTGTAGCGAAAGAATGGCGAAGCTCATGAATCTGAAAGTTAGGGTATCCTATCTTAAATAATTCACGTTTTAGCCGTTCCGTCATGACAGAAGCGCAAGATTCAGCCCTACATTCTTCACGTCTTTTTAGTAAATATATTTCTCCTGATTCGCTAGTTTTTGAAAACTGTTCAATTAATTTTTTAGTTCTATTTGAAAAATAAACAAATCCAAGTTTTCGTCCTTTACCAATAGTCTTAATTTGATTACCTGCAATATCAGAGAATTTGATATTTACTATCTCAATTCGGCGAAGCCCAGTATCGAAGGCGAGTGAAATTATCATTTTAGATTTTAAGCTTTTACATTTATCGATCATATCGTCTATTTCTGCGCTACTATAGAATTTACGGTTAACTGGTTCAGGCTTTGGATTAACCACATACGGAAAACGAATTTTAGTGCCGCCCTGCGTGTTGTGAACCCATTTAAGAAAAGCCATTATCTGAATTTTCTCAGACCTCAAAGCGTTCACTGATATTTTTGAAAAGCCTTTATCCCCAGAAAGACGACAGCGCACCCATTCGTTAATTTCATTTTCTGTGATCTCTTTAATATCGTGAATGTTCATTTTTTCAATAAAACTCCAACAATACGAACGTTTACTTTTAATAGTTGCTTCGGTAAAATTAGCAACAAATTGACACCATTCGATATATTGATAAACCTGTTTCTCAGCAGGTGAGTAATCTTCAAACATAAATCTAAATCTCCTTTATATAAAAAATAAATAAAATTAAATCAACATTTATATAAACCATTTCGGCTTATTTTTTATTAAAATTTTTATGAAATTATCTCATCGCAGACTCCATTTCTGAAATAACGCAAGCATTTTATTTGACATTGTAATTTGAATATTTTTTACTATTTTACAATAAAAAATAATATGTTGTAATATTTTCAATGAAGCGCAAGAAATAAAGGGTTAGAAACCCAAATTTCAATAAAAAATAAATTTAAATTATAGCAGTGAGCTATGAGCTAATTTAGTATTTTTAAGCTTCATATATCTTTCACGTAAAGAAATATTCGCACCTTTCTGAGCTTTACTAATTCGAGCTAGCTGTTTCTTCTCAAAACGAATTTTTGCAAGCAAAGATTTAGCACGATTAATAATGCTACGTAAAATTTCAAGTGATTTATTTATATTTTTAGAACTCCAAATATGAGCAAAATATTTACTCGCGCCGTTTTTAATTTTCTTGGCAAGTTCAATGCTCTTTGCAAATTCCTCAGGGAATCGTTTCTGCCTATTTCGGAACATCGGCAGATAGCGCTCGTCATCAATAAATTGACAAGCCTCACCAAGCCGTTCTTTCATTGTATTTTTCCTTTTTTCATCAAGTTTAAAAATCATAGATATCTCCATTTTATTATTGAGACAAAACAAAAAGCCCCAATATTAAACTAATAAAATTGAGACTTTTGTTGGGGTTTTTATGATTTTTCAAAATTAAATCCTTCTCATTATAACAAACAACTTGAATTTTGTCAATATTTAGCTTTTCGAAAATTGCTAAAAGTAGCAAAAAATAGTATAATAAAGTTACGAACCATTTGCGGATACTGATAATTCAGTGTCCGCTTTTTTGGTGGGAAAAAATAAATTTAACTGGAGATTCTATGATAAAAAATATCCCAATAACAGAACTAGAAAACATTACGACAACAAGAATATTAAGCACAAGAGCGATTGGAGCTGAAATTTTTGAGCGAGAAAAGCTTATTAAGCAAGCGCTATTTGCAGCAAATGATATTTTAAAGGAATGTGGATTAAATTCTGAGCTTTGGTTTCGTGAGCGGAATAATAAGGTTTTTCTATTTAATGAAGCGAACCGCCGGATTTTAGCTGAACTTCAAATAATAGCATAATTCGGAAGCCGAAAATTATTCTTCTTGGAAATCGAGGTTTTTTGAAAGAAAAAACGATCGGTGATTTAATTGCTAACAATCTTCATTATGAACGTTCAACTAATAGAAGTAGGAGAAAAATCGAAAAATAATTAGAAGGAGGAAATACGTGGCAACCAAAAAGAAAACTGAGCCAAAAAAAGACTATGTTGTCGGTAGAGGAAAACCGCCACTGAATCGCAGATTCGGACAGCCAGAAGGAAATATTCCGAATAATCGCGGAAGGTGGAAACCAGAAGATAGCATTTCTTATCAATATCACTATTTTTTGAGTTTAACCGTGAAGGAATTTAATCAATGGGCGATCGATCACCCAGATGATCAGCGAACTATGGCTCAAGAAGTAGCGTTTAGGCGAGTCTATGATGCAAGAAATAGTGAAAAGGCTGGACTCTATAACACGATTGAAATTACAGACCGAACTGAAGGAAAGGCAAAACAAGGAATTCAAATGGAAGTGGAGCAAAAAACAAATCCGCGACCATTCGAAGGTTTAACTGCAGCAGAAATTCGAAAGGCATTAAAAAATGAACAAAGCACTACTCGAAAATCCAGAAGTTCAAAGAGAGCTTAAGCTTGAGCTTGCGAGAATTGATTTATTCGAATTTTGCAAGTTAATGCACCCGAATTTTTACAAGGAAGAACGCAAATATTTAAAAGACTTTTGCAGGCAGATTCAAGATTTTATTGAGAGTGATGAGCAAACGTTAGTAATTAATGCACCGCCACGACACGGAAAATCATTAACCGCTCAAAATTTAACTGCTTGGTTATTCGGGAAGAATCCAAAAGCGAAAGTTATGACGGGTTCATACAACGATACGGTTTCTGGAATTTTTGCAAGAAATGTTCGAAATATGATTCAGACTGAAAAAGCTGGTTCGAATATCATTTATTCTGACATCTTCCCAGAAACTCGCGTAAAGTATGGCGAGGCGGCTGCTTCAATGTGGAGCTTGGAAGGATCGAGTGAGCCAAACTATCTCGCTACCAGTCCAAAGGGAACAGCAACAGGATTTGGTGCGAATTTTCTCATTATTGATGACGTTATCAAAAGCTCGCAGGAAGCCTACAATGAGCGTGTGCTCGATGAACACTGGGATTGGTTCAATAATACGATGTTTTCACGTGTTGAGGGCAACGATTGGAAAATAATCCTTGTAATGACACGCTGGGCAACGGGCGATCTCGCGGGGCGATTCATCGAAGAGTTTAAGCCACGAGTAATTGAGTATCGCGCTGTGACAAAAACTCCAAAAGGTAAACCAAAAATGCTGTGCGATGATATTCTGAACTACGAAACTTTTAAGAAAAAGACGCGAGCGATGAATATGGATATTGTGGAGGCAAATTATAACCAGAAACCAATTGACGTTGCAGGGCGATTATTTAAACCATTTATGGAATGGGATGAACTGCCTGAGGGAATTGTTGAAAATATCACCGATACTGCTGATAAAGGTGCTGACTTCCTTGCTAGCGCGAATTACATTAAGCACGGTCAAGATGTTTATATAACTGACATAACTTATACCGACAAGCCGATGGAATTTACTGAGAAAGCCGTTGCTGAAATGTTAGATTCTGGCGATGTGAGCGTTGCTAGGATTGAAAGTAACAACGGCGGTCGCGGATTTGCGCGCAATGTGAAAAGGATTCTTGAAGAAAATGGAAATTCGAAAGTGGTTATCAAAACACCAACGCAAACCAAAAATAAGGAAAGTCGTATTCTATCGTCGAGTGCGTGGCTACAGAATCATCTATTTATTCCGCCGAATTGGCAGAAGAAATGGCCAGAAGCTGCTAATGAAGTTCTGAGATATCAACGTAAAGGTAAAAACGCCCACGATGACATGTGTGATATTTTGGCCGGAATCTTCGAGCAATGCACCGCTAGAGCCGAGCCGATCATTATTACAAATTCAAATCGAGGCTCAACAGGCACAAACTCACTAATTTTCTAAGAGCAAAAGGAGGAAATATGGAAAAATTTTATTGCTTACCAAAAAATATAGAAATAACAGGAAAATTGATAAAAAACCTAATCGAAAGCGACAAACGCAAGCGAGATCGAGCTAAATTTAAGATTCTTGCTGATTATTATGCTAATAAACCTGTAACATTACGTGAAACACCGAATAAACTGCTCGCAATCACTAATTTTGCACGATATATCACTAAAATCAATGTTGGTTATTTGCTTGGATCACCAGTTAATTATCTTTCAAGTGAAGATATAGACATTGAGAGCTTAAATAACTCATACCGTAAACAAGCGATTTCAAACCTTGATGTCGAACTCGCAACACACGCCAGTATTTATGGTGTGGCTTATGAGCGAATTTACGCTAACGAAGAGTCGGAAGTCCGAAGTGTGAAAATCGACCCACGAAATATAATTTTAGTTCACGATACGACAGTTGAACATAAAAAGATGTTCGCTATAGTTTATGAAGAAATTATCAATGCGCACGGAAAAATTGAAAGAGATTCATATCAAATCACAATTTTAACACCAGAATACACACAAGAAGGTATTTTGAAGGGCGGAACGCTTAATTTCGAAAGTGACCCAGAAACTGGCAAAGATATTAAAACTGATCATAACTTTGGTGAAGTGCCGATTGTTGAATATTTGAACGGTTCAGACCGAATGGGTGATTCAGAACCGGTATTACCATTGATTGATGCTTACAATATTCTTCAATCTGACCGTATAATCGACCGTGAACGACTAGTTGATGCACTACTTGCGTTTTATGGCACAGATTTCACCCCAGAACAGCAAGCAATGCTTAAAGACAGCCGAATGGTTGCAAACATTCCGCAAGATGCCAAAATCGAGTATGTCGTGAAATCTATTGATGAAGCTGATGCTGACGTTCTTCGAAAAACTATTGCAGCTGATATTCATAAAATATCGATGACACCAGACATGAGCGACGAAAACTTCGCTGGCAATTCGAGCGGTGTGGCGATTCTCTATAAGCTCCTTGACTTCGAACAACACATCAAAGACAAAGAGCGATATTTTGAACGAAGTTTGCTCGAACGATTCCGAATTTATAACTCCTTCCTTGTAAAGGGCTCAAAGATGGCTAAAATTTCAACTGAAGATATTGATGTGGTATTTAAACGAGCTTTGCCACAAAATGACCTTGAAACCAGCCAAATTATCAACAACCTTAACGGACTTGTAGATCGTGAAACGCTTGTCAGTCAGCTTTCATTCGTGCGAGATGCCAAAGAAACAGTGGATCTTGCACTGAACGAGAAAAATGAAGCAGATAACGCAATGAATAATGCCGAGATTGCAGATCAGAATGAGATAAATGATGCCAAAGAATAAAAAACCAGAAGATCCAATAGTCCCCGAGTTAACAAGCTCGGGGTATCGGGCTTTTTTTGATAATTTTGATGATAGTTGGGAGTTTGAGAAGAATTATCCATTGAGTGATAAGGAGAGCTCTATTGTAGAGTTTATTCGCGGAGAATTAGGGAGTGACGCTCAAATTTACGCCGTCCGCCGAGTAGAAAAGCCAGACGGTGTAAAGATGCCAGACTTAATCGTAAATGGTCAAAAAGTAGAGATTAAGCAAGTTTCAAGTGCTCGTTCGGTAGAAAATCAGACAAAAAAAGCGCTCCAGCAAGGAACGCACTCGGTTATTTATGAAATTGTTTCAGATTCTGAGGAGAAAACTACATTTCTCAGGAATGAAATTAAGAAAAGAGTATCTCAGTTTGGTATTAAAAACTTTATTTCTATACAAGAAAAGAACACCGCCGCCTCTTATGCAAGACACGACAGTGTTCTTTATGATTTAATATTACCACAAAACAAAGAAAAAATCAAGACCAACACAATAAATTATTGGCAAAACCGTGCTGCCGCTCGTTTCGAAAACCAAGAACAGCAATCTTTGAGCTATATTCGCCGCATAAAAAACGCTTATACTAACGCTGAAATTCGAACGATTCAGGAAGTTAAGAAATTATATGCTAACTATTACCGCAACGACAAAACTTTCGATAAATTCGCGCTACAAGGCATTGAACCAAGCGGAAATATAGCAAGGTTTAAAGCTGAAATGGAACGGCTCGGTTTGAATCAATATTTGCCGGAGAATTACGATTTCAGAATGACAAGATTAGAGATGCTTAATAACCAGATTTGGGCAGAACTAAAAAAGGCTGGAATTGAACAAAATAATCTCACGGCTAATTCGGTTGTGAATACAATTAATAATTCATACAATCGAGCAATTTTTGATACAGAAAAACAATTTGGCTCACTTTTAACCTTTTCGAAATTAAACTCACGCACTGTGCAGGAAATTTTGAACTATAAAATTGAAGGAAAGCATTTTTCAAACCGTATCTGGACGAATACTGATATTTTAGCCGAGCAAGTCAATTCAAAAATAGCTACAGCCGTAGCAATTGGGCAAAGTCCTGAAAAAACGATCCGTGAAGTTCGTGAACGCTTTGATGTTGGGCGATTTTATGCTGAACGGCTTGTTCGCACCGAATCTGCTTTTTACCACAATTCAGCAGAGCTGCGAGCTTATCAAGAGCTAGGAGTTGAAAAATACCGTATTATTGCAACACTGGACGGCCGCACTAGCGATATCTGCCAACATAAAGACCATAAAGTTTTTAAAATCAGTGAAGCTAAACAAGGCGTAAACTTTCCACCTTTTCACCCGCTTTGCCGCACTACGACAGCTGCATATTTTGGTGAAGAGTTTGAACCAGAAACCAGAATCGCCAGAGATCCAAAAACGGGCGAGAATTACGAGACGCCAAATATGAGTTATGAAAAATGGGCAAAAGTTAGCGGAATATCGAAAGCTGAGCCGACTTCAGTGCCGAGTGTTTCACCAGCAGATAATAAGATTGAAGTTAAGATTAAAAAATCACCAACTAAAAAAGTTAATAATTCTGACATCAAGAGCTTGAAACTTGAGGATTCGCTTTCTCAAGCATTAAAAACTGACGATATTAGGGAGAAAGTCGTCGGAAAACTAAACACAATGCCAGAAATTCATCGTTCTATTTGGGCTAAGTTTTCAGATGAACTATCTTTTAAAGATTCACCACTTGGAGATGATAACTTTAGTATGCTTGGAAATAAAGTAAGTGTTCGTGTGGCTGGTATATTCGATGGATCAACCGGAAATCCAAAAGATATAAGGAAGCCATTTGAGGTTTTCCTACATGAATATGGTCACGGCTTCGATCATCGAGCAGGGCGTGGGTCATTTTATGGAGCTACTGGTGGATTTCAACTTTCTAATGGTAAAACTCTTGGTGAAACCGTTTTTGATGAAGCAAATAGATATCTAAAAACTAAAGAAGGAAGAAATTTGGCCTATAGACGACACAATTTGTCTGTTGAACTTAAAAACGAACTTGAAAATGGTTATTCAAAAAATGATTTAGCAAGTATTTTTGATTTATATGGTGGTGCTGCGTTTAGTAACGGGTTAAGAGTCTTCGGAATGGGTCATGAGCAGAAATATTGGGATGGCAGAAAAACGATAAGAGGTGTAAAATTAAGTAAGGAGCAAATTGAAAATCATAAAAAACGTTTTCTTGGTTCGGAGGCATTTGCCGAAATGTTTTCAGCAACCGCTCGAGACGACAAAAAGGAAATCGAGCTTTATGAAAAATATTTGCCGGAAAGCTTTAGTATGTTTAACGAATTATTAGAAAGGATTTCAAAACTATAATGAAAACAAAATATGAATTTACCCACGAAGACACAGTTGGAGTTTATGGTTTGTGGTATAGCGACGAAGTCTTAGATGAATATGCGCGAAAATTTAAAATATTTGACGATCTTGGAGAGCCTGCTTTTCTGGTGATTGGTGGAGATGAAAAACATATCAATGATTGTATTGAGGCTGCTCGGAAATCAATCGAAAACGGCAAACCATTTTTCTACAATGCCCCAGAATATATTCAAAAACGAATGATCGAAGAACGGGAAAATCTTGAAAACAATGTCCGTTATTAAAAATATTGCATAAGAATAAACATTATGCTATAATATTACTAGAACCATTTGCGACTTTTAGCATACAGCTGAGAGTCGTTTTTCTTTTTGCGAAAAACACAGAAAGCCCAAGCCAAAAGTCGTGCTTGGGGCGGAATATCAAGCTGAGAAGCGTAAAATCGAAAGGAGAATATGGAAAACAATCCTGATTCAACAAAACCTGCAGGCGAAAACGGTATGAACCAGAATCAACAGGGTGACGAACCGAAAACTTTCACACAAGATGAAGTGAATGAAATCATGTCGAAGCGCTTGAACGAAAAAAGCGCCAAAGATGAGGCTAAATTCGAGAAGCGGCTTGCCGAAGCCCAGAAAGAATGGGAACGAAAGGCAAAGCTTAGCGATGAAGAGCGTGCTGCGGAAGCTCAAAAGGCGAAAATCAGCGAGCTCGAAGAACGCGAAAGAAAAATCACAATGCGAGAACGCAGGACTGAAGCCGCTGAAAAACTTGCTGCGAAAGAAATTCCATCAGAATTCGTGAATTATGTTGTCGATGCTGACGCAGAAAAAATGAATTCGAACATCGAAGGACTTTCGAAAGTTTGGAATTCTGCTCTTGAAAAAGGCGTGAAAGCTAAACTTGCCGGAAAAACTCCCGAAGATGTTGGTGGAAATAATTCACAAGGAGCGACATCAAATTACACACAAAGTAATGGTGTAAGTTCGTTCTAATCAGACTCAAGAAAAGAAAGGGATTTTATGGCAGCAAATGCACATAATATCTATTCCGACAATGCCGAAACAAAGGCAAAATTGGCTGAAATTAAAGGCCAAATCATAGAAGCTGTAATAAAAGGAACAGTTTCAACTAAAATTAAAAATACTTTTGGAATTGGAAACCCAAGCGCTGGATCAGTAGCTTACGACCGCTTGAAAAACGCTGTTGCGAAAAATTATGGCTCAGCACGTAAAGATAGCAAAGGTGAACCAGTTCGCAACACTGGACGTGTTATTAATAACATTGATGACCGCCAAGAAATCGTTGAGGAATATGACAATACTGATATTAAACAGTTTGGTATTGCTGACCTCATCACACGTCGAAAGAACTCACAAGCAAGCTCACTAGCTCGATATCTTGATACAGCATTCTTTGCTGAAGCTGTTAAATCAGGAACAGAGATTCAGAGTTTGACTTCAGCAACACCAATCGAGGAAGTGCTCGAAAAAGTTATTCAAACAGTTGAAACTGTTAAGAATGACTGGGTTGATGGTGTAGATCGAAGCGAAATTGTTTTGACAGTGACACCAGCAATTTATGGTAAACTCGCAAATTACCTAAACAAGGTTAAAAACGAGATTACTGGTGAGGTTGATGTTTTGTTTAACGGTCAGGTTCGAATTTTCTCAAATCACCGCCAAACAAAAGCAATCATTGCAATGCATGAAGGAGCAATCGCTCAAGATGTGAACGTGTTTGATTTTGATCCACAAAAAGTGCCATTTTCAAACTCGGTTGAAGCTTCACTCTTCTTTACTCAAGGAACAAAAGCTGTTGAACCAGATCTCGTGTTCTACGCTGATTTAGCTTAAGATTAACCTAAAAAAGGAGGAAAAATGAAGTATTTTCTCGTTAATTCAACAGGTCTTGTCGTTGGAGTGCCAGAATCAGTAAAAGTTGGTTCTGGCGAAGAGGCGTCAGGCATAGTTGAACAATATCAGGCTCGCCCAGAGGAATACACGCCATGTGATGAAAGCGGAAAACCTCTTGAGGCAGTAGAAAAGCCTAAAAAGACCGAAAAAGTTGAG
>CALAKV010000014.1 GCA_937922985.1 uncultured bacterium | reverse complement strand
TAAAATTGAACTCAAACCAACAAAACAAAAACAAGGAGAAAAAACTATGAAAAATATTAAGAAATTTAACTGGAAAAAAATAATCGAAACTATTAAAACTTTAGTAATTTATACCGCTGTAATCGCAGGTATTGCATTCTACGCTGGAACTAAAATTGGCGAAAATAACGCCAAAGTCCAAAATGACAAAATAGTTGAGACTATTCGAAATTTAAACCAAAACAAGTAAGTCCAAAGGTATCGAATTCTATAGGTTTAAATATGGCGAATTCGCCACAATTAAAACCAACTCTCGAAGCTGCGACCAAACAGCCAAGCTCAGCTCGAACTGTGGAGGTTCGAGTTCAGCCCTCGCCTAAAATTGCGAGTTCACAGGTTGCTGGTCGGTGCGAAGAGTTTCGAGAGATAGTTGAAAAATACCCGTGGAATTCAAAAGTTATGCTGGCAATCGCCCGAGCAGAAAGTAACTGTAATCCAAGGTCAGATAACTCAGGTTTAAATACAAACGGAACTTACGACTATGGATTATTCCAAATTAACAGCGTTCATGGCCACAGCCGAGATCTTCTGGCAAATCCAGCCAAGAACACAGAGATTGCTTTCAAAATCTGGCAATCACAAGGCTACCGAGCTTGGAGTGCATACAATAACGGATCTTACTTGAAATTTATGAACTAACCAACATATGGAGAAAAATATGAATAATAATAATCAATTAACAGACCAACAAATTAAAGAATTATTCTTTGAAATCGTCTTGAAAGAAAAAGCATATATTGAAGATGTTGATTGCGACGGCAAAAACTACGCTACAATCGCAGGTGATATATTTGATGAAGAATTTAACGAATATTTAGATAGTATCGGGTTCTGGGAAGAGTCACCAAGTGTTGAAGCTTGGCGAGAATATAACGAAGGAGGATTTTAAGATGAACGGTTTAGTCAAATACGTAAATAATGAAGTTAGAATCGAAGAAATAAAAGATTCAGCCCGATTGAAAAGCATCTTAAACAGCTCTGTAAATACTAAGTGGCTCAAAAATCACCCTACCGCAAAAAATGTTAAGTATCTTCCAATCGATAAAATTGAGATATTACTTGATATGATTTTTCAAGAATGGCGGATTGAGATTTTAAGCATTTCACAACTCGCACAAAGTGTTTGTGCAACGGTTCGGGTTCACTACAAAAACCCAATCACTGGCGAGTGGAGCTTTCACGATGGTGTTGGTGCAAGTCCACTCCAAACTAACGCTGGTAAATCTGCTGCAGATCTTGCTAATATCAAGAATAACGCCGTTCAGTTAGCCGCCCCTGCTGCTAAATCTTATGCAATTAAAGATGCAGTTGAACATCTTGGTAAAATGTTTGGTCGAGATCTTAATCGAAGTGATACGGTTGGCTATAAATTTTTATATCAAGACGAAGAAGAACAGAAAAAAGAAGTTAAAGATAATTCGCAAGAGCTTATCGCTCAGCTTAAAGCTTCAAAAAGCCTTAAAGAACTTCAAGCTAATTTTGTAAAAGGAGTTAACCAATTCAAAGGTAATAACGAAGTAATCGCAGAATTAATTCAAATTAAAGATGAATTGAAAGGTCAATTGAAATAATGAAAATCTTAAACCTTGAACAGCGCTCGGATGAATGGTTGCATTTTCGCGAAGGTAAAATCTCCGGAAGTAAAGCCAAGGAGTTCGGCACACCTCGAACGGTTTTAAAATCTGAATGG
>CALAKV010000013.1 GCA_937922985.1 uncultured bacterium | reverse complement strand
GTTTTGCTGGATTTTTTAGTGCGATTTTTTCGAAATAAAAATGGGCAAAAATGGCTTGAAGAAAACTTAATTGTTGCGCATTTTGATCATGGAATTCGCGGAAAAGAAAGTCAAGAAGACTGTGAATTTGTTCGAAGATTAGCAGAAAAAGATAGACTAAAATTTGAATTTGAGCATGGTAATTTAGGAGAAAATTCAAGTGAAGAAAAAGCTCGAAATGCTCGATATATTTTTTTGCGAAAAATTGCTAAACGTGAAAATGCTATAATTTTTACGGCCCATCATAAGAATGATTTGGCGGAGACTTTTGCGTTAAATTTGGCGCGCGGTGGCGGTTGGCGCGCGGTGGCGTGTTTTGATTCGCCAGATATTGAACGGCCTTTTTTACGATTTTCGAAATTAGAAATTCTAAAAATGGCAAAACAGCAAGGTTTAGTTTGGCGAGAGGATTCAACTAATTTTAGTCAAAAATATACACGCAATCGAATTCGAAAAACTTTGAATTTTAGTGAAAAAGATCTGGAATCGATTTTTAAAATTTGGCAAAGGCAAATTGAACTTCGCCGTGAAATTGAGAAAATAACTCAAGAGATTTTGTTTGAAATTGGTGATGGGCAAAAAATTGAGCGAGAGTTTTTTCGCACGAATTCGGATGAAGTTTGTTATGAAGTCCTGCGCGAAATTATAATTCGTCAATCTGGAAAAATCCCGCTATCGAAACAGATTTGGAATTTATTGCATGCAATTCGAACTTTTAAAAATGGCTCAAAAACACAAATTTTAGGTGGGCAAGAAGTTATATTTTCAAGGAATTATTGGAGCTTTAATATTGACTAAATATTTAATTTATGGTATAATTTAGATATAATCATATTTTTAGGAGGGTGTAAAAATGATTAGTATTAGTAAATATAATCACAAAAAAGCCGTTGAATATTTTGAGAGATCAAAATATAAAAAGCTTAAAAAAATTATCGGCTATGCCGATACTGATAAGATGTCTTTAAAAGAGATAATTCAATTAATTTCTTTTAAGGCTTTAGTTGAACAAAAACTTCATGGGATTTATTGGTCTGATGAAGTGGCTCAACTAGAATTGGAGGCTCTTGATAAGGCTGGTGAGTCAAGTTACCTGTATGTTTTGGCTAAGCTCTCAATCAATAAAGCGCAAATCATTATTAGAAATAAAAAAGATGATAATCGCTTCGAAAGCGCTCTAGAACTGCTATCTTTGGCAGACAAGTGCTTCGCTCAGCTTGAAGGATGTGAACTAGACAAGCTTTTTGTAAAAGACGAAAAGCTTCGGACGGAGTTTGAATTCCTCAGAAATAGCGGTAGAGCTGAGGAAATCAATCGAATCGTCGAGGAATATATAATCCTCGATAGTAGATTTGATAAATTTAGGGGTGAAAAAGCTGAAACTTGGCAATTAAATGCCGAGTTTCATAGCTTGAAAATCATGGCTTATACCGGCTATCCTTATGCTAAAGATTTAGGTATGGTAGTTGCTGAAAAATTTTTTTCTCGCGGCAATAAGTTAAAAGCACTAGCCGCGATAATGTATACCTTAGGCCGAGTGGGATTTTATATATATGAAGCCTTGGCTTGGATCAGAGGTGAATAATTTATGAGGTTCATTAGAGCCTCTTTTTCTTTTTCGGTTGAAAACGCTTTAAAAATTTGTTAAAATAGTAAGAGTTGAATGACCGGAAAGGAAGATGATGAAAGATAAGAAAAACAATAATTTTAAGAAGCTATCTCTGAATGTTATTTTTTGGGTGGTAATTATAGCTATTTTTGGTGGAATTTGGGTGAGCCAGAATATTTTTTCAAATAAATTAAAAGAAGTTGCTATTTCAGATGTGATCTTGCGCGCTAATAAAGGTGAGATTTCGAAACTAGAAATTCAGGGAAATGATGTAAGGATTACTAGAAAAGGCGAGAAGAGAGCTAGCGAAAAATCAGTTAAAGAAAGTGGAACAATTTACGAGCAAGGGCTTGAAAAAGGAAAGACTACTGTTGATGTAATGCCAGTTGATAACTCTTCGGAGATAATTTGGAATTTAACAGTTATGATTGTACCAATTATTGCGATTGTAGCTTTCTTTATGCTAATTATGCGTTCGGCAACTGGCCAAAATTCGCAAGCGATGAATTTCGGTAAATCTCGAGCAAAGCTTTACGGTGAAGATAAAAAGAAGATTAAATTTGAAGATATTGCTGGAAATGAAAACGCTAAACAAGATTTATACGAAGTTGTTGATTTCTTGAAAGATCCTAAAAAATACCAAAAAATGGGTGCAAAAATCCCAAGTGGTATTTTGATGGTTGGAAACCCAGGAACTGGTAAAACAATGTTAGCTCGTGCTGTTGCGGGTGAGGCGAAAGTTCCATTTTTCTCGATTTCAGGTTCAGAATTTATGGAAATGTTTGTTGGCGTTGGTGCTTCACGTGTGCGAGATTTGTTTTCGAAAGCGAAAAAGAATGCTCCAGCGATCATCTTTATTGATGAAATTGATGCGGTCGGCCGAAAACGTGGCTCTGGAATGGGCGGGGGCCATGATGAACGTGAACAAACTTTGAACCAAATTTTGGTTGAAATGGATGGTTTCGAAAAAGACACTGGTGTTATTGTTCTTGCAGCAACAAACCGTGCAGATGTTCTTGACCCGGCCCTTCTTCGACCTGGCCGATTTGACCGCCGTGTAGAAATTTCTCTTCCTGAAAGAAAAGATCGTTTAGCAATTTTAGAGGTTCATTTCAAGAATAAAAAAGTTGATAAATCTGTTGATTTGAATGCATTAGCAAAGAAAACTGCCGGTTCTGCTGGTGCCGACCTTGCGAATATCGCAAATGAAGCAGCTATTTTGGCGGCTCGAAATAACCGAGATGTTATTACTAACGATGATCTTACAGAAGCTTTCGAAAAAGTTGCAATTGGTCCAGAGCGAAAATCAAAAGTTATGAGCGATTTAGAACGTGAAACTACCGCTTGGCATGAAGCTGGTCATGCCGTCGTTGGGCATGTTTTACCGGATTCGGACCCTGTCCATAAAGTGACAATTATTCCTCGTGGTGGAACTGGTGGAGTTACTTGGTTCTTGCCACCAGAAGATCGAAGTTATACAAATATTTTCGAATATAAAGATATTTTGGCGCGCGCAATGGGTGGACGTCAAGCTGAAATGTTGATTTATGGCCAGGCTGGAATTTCAACCGGAGCATCAAGCGACCTTCGAAATGCAACTGATATTGCTCGAAATATGGTAATTGAATTTGGTATGGGTGAAGATCTACTTGATCAAGTTTTTCATGAAGAAAATTCGGGAATGTTCTTTGATAAAATGACTCGCGAGCGACCATATTCTGAAAAAACCGCTGAAAAAATTGATGCAGAAATTGCTAAATTAATTAAAGAGGCTGTTGAGCGTGCTGCCGCAATTCTTAAAGCGAATAAAAAACCACTTAAAGAATTAACAGATGCACTTCTCGAAAAAGAAACTCTTGATGAAAAAGAAGTTACTGAAATTTTAAAAAATGCTAAATTGCCTAAGGAAGCAAAACTTCACGATTAATTATGAAATCAAAAGTTAGATCAATTGTTTCGAAAGCTAACTCAAGATTAACAGTAAAATTTGCAGCAATCGTTCTTGCGAGCTCGACGCTTTTGTCGAGCTTGTTAGGCTTTTTGCGAGATAGGCTTTTAAATTCGTATTATTTAGATTCTTATCCAGACGGAATTGATGCTTACACGGTGGCTTTTACGATTCCTGATTTTATGTTTTTTATTTTGGTTTCGGGCGCTTTAAGTGTAACGTTTATTCCAGTTTTTAACCAGCGAATGGCAAATCGAAATAAAAAATCTGCTTGGGAATTAAGTTCGAGTGTTTTGAATTTGTTAGCACTTTTAACTTTAGTGACATCTGTTTTAATTATTATTTTCGCAGAGCCTTTAGTTAAATATATTGTTGGCCCAGGTTTAAGTGAATCTTCTCGTTCTTTAGCTATATCAATGATGCGTGTGATTGCAATTAACCCATTTCTTTTTGCGATTGCAACAGTTCTGACAAGTGTTCAGCAAGCAATTGGAAGATTTACTTTTTCGGCTCTTGCACCTGCAATTTACAACATTGGAATTATTATTGGAACAGTGTTTTTTACGAATGGAATTAATATTTTTGGTATTCAAATTTTTGAAGGCGGAATTATGGGTGTAGCAATCGGTGTTGCTTTTGGATCGGTTTTGCAACTTTTGATTGCAGCAGCTGGTTTAATTGGTGTTGATTTTAAATATCAATTTCGAATTTTCTGGAAAAATAGAGGATTTCAGCAGGTAATGAAGCTGCTGCCAACACGCTCAATGGATCAAGGTTTAGACTACGTGAATTCAATTGTTGAAACAAATATGGCAAGCCGAATGGGTTCGGGAACGGTTCGTGCTTATTCGCAAAGTTTAACTCTTCAAATGATGCCAGTAAACTTAATTGGTGTGGCGATTTCTACCGCTTTTTTCCCGAATTTAACTGAAAGATTAGCAATCGGCCGAAAAGATCTCTTTCGAAAAGATCTACAATCGGCTCTTCGAATGATTATTTTCTTAGCTTTGCCAGTTTCGGTTTTGTTCTTCTTTTTGCGTGGCTATATCGTTAGCTTTATTAAAAACGGTGGTGATGATTTGATTGCTGGGCTTTTGGGCGTTCTTGTTCTTTCGATTTTTGCACGTTCAATTTATCATATTGCAGCAAGGAGTTTTTACGCAATGGAAGATACAAAAACACCATTTTATATCTCGTTGGTTGCAATTGGTTTGAATATTGTTTTGGCGATAATTTTCAGCTTAATTTTTAAATTTGGTGCTTATGGATTAGCTTGGGCGCAGGCGATTGGCGCAGTTCTTGAAATTGTGATTTTACTATTTTTGATGCGAAAAAGAATTGATGGGCTTTTTGACGCACAATTTCTTTCAGGGATTTTTCGAATGGTGATTGCTAGTGCTACAGCTGGCTCAATTTGCTATTTATTGGTGGCGAGAATGCCTTTGCTTGGCTCTGATTTACGATTCTTCTCAACTTTTCCAAAATTTATATTTATCGGATTAGTTAGTTCAACAACTTATGTCTTGGTTGCAAAATTATTAAAACTTGAAGAAGCTGAGCCGATTATTTCGCAAATTAAAAAGATGATTTTCGTGCAAGTTAAGATTAAATAATTTGCCTAAACTTTAAAAATCTGTTAAAATATAGAAAGTTTATGAATTTAGAAAAGATTAGAAATTTTTGTATTATTGCTCATATTGATCACGGTAAGTCGACCTTAGCTGACCGAATGATGGAAATTACCGGTACTGTTCAAAAACGTGATATGAAGTCGCAGCTTTTAGACTCGATGGATTTGGAACGCGAAAAAGGAATTACAATTAAACTTGCGCCTGTAACAATGAATTGGCAGGGGATAGAATTAAATTTAATTGATACTCCTGGACATGTTGACTTTTCCTATGAAGTTTCGCGTTCTCTTCAAGCTTGTGAAGGTGCAATTTTAGTGGTTGATGCTTCGCAGGGGATTCAAGCACAAACTTTGGCTAATGTCTATCTTGCAATGGCGGCCGATTTAAAAATTATTCCAGTTTTGAATAAAATTGATTTACCCGCAGCGGATATTCCGCGAGTTTCGAAAGAAGTTATCAACCTTTTGGGTTGTGATGAAAGCGAAATTTTACATATTTCAGCCAAAACAGGAATGGGTGTTGAAGAAGTTTTAAATGCGGTGATTGAGAAAATACCTGCACCAAAGGAGATTTAATGAAACCACTAAAAGCTTTGATTTTTGATAGTTATTATGATGATTACCGCGGCGTAATTTTGTATGTGCGTATTTTTTCTGGCGAGCTAAAAAAAGGTGAAGAAATTAAAATGATGGCGACAGATTCGAAAGGTCTGGCGCTAGAAATTGGTAAGCTTCAGCCAAAAATGACACCGTATGACAAAATGAGGACTGGCGAGATTGGCGACATTGTTACTAACTTAAAAACTACCCGTGAGGCAAAAGTTGGTGATACTGTAACTCTTTCGAAAAATCCTGCTAGTGAGCCTCTACCTGGTTATCAAAACGTTCAGCCGTTTGTTTATGCTGGGTTTTTCCCGGTTTCAAATGAAGATTATCAAGATTTGAAAGATGCGGTTGAAAAATTAAGTTTAAGTGATTCTGCACTTCAATTCGAACCAGAGAATTCACCAGTTTTAGGTTTTGGTGTACGAATTGGCTTTCTTGGTCTTCTTCATATGGATATTGTTCGCGAGCGTTTGGAGCGTGAATATGACTTAGATTTAGTGGTGACCAACCCTTCAACCGACTATCATGTAATTTTAACAACAGGTGAAGAATTAGATATTAAAAGTGCCGCTGATTTACCTGATCAAACAAAAATTTCTGAAATTCGTGAGCCGTGGATTAAAGGTGAAATTGTGGTACCAAAAGATTATGTTGGTGCTGTGATCCAGCTGATTGTTTCGAAACGTGGCTTACAAAAGAATTTGAGCTATATTGATGAGCGTGTTTTGGTCTCTTTTGAAGCGCCACTCGCTAACCTTTTAACCGATTTTTACGACCAGCTAAAAAGCGTTACATCTGGCTATGGGTCATTTAATTATGAACTTTGGGATTATTTGGTAGAAGATTTAGTACGCGTGGATTTTTATGTTGCGGGCGAAATGGTTGATGCGCTTTCGGTGATGTGTCACCGTTCGGAAAGTGTACGAATGGGTCGTGAAATTACCGAAAAATTGAAAGAAGTGATTCCGCGACAGAATTTCCAGGTGGCGATTCAAGCGGCGATTGGCGGAAAGTTTATCGCGCGCGAGAATATTTCGGCTTATCGAAAAGACGTGACTGGTTATCTTTACGGTGGTGATGTTTCTCGAAAGAAGAAATTGCTCGCCAAACAAAAACGTGGTAAAAAGCGGATGAAGAAATTTGGAAATGTTGAAATTCCGAGCGAAGCTTTTACTGTAATGCTAAAACGAGATTAAAAGAGGTTTTTAAAAGCCTCTTTTTTATTTTTATACTTGACAAAATATATCGGGGGGGGGGTAAAATGATTATGTAATAATTAATATTTTATAAAGGGAGTTCTAATGAAAGAAGAAAAATCAACTGTAGAATCTAATGACAATAAACAGCTAAATAGAATATCTACAAAAGCTAAATCTGAGAAGCCGTTCTATAAAAAAGCTTGGTTTTGGATTGTTATAGTTGTAATTATTGCTATTGGTAGCCAATATAAACAGCCTGAAAAAGTTGGTGAAAATAAAAATTCTGGATCAAACGGATCATCTCAAACTCAAAAAGGTGAGTCTAAAAAAGAAGAAAAAACTGAATTCAATGTTGGTGATATAATTGCGTTCGATGGAAAAGAATTAACTGTTGAAAAGGTTGAGCGAAACTGGAATTCTGGAAATGCTTATCTAAAGCCAAAAGATGGCAAAGAATATGTAAAAATTTCAGTAAAGATTGAAAATAAATCTGAAACTGAGATGAACTATAATGTTTTTGAATTTAAAGCTGAAGATTCTAACGGAGCCGCTGAAAATGCTGATATGCAAACTTATAGCCTACCAGATAGTCTTGGCTCTGGTGATTTAGCAAAAGGTGGTAAAAAGAGCGGTTCGATGATTTTCGAAGTTCCTGCTGGTTCTTCATTAAAACTCCATTATCAGCCATCATTCTGGTCTAATAAAAAAGTTATTGTTAATCTATAATATTTTTTTAAAAAAACGGGCTTACTGTGAGCTCGTTTTAATTTGCTAAATTACTTAAAAAATGCTAAAATATAAACAGTTATGTTAGCTTATAAAAATAGATTTCACGGTCATGGTAGTTTACGTTATGTCTATTCAAACGGAACTTCAGTTCGTACACAAAAAATTACCGTGAAATTTGCACAAAATCCACGCCGTAAAGATTCACGTTTTGCGGTTGTAGTTTCGAAAAAGGTTTTAAAGAGCGCGGTTGGCCGAAATCGAATTCGCCGGCGAGTTTATGAAATTATTCGCCATGAACTACCAAAAATTGATGGCACTTTTGACGTTGTAGTGATGATTTTTCATAAAAGCATAAAAGATATTCCGCATGAAGAACTTAAAGAAGCTATAATTGATATCTTTAAAGAGGCTGATTTTTATTGTAATAAGTAGTAGAAAGTAGTATAATAATAGATATGAACTTGTTTGAATTATTTATTACTCAGCCAATTTTGAACCTATTATTAGTGATTTATAACTTTATTGGCGACTTTGGTTTCACAATTATTATCTTCACTTTAATTGTGCGATTTTTGATGTGGCCGCTTACAAAAAGTCAACTTCATCAATCAAAAGTTATGCGAGAGCTTCAGCCAGAATTGCAAAAAATTCGCAAAAATTCGAAAGGTAATAAACAAGCTGAAACTTTACAGATGATGGAACTTTATCGCCGTCATAATTTCAAGCCATTTCGTTCAATGCTGGCTTTATTTATTCAGTTGCCAATCCTATTAACTTTCTTTAGTGTGATGCGAATTGTAGTGAATACGCCTGACCAAATTTCGAAATGGGTATATCAGCCGGTTGCGCAAATGAGTCGCGTGAGTGATGTTATTTCAAGCAAAAAACTTGAACCAAAATTCCTTGGAGTTATCGACTTAACAGATACGGCTGTACCTTTAAATGACCTTTCAAGCGGTTTTATGATGGTGATTTTAGTTGGACTAACACTTTCGCAGTGGTATATGGTTCGGCAGACTCAGCCAAAAAATGGTAATCGGCGGATTCGTGATATTTTTAAGGAGGCAGCAGAAGGAAAAGAGCCAAATCAGGCAGAACTTAACGCTGCGGTAAATTCTAATATGAATTTAATTCTCCCAGTAATTTTGTTCTTTCTTATGATGGGGCTTTATGGCGCTTTGATTTTCTATTACTTAATTTCGAATATTATTCAAATTATTCAGCAAAAATATATTTTCTCAATTGATTCAAAAGAGATGGAAGAAATTGCTCAGGAATCTCCAAAAAATAAGCTTAAAAATGCTAAAGAAGCAATCATTGTAAAAAATACACCATCTAAGACGATAAAGAAAAATTCGAAAGAAAAAGGCGGAACGAATATTCGAAGAATTAAAGCGAAAGATGGAAAACGGAGGTAATATGAATCGAGAAGAATCAATTGTTTTTGCACAAAAGTTTTTGGAAGATATTCTTAGCTTTTTCGGAGTTAATCTGGCGGTTCATTCAACTGCGGATGATGAAATTATCCAGCTTTCGGTTCCTTCAAGCGAGCTAAACTCTTTATTCATTGGTCGTGATTCTGGAAATTTGCGTTCATTACAATTTTTAATTTCGCGAGTGCTTGAAGCTAAAAATGCTGAAATTCACCGTGTAAATATTGATGTTGCAGATTATAAAAAACAACGAGCTCAAAAAATTACTGAAAAAGCTGAAAAATGGATTGAACAAGTTCGAAAAACTGGTGAGCCTTACCGATTAAACTTAAATCCAACCGACCGCTTCACTGTTCATAAATTAGCTCAAGATTATTCAGATATCGAAACACATTCTGAAGGTGAAGGTCGCGAACGACAATTAATTATTTCTAAAAAATAAGTCTTTTGAAGGCTTATTTTATTTTGTTTTTAGTTTAAAATGGCTTCCAAATCGGTTATAAATTTCTTCGGTAAATAAATAATATGTTTAATTTTTATTAAAGACAACTTTTTTGTAAAGGATAAAGTTCCAGATTAAGCTGAAGACGGTAGCGACAAGCTTTGAAATTAAAAGCGATATTTTTGGATTTTTTAAAATACTTTCGAAGAATGGCAAAGTTAGAAAAATTATCACACCTTGAATAACCCAAAGCCCAAAAAGTGTTACAATAATAAAAAGTGCCATTTCTCGAGCGAGTTCTTTTTTATTTTTTGAAACTGATTTAAAAGTGATTTTCTTATTTAAACTAAAGCTATTTATAAAAGTAATCCCAGTCGAGAAAACGTTTGCAATTAAAGAGCTAATTCCAAGAGAAGTTAGCCCAAAAAGAATTACAAAATCTAGAATTGTATTCAATCCACCAATTGCTGCAAACCAAAATTCTTGGCTATTTTTTAGCTTTTTTAGTAGATTTTTCATGGTTGAATTCCTTGATTTCTTGCGTTAGATAAACAGGGCGATTTTTGCTTTCGATAAAAATTCGACCAATATATTCACCTAAAATTCCAATTGAGAGGAGTTGAATTCCACCAAGAAAAAGAATTACTGACATAATTGAAGTATAACCGTCACCAGTTGGAACGCCGAAAAGTGGGCGAATTAGTAAAAAAGCGATCCACAAAAATGCAGCAATTGAGATGAAAAATCCTGTAATTGTAGCAATGCGAAGTGGCGCAACAGTGAAGCTGGTGATTCCTTCAATTGCGAGATTGAAAAGTTTTGCATAATTCCATTTTGTTTCGCCAGCTACACGCGCATCACGTTTATAAGTAATCTCTTTCTTTCGAAAACCAACCCAAGAGAACATTCCTTTGGTATAACGGTTGGTTTCGCGGAGAGTTTTTAAGGCTTCAACTGCACGGCGGTCGAGAAGTCGAAAATCGCCAGTGTCGCGTTGAATTTCAATTTGTGAAATTTTATCAAGTATGCTGTAGAACCATTTCGAAGTTTGCTTTTTAAGCCAAGTTTCACCATCACGAGATTCACGTTTAGCATAAACGTCATCAAAACCTTCTTCCCAAAGGTTGATCATTGCAGGAATTAATTCTGGTGGATCCTGCAGATCTGCATCAATAATCACTAATGCGTCTCCTTTTGCATAATCAAAACCTGCCAGCATTGCATTTTCTTTTCCAAAATTTCGGCTTAAATTAATGTAGGAAATTCGTGAATCTTTTTGGCTTTCACTTCTAATAATTTCCATTGTTTTATCTTTCGAACCATCATTAATAAAAAGAAATTCAAAATCATATTTTGAAGTGTTTTTTGCTAAAAGGTTGAGCCTTTCGAAAAGTTTTGGTAGAGCTTTTTCCTCGTTATAAGCTGGAATCATGATTGTGATGAGTTTTTTCATAGTAATTATATTATAGCACAAAATCACCAAAAAATATAACCAAAATGTTGAAATTTTATTTGGCTTATGCTAAAATTGGTTTAGGAGAAATAAAATGAAAATAAACACACAAAATACTAAAAAAACTAAAACTATTATTTTTGCTGCATTTGTAATTTTGCTGGTTGCTGGTGCTGGTGGAATTTTCTGGTGGGCAAATTCAAATTCTCAAAAAAATAATGAGAAAAAAGAAGAAAATACTTCAAAAGCAATGAAGAAAAATAAAGCAGTAAGAGAAAAAAATGATAAATAAAAAGATTCGAAAAAACCTGAAGAAACTAAAAAGCAAGAAGCTGCAAAGGAAATCATTAATTCGAAAACTAAAAATAATAATACTGATCGTGCTGAAGGAACTGTTGAATCCTCGGGATATACAAATTTTCCAACTTATACAACTGTGCAAGTTGAAGATGGCGCAGTTCGTGTGGCTGGGCAGATTTCAGGGCTTCTTTATGACGATGGGAATGGTAAATGTTCATATACTCTAACGCATTCTGATGGAACTAAAATTGAACTTTCAACCGAAATTTTAGAGAGTCCAAATAATAAATACTGTAAGGCGGTTTCGAAAAAAATTAGTGATAGTGAATTTAAAACTGGAAAATGGACGGCAATAACAACTTATAAAAATTCAAAACAAAAGCAAGAAGGAAGGTCGGATGCTCAAAGTTTTACAATCGAGAAGTAAAAAATTTAAAAAGTCAATTTTAATTGGTGTGCCAGCTGTGGCGATTATTGTTTTTAGTGCTTTAGCTGTACTTAGAAATGTTTCTAACGCTGTTAAGGCAACTGATTTCAATCCTGGCCGAATTATTGACGATAGTATTTTTTATAATAAAGATGCAATGAATGTGCAACAAATCCAAAGCTTTTTAAACAAGCAAATTGGTAGTTGCGATACCTGGGGTACCGGTCCTTCTGGAAAAAATGATGGTAGAACCGCTGCTCAATTTGCTACTGCACAAAATTCAAATTATTGGCATAAACCTCCATATGTATGTATAAATAATTATCACGAAAACCCAAATACTGGCGAAACTTCTTTCGAAAAAGGTGGTGGATCTTTCAAAGGCGGAATTTCGGCGGCACAGATTATTTATGATGCAGCTCAGAAATATGGAATTAACCCGCAAGTTTTGTTGGTTTTACTAAAGAAAGAATCTCTCAATTTACTAGATGATAATTGGCCAGTAAAAACTCAATATAAATATGCGATGGGTTATGCTTGCCCAGATTCTGGCCCTGGATTTTCTGCTGCTTGTGCGGATTCGAAAGCTGGTTTTTATAAACAAATGACTTTGGCGGCTTGGCAGTTAAAATATTATAAAGACCATCATAAAGATGGTGGCTATTCGCTGAAGCTTGGATGGAATAATATTCAATATTCACCAAATCCAGCTTGTGGTACAAAACGTGTTAATATTGAGAATGTTGCAACTTTAAGTTTGTATATTTATACGCCGTATGTTCCAAATGATTCAGCGCTAGCAAATTATCCGGGAACTTCACATTGTGGAGCTTATGGAAATCGTAATTTCTTTATGTTCTTTAACCAGCTATTTGGTTCAACTCTTGAAAGTAAAAGAATACATAGTGGAATATATGAAAGATATATTGAGCTAGGTGGTGAAAAAGGATATCTTGGTGATGTAGATTCTGAATTTTTCAAGACCGATAAATCAATATTCCAAAGGTTTAAAAATGGTTTCATAATTGGAAGTGATAGCACTGGATATTGGGAAAACTATGGTAAAATTAGACAAAGATATTCTGAACTAGGGTATGAACATGGTAAGATGGGACTGCCACTATCTGGATATTTTAACATTATCAATAATGGCCGTGCGCAAAAATATCAGAATGGTTTCATAATTGGAAGCGACAACACTGGA
>CALAKV010000012.1 GCA_937922985.1 uncultured bacterium | reverse complement strand
CAGACAAAACTCAAGTTGGAACCGAATATTCAACAACTCCAAAACCAGAGATAGAACATAATGGTTTGAAGTATATTTATAAACAAGTTTCAGCTTCGGGTGCTCCTCAAAACGGAAGAGTTACATCTGATCCACAAACTGTAATCTTTGAATATTTGCCAAAAATAGGAAAACCAGTTAATGCGGTCTCAAAAATTATTGGCTCTAATGAAACCATTCTAACAGAGTCAGTAACACCAAAAGACCCTCAATCTGGTTCAACTTACTCAAGTACGCCTAAACCTGAAATAGTCCATAATGGCATAACATATGTATTTAGCTCTCTTCTCCCTAACTCTGCCCCGCAAAATGGCCGAGTGTCCGAAAATGAACAGACTATTATATATGGCTATGTACCTAAAAAGGGCGGTCAAGTTATGGCACGTTACGTAGATCAAAACAATCAGAGTATCAAAAACTCAAAAGTTATTAAGAACACCAATACTCCTGTTGGCGCCGACTATAATGATGAGCCAGATGCCGAAATAACCAGCAGTACAGGATTAGTTTACATGTTTGATAAGGTTATATCTGGTACTAAATCAGGCAAGGTTGATAGCACATCGAAAGAAGTGATATATCAATATAAGCCAAAAGCTGGTAAGAGTGTAACTGTTAACTTTATAAATGAGAACAATAATTCACCTATCAATAACTCATCAACTATCCATAAAGACGGCGATCAAATTGGAACTCCTTTCAAGTATAATCCACCAGAAGAGATTACTGATGACAAAGGTCTAGTTTACACCATAAAGTCTCAGACTAAAGAAATTACTGGAAAAGTTTCAGACAAGTCTCAGAATTTTGAAGTGAAATATTCGCCTAAGAAAGGTGGAAAAGTAGAGGCTAAGTTCGTAGGTCAAGACGGTAAAGAAATTAAAAACACCGAAGAGATCCATAAGTCCAACACTCAAGTTGGTACAGACTATTCCTGCAACCCACCAAAAGAGATCACCAAAGATGGCCTAGTGTATGTATTCGACAAACTGTCCGACAATTCAGCTCCTGAGATTGGAAAAGTTAAAGATAGTGATCAAACAATTATCTTTACATATAAGCCGAAGAAAGGTGAAAAAGTTGTCGAGAAATTCCTCGATAAAAATGGAAAGCCAATTAAACCTGACAACACTCTTAAGAGTTCAGGATCTCAGATAGGTGATCCTTTCGAATCATCCCCTGTAGATACGTTAGAAATAAATGGTCGTACATACAAATTACAACGCACCGAAGGTTCTACTAAAGGATTCGTTAGCAGTAAAGAGACCATTATCTCGTATATCTATAAAGATGTAACTAAAATTTCAGCACCAAATACTGGAATGTTCAAAAACATCATAGACATTACAATGGTAGTAGTAGGAGCTTTACTAACTATTATAACCGCTGATAGGTTAAGGAAATATAAAGCTTAATCGGTCCAAACATATCATATTATAAAAATATCCGCCTTATTATAAGGTGGGTATTTTATTACCTCCAAAAAAACAAACAAAAGTAGTAATATTATAATCTATTGAAACATAAACATCCCTTAAATAACTAGGTTTACTCTACTAAACTATACATACACAACATACAATATCACTCAACACACACCTATAAAGGATTTGTTATCTATAATATACTATTCCAGTATCTTTTAAACATATTAAAAACAGACTCTCATAACGAAAGTCTGTTTTTAACTTTTAGATTTAATTACCAAACCTTAAGTAGTAATTCGCCACCCAGTCGTTGTTTCTTGGCTTCGAAACCGTTCATGACACCTTTTGATGTTGAAAGTAGCACCATTCCACGACCACTTTTAATGCGTGGGATTTCTTCTACGCCAACATACATTCGGCGACCTGGTTTACTCATTCGAGTAAGTTCGTTAAAGCGCGCAACTTCACCATCTTTGGCGATTTTTACTACCAAAATATCACGGGGTTTTGCTGATTCAACTTTAACGGATTCAATATAATTAGCTTTTGCAAGCTCTTTCGCTACAACTTCTTTCAATTTGCTTGAAGGAACGCGAATTTCGTTCTTGCCAACCAATGCCGCATTTCGAATGCGAGTTAGAAGGTCGGCGATTGGGTCAGTTGATTGTAATGACATAGTCTCTCCTTCCTTCTACCAACTACTTTTTGTTACGCCTGGGATCTCACCCTTTGAGGCTTTAATACGGAAAGTGATTCGGCTCATACCAAATCGTCGCATATAACCGCGTGGTCGACCATCAAAATTGTCGCGGTTCTTAAGTCGTGTAGGGCTTGAATTGCGTGGAAGCTTTTGAAGACCTTCTTGGTCGCCAGCAGCTTTCAATTCGGCGCGTTTTGCAGCATATTTTTCAATCATTTTTTTGCGTTTCAAGTCTTTTGCAATCATTGATTTTTTAGCCATTACGCTTTTCCTTTCTTTTCAAATGGAATTCCGAATTTTTCAAGTAGCGCTCGACTGTGAGCTTCACCTTCGTTTTTGATTACGAAAGTAACTTGAAGTCCGTGAAGAATTTGAGTTTCTTCAAAAGTTAGCTCTGGGAAAACAGATTGCTCTAAAATTCCCAAATTGTAATTTCCACCTTTATCGAAACCTTTTGTTCCAACACCGTGAAAGTCACGCACGCGAGGCAAAGCTACATTTACGAGGCGATCAAGAAATTCATACATTCGATCACCACGCAAAGTTACACTATGACCAATTGGAGCACCCATTCCACCACGAATTTTAAAGGTTGCAATTGATTTTTTGGGCAAACGCTCTACTGGAACTTGACCAGTAATTTTTGTAATTGTATTTTTTACAACTTCTTGAAAACGCTTGTCTTCCTTTTTCTTACCTGTTCCTACGCTAACAACGATTTTTTCAAGCTTTGGAACTTGGTGGATATTTGTTAGCTCTAGTTCGCTTTGGAGTTCTTTAGCAATTTTATCTTTGTAAAGAGTTTTCAAGCGAGGAACATAAACAGCAGTTTTAGCCATTATTTATCTCCTTTTTTGCTTGATTTAGCGCTTTTAGCTTCTACTTTTTTAACTTTATGAACTGGAGTTGGGACATGAATATCTTTTACTCCACCGCGCGGATTGAATTGATTTGGTTTGATGTGACGATGCTTTTTACCAACACCTTCAACCAAAACAGCATTTTTCTTTGGTAAAACTTTTACAACTTCACCAGTAACGCCTTTGTCTTTTCCGCTGATAATTATAACATTATCACCCTTAACGATTCCATTTAACGCCATATTATAGCACCTCCGGAGCTAAGCTGATAATTTTGTTGTATCCCAAGTCACGAAGTTCGCGTGGCACAGGACCAAATACACGAGTCGCTTTTGGAGTTTTGTCGTCGGCAATAATTACGGCCGCATTATCATCGAAACAAATAGTTGAACCATCTTTTCGGCGAATTTGGTCGCGAGTTCGAACAACAACGGCTTTCACAACTGATTTTTTCTTAATATTACCAGTTGGGTTAGCGTCTTTAACGGTAGCGACAATGATATCACCAACTCGTGCATATCGGCGTTTTGAACCACCTAGTACACGAATACAAAGGATCTCTTTTGCGCCACTGTTATCTGTTACTTTAAGTCGGCTTTCTTGCTGAATCATTATGCCTCCTCTTTCAATTCTACTGAACCTCGAGCTTTTTCGACGATTTCAACTAAAGCAAAGCTCTTAGTTTTCGAAATTGGTCGAACTTCTTTGATGATAACTTTGTCACCTTCACCAGCTTCATTATTTTCATCATGAGCAGTATATTTTCGAGTTACAGTATATTGCTTGCCGTAAATTGGGTGTGTTTCACGGCTATGAACTGTTACGGTGATAGTTTTGTCGGCTTTAGCGCTCGAAACAACACCTGTCAATGTAGTCGCCATATTAGATTTCACCTTTCTTTACGAATTTAACTTTTACTGGAAGTTTGTGGCCAGCAAGTCGCATAGCTTCGCGTGCAACTTCTTCTGAAACGCCGTTCATTTCGAACATAACTGTTCCAGCTTTAACTTTAGCCACAAAGAATTCTGGATTTCCCTTACCGCTACCCATTTTCACATCTTGTGGTTTTCGAGTAACTGGTGTATGAGGGAATATTCGAATCCAAACTTGACCACCACGTTTAATATAACGAGTCATCGCCGTTCGGGCTGATTCGATTTGTCGCGAGTTGATTCGCTCGTTCTCAAGGCTAACCAATCCATAGTCACCGAAGGCAACAGTGTTTCCACGAGTTGCTCGGCCTGGGTTTTTACCTTTTCGAACTTTTCGGTGAGCGGTTTTCTTTGGTAATAAAATAGCCATTACTTATCGTTCCTTTCACCTTTATTAATCCAAACTTTTACGCCGATAGTACCAGCAGGAGTTTGCGAACGTGCTCCGTGATAGTTGATATCTGCACGAATTGTATGAAGAGGAACAGATCCTTCAGAGAATTTCTCGCGGCGGCTCATTTCAGCTCCATTCAATCGTCCAGCAACCTCGATACGAACACCTTTCGCGCCAGCTTGCATTGTGTTTTGCAATGCCATTTTAACGGCTCGGCGGAAGTTAATTCGTCGCTCCAATTGTCTAGCAATATTTTCAGCAACCAATTTAGCTGAAAGCTCTGGTCGGCGAACTTCTTCAATATTGATTCGAACTGGTAAACTCACCATTTTTTCAAGTTGAGTTTTAAGTTCTTGAACACCAGCACCACCACGACCAATTACAACGCCAGCTTTTGCTGTATGAATTGAAACAGTGATAAGGTTTTCTGTTCGTTCAATTTCGATTCGGTCAATTGTTGGTCGGCTTTCAAATCGTTTTTCGATAGTTTTTCGAATTTTGTCGTCTTCAATTAAGAATTTTGCAAAATCTTTTTTCTGGGCAAACCATCGTGAATCCCAGTTTTTATGAGCTTGCAAACGGAAGCTAATCGGATTAACTTTTTGACCCATTATTTGCTCTCTTTCTCTGCTTTCGCAGTAGTTTTCTTAACTTCAGCTTTTTTAGCTGGAGCTTTCTTCTCTTTAACAACGCCAGAAACTTCTACTAAAATGTTTGAAGTTTTCTTTTGGAAAGGAAGCGCCATACCTCGCATATGAGGCTTAAATCGCTTCAATCGTGATCCAGCAGTAACTGATAAAGTTGTAATTACTAGAGTTTTTGGATCAGCATTATCATTATTTTTAGCATTAGCTGCAGCTGATTGGATAGCTTTTTTAACAGCTAAAGCACTTCGGCGTGGTGTGTGATCAAGAATTACTAATGCATCAGCAACAGTTCGACCACGAACAAGACTTGCCACGATCGAAACTTTTCGTGGAGTCTGACCAATACCTTTAATGTAGGCACGAGTTGTTACATTAGCCATTATTTCTTATCCTTTCCGCCGTGTTTTCGGAATTTACGTGTTGGCGCAAATTCACCAAGTTTGTGTCCAACCATATTCTCTGAAATATATACAGGAATATGTAAACGACCATTGT
>CALAKV010000011.1 GCA_937922985.1 uncultured bacterium | reverse complement strand
TGGCTGGCTGGGGGAAAATATCTCTTGGAACTACCCTACAGAAAAACAGCTCGTAGATGGCTGGATGGGTAGCCAAGGACATAAAGAGAATATTTTAAACCCTAAGTTTACACGCGCTGGAATGTATGTAACGCGCGGTGGAAGAGAGAAAAAATATCACACCATAGCTGTTCAGCATTTTTGTTAAAAAAATAACTAAGCCAAACATTATCTCCCAAATGATATATAGAGGAAGATATGGCTTTAGACTACAATAAATATAACGGCAATGATGACTTTCGTGGTTTTTTGGCTGCGAACGGCTTTGATAACTTCTTGAAATATACCGGAAATGATGGTGGTGTAGATAGAGAAGCTATGATTAGATATAACCACCCTGATGGTACAGGATTTAACGATGCTAATGACCTAGGGTTTGAATATGCTGGAACTCATCATCTTGTAAAGGGATTATATAATGACTGGAAAAAAATAATTTAAATCAAAACAAGGGTGATAAGCCATCTCCAGTCTACTCAGACCCACGCCAAGGCGGAGTCTACGACCCGCAAGCAAAAGCAAGGGCAGATGAGATTGCAAAATACCGTGAACAAGAACGAGTGGCAACTGAAGGCTTGGGCAGATTGGACCGCCAACGAGACATCTGGCGTGGCAATGTTGAAAACAACTACGCTCATCAGCTAAACGACCTTGAAAACAGCTACACCCAAAGCAAGGGCGCCTATGAGATGAACAAACGAGACTCAGAAGCTCAGAACCGTGCAGTGCGTTCACAAATTATGGAAGACGCAAACAACCAAACAAACGCTTTGCGCCAAATGTTTGCAGCAGGTGGGGCCGGAGATTCAAGTGCAGCACAAATTGTTGCTCCTTGGGCGGTTGGCTTGGAGGCGAGCCGAAACGCCGGAAGTGCACAAGATGCTTTCGCCCGAGATCGCCGAAACCAAGACTTGGAGTTTGCTAGCGCAACTAATGCATACAACAAGAATAAGAAAGACTGGGAAACGAACCGCCAAGATGCGCTAAATAATGTTGATTCGCAAATTGAAAGTAGCCGAATTGACTTGAATAACCGCATTATGGACGCAAGGCAGAAACAGAAGACTGCGAATGGCCAAGGGTTGCAGAGCGCGATCGACCAAACACGGGATCTATCTAACCAGATTAGCAACAGCCAGAATAGAATTTTGGACTTGAGCAAGGAAACACCAAAAGCACTTGAAAAAGTGGAATTTAAAGCACCGAAACTTAGTGATTATAGCGAAAATGTGCAAGGTGTGAAAGTAGACAGTGGAAATCCGGATCAGGCAGGACTACAAGACCAGCTTGACCCACGACTTGCTGCATTGCTTGATCCAAATAAGAAGAAAAAGGATTTGCAGGCGTAGGGAAAGGAAGCTCGAAAGGGCTTTCTTTTTTATGTACAGTGTTATTAATATATTGATTTAAAAAAGCATTAGGATTATGTTGTAAATTTATTCCGTTTATGTTAAAATGAAAGTAAGAATAAGCATTTTACAAAAGGTGGGAGGTTAGTGTATAATATACACCAAAATGATTATGGGACTATTCAATTTTAAACAAAGGGTGGATATTTTAGATATAGCTTCTTGGTTTTTATCAAAAGAATCTATGTCTCAAAAGAAATTGCAAAAACTTTGCTATTATGCTGAAGCTTGGAGTCAAGCGTTGCGAGATAAATCGATTGCAGAAAGAGCAGAATTTGAAGCATGGGTTCATGGCCCCGTGAATGTGGAGTTACGACGAAAATATGCTTCATTTGGATGGGGAAATATTCCAAAGGAGACTCCAAATTATGAATTACTAAGCTCTGAAGATGGCCTAGTTCAATTACTAGAATCTGTCTGGGCTACTTATGGCGATCAAGATGGGGATTCTTTAGAGGTATTAACACATCAAGAAAAACCTTGGATTGAAGCACGAGGTGCTACTCCAGAGTTTAAGCCTTGTAGCAAAAAAATATCAACAAAAACAATGAGGGAATTTTACAAGTCTATTCATGAGGAATAAGAAGCGTAAGGCTAAAAAGCCTAAAGGGTTGACATCTAAAAATAGTCCGAAGAAAGAAGCGCCGATACTAACCAGGCATAGTGAAGGGATTTTTAAGGTTGCTTTTATAGGTGAGGCTACTCAGAAGGATTATACATTTAAAGATTGCACACCTAAAGAATGGCACAATATAGGTAAATTTTTAGATAATTGGGTCGGCAAGCCAGTGAGGCAAGTTAACTCACTTAAAAAGAGAGAGGACGATGATGATGACGTATGGACTACTAAATCTGGCGAAAAGGTTAAGATAAAACATTATGAATATTCTCAATCGGGCAGACTTCATGGATACAATATGGATGGGTATTTTATTGTAACCCGAATAGACCCAAACCACGAATTTCATCAATAATGCTCTTTTAAGTCTTTGCACTCTTTGATAAATTTTGTATAATATTCATACTAAAGTTTTTTAATGAATGTTTTCTGTAGAAGAAGCCCTGCTCGGGTTTCTTTTATTTTATAGATAATTCTGTTATAATAAAACTATAAAATAATCCACTCAGAGCGCTGAGCGATTAGCAAAATATTAACATTTGCGTCGCTCAGTTTTTTATTTTGTAGCGACAAGATAAGGAGAAGAGATGGATATTTTCAAAGGTATTGGCGACTTTTTTGGTGGACTTTTTGGCCAAAAGAAAAAGCGAGAAGATGAACAACAACCACAGCAACAACAATCTGCGGTGAGTTTTAATAGCACGCCCAAACTTGGGGATAATTTTATAAATAATTTAAGCAATCCCACTCAACCACAACAACCAAAAGAATTTGCGAAGAGTTCGGTAGACTTAAACCCAGTGAAACCAGTGCAGCCTGTGCAACCACAGCCACAAGTGAACCGAGACCAAGAACGCCAACAGTTGGTAAACAAATATCGGCAAGAAGAAACAGACCGCTACAACCAAGGTTCAGACCATGCAGCTAATTTCTTGAATGATATTTTTAGTGGTGGAAAAACAGCACAAATGCGAGAAAACACTATTAACCAGAACATCCAAAACCGGGTGAACGCTGAAATGCTCCGAAAATATGGACCAGATGACCAGCAAGTGAAGCAAAACATTGCGCAAACTAGCCAGAATATCAATAAAAATGCTACGGCGGTAAGTGATTTCACTAAAAATTATAATGATAATCTTCAACAGACAGTTGTTGCGCCAGTGTCAGCAGTGAAAGGTGCAGCGAACAGCGTGGTGGAATTTGTGCCGAAAGTATCGGGAGCGGTAACTGAGCTTGGCGCTAATACGATTAAACTCTTTGATGAAGATAACCAATTTGCAAACAATTTAATTAAGCGTGTGCGAGCAGACCGTGAAAAGAACATTGTGCGAAAAACACTCAATGATGCAACTGGTTTAACTGACCAAGATAACAAATTAGCCTATGGCTTGGGTAATTCTGGGGCTAGAATGGCAATTGATGCCGCAATGACCCCTGTAGCTGGTGGTGTTGCGCCTGCTTTGGTGCATGGTGTTGAGGCACATTCAGATATGATGGACCACTTAGACAACATTGAAGCTCGCAAAAAGGCTGAAGCGGCAGCAAAAGGTGAAGCATATACACCAAGTAGCTTTACTTCTCGTTATTTAGCTTCAACCGCTAATGCTGGAGCGCAAGCCGCGATTGAAAAGCTTGGAATTGATAACCTTACGGGTAAGATTGGTGGTAGATTTGCAAAAAATATGGTTGGGCGAGCTATCACGGGTGCATTGGGTGAAGCTGGTGAAGAAGGTGCACAGCAATATGCCGAAAACTTCACTAAAAAACTTTTCGATGACAAACAAGATATCCATGAAAATGTCGCTGAAAGTGCTTTAATGGGTGGGATTATGGGTGGAGCTGGCAAAATGGCCTTTGGTGGGATGGAGTCTGTGAAGAATCCATACAAGAACAACACCAGCTATGATCCAAAAGCATTATATGAGGCAGAAAGAAATGCGGTAACTCCAACACGCGAAAAAATCACCCTCACAGAAACAGAGAGGCAAAACCGAGGTGGAGACTTGCAATATAACCCAAGGAGAGAAACAAACATTAACCGCTTGGATAGCGACCAGTTAGGTTTTACTAAGGATGAGTTAATTGGTAAATTCACTGGCGACACTCGCAAACGGATGAGTGAGCGTAGTTTTAATATGCTTCAAGATTTACGAGCAAATAATCCATATGTGACGGGTGATGGACAAGAGATATATTTGAGTGGAAGAGGCAATAAAAAGTTTGTAAATACACAAGCTGGAACAGATGCAGAGTTTATTGCGAAAATGCGTTCAACCCCAAGAATAAATGAATTGATCCAAAACTCAGAATATAGCCACACTTCACCAGATACTAAAAATCACGGTATCGCACCGGATGGTTTTGATTACCGAGATATTAACTTTAAATATGGCGGAAAAGATTTTAACACCACCTTTAATGTAGCTAGAAATAATACTATTAATAGAAATACTTTATATGGAGCTACTACAAAAGAAAACATCAGCACTCCTGGCTTAAGGGATAACCCATCCACCAAGTCCTATGCTGATGTTTATGGTTCCAATATAACACAAAAAGACCAAAAAGTCAATGGTATTGCAGACATTAAAAAAGAGCCCGACTTGGTCAGCTATGATGCCAATGGCAACGACACTGAATTAAAGTCGAACGCTTATGATTCTAATATAGCACAAAACACTCAAAAAGTCAACAACGGCTATCAATATTCAGATGAAATTCGCAATAAAATAGATCAAAACTTGGACGAAAGACTTTCGCGGGTGCGAGATAACACCGGCGAAACCCTTGCAGATCTAGAAGCAAGACTAAAACGAGAAGGGGCTACAGAACAAGAAATTGAACCATATAAAAATAGTTTTATTCGCCGTGCAAAAATATTCTTAGAAGAACCAGGATCTATGCCAGGATGGAGTTTAGATCAAGAAAATATACAAAATAATGAGACAAATTTATCAGACTTTAATTTTCAGCCATCTACAATTAACGAAAATACCAAACTATACCACGGTACGAACGGTAAAGTGGCGGAAGAAATTCACAAGAATGGCTTTAAACGCGGCAATGAATTAGATGAAAATGCATATTTTGGTGGTGGTCATGATGTTAGTGACCAAGATAGCGTAAGCTTTTCAACGAACCGAAACGTTTCGGAAAACTTTGCAATTAATGGGCGAGATAACGGCAAAGGTTCGGGAGCTTTAATTGAAGCTCGGCTACTTCCAGGTGCTCGTGTGGTTGAAACAGATGCTGAAATATATGCCGAAGATCTAAATGAAGTTACAGAACAACTTCGCAAACAAGGTGTGGATGCGGTTTTCTTGAAAAATAATGGTGAAGATGAATTGGTGGTTTTGAACCCTGAAAAAGTAGATAGAAATATTTTGATTGAAAGATATAAACTGGCGAACCAACAAAAACAAGCCCTTACCGCCAAACTGGAAGACCTTAAGGCTCGCCACCAAAACCTAACAGGTGATGAGGACTTGGTATTTAATATTTTTAAAGATGAACTTCAAAAGAATGCACTGGGCTATTTTAATCTGAAAACCAAACTATGAACTATGGGAGATAGATTTTCTTTCGACGACATATTCTAATGCAATTGTTTTTGCGTCGCTAAATTCCGCCGCGGATCTTGCGTGAGATTTTGGTAAGCCTGCCTCAAGACGCTTATCGTTGGCGGGCTGCTGCTGATAAAATTAAAAAAAACTGCGCATCAAGAATTATTTAACACAGATTTAAATTATTTCTATCGTGGAATTTGGCCATCTGGTGAAAAAGACCAGAAAATTGATGCGTCGAGTTTTTATGGCGCATTTATGTTTGGGCTTTTTGATTTTAGCTCATCTGAAATTGAGAGATCTTTTGAATCTCTAAAGAAGTATTTTGAAGCGGAACGAAATATTAGCATTCCTCGTTTTGAAAATGATGTTTATTATCGTTTCTCTGATGATTATAATTCTAATATTTGGATAGTTTCAACACTTTGTCAAGGGGAATACTATCTCGCAAAAGGCGATAAACGACAGGCTGAGCGGATATTAGATTGGGCTGTGGCAAGGAGCTCTTCTGCCGGAATTTTACCAGAGCGAATCAATCCGCACAATCTTGAATGGCTTTCTGTAGCTCCCCTAAACTTGGAGTCAGGCTAAATTTGTATCGGCGCTACTTGACTTAATTTCTCCGAAAGAATGAACCCTGACTCGGAATTGAATTGACCTATTTAGATAAATATGGTATAATCAAGCTATGAATAATTTTCGAAAAACATTTTCAAAATACCTAGAAACTACAAATGAGCGCATAAAACTGCAGAGGTTTTATATTATTCTCGCTGTAACGAGCTTTTGTGTAGCGAGTGTAGTTAGTCTTATCAATCAGGGATTAGGCCATCTAATTATATTTTTGTCAATTTTAGCATCTGGTCTTTTTCTGGTTAATTCAATTATTTGGGTGATTGGTGTAGCTCTGCTCGAGACCTTTTCATTGTCTAAAAAACCTTCTACTAAAAAACAAAAATAGTTCATTTTTTGCATTTTGTATGATATAATTGGACTGTCGCCGCGATAGCTCAGCTGGTAGAGCGCATCCATGGTAAGGATGAGGTCTCGGGTTCAAGCCCCGATCGTGGCTCCAAATTTGTTATTACTCTAAAAGCCACACCTTGTTTAATGTAAGGTGTGACTGTTTAAATTAAAAAATCCCCGAGGCATCTCGAGGATTCAAAATGTGCTAAGATTTAAGCGGAAGACTAAGCTTAAATCTTCCCTCCAGTGCTAAGAATCTAAATACTCGCATAACATCCCAATATTCCGCGGCGCATTTTAGCTCCTTAGCTGTTAATTCTGTTTTTTCGGAGAAATATTTTTCTGTTAGGCTCTCTATATCCGAGAACCCGTTATTTACTCTCCGGTAGTCATCTATACTAATGACTAGATCATCCGGAATTTCTTCCAGAATTGTTTCATCCGTCACTTGGCTAATTAGCGACCACGTAGTCTGACGGATATTATTATCTATTTTATCCGCTAGATCTTTACGGATTCCGGCAATAATATTAGCACCATCCAGCATATATAATGCTTTAGGCACCAATTTTTCAAATTCTTCATATTCCTCCTGGTGGGCGGACTTGAGAAATTCGATAAATTCTTCTCCTTCGCCCATTTTTTGGGCTAGAAGATGTGCTTTTTCAGCATACGCTCCTTTGGTATATGCTAGAAGATGTGCTTCGCTATCATAGAAGCGAATAAGTACATCTTCGGCAATTCTCTGCCAACCGGCGGTTAATTCACCGGTTTCGAGCGGATTACATTCGAGAAGCTCTCCACGGTATTTAGAACCATCAATATTGATAGTTCTAATAAATTTATCATCTTCAATTTTCTCGACTCCAAGAAGCTCAAAGATCCGGGGTTGCTTATAAGGCAATCGATATTTCATTAGCTCATCCCGGAAGAAACTCCATGGATTTGGAGTTTCTTTGTTATGATTTTGAAATAGATTGTAAAAATCTATCTCAAATTTTTCTTCCTCCTCCCATTTGTCCCCCTCCTCGTTCCTATAAACGAAAGTGAAAGTTTTCTGGAAGGTTTTTTTGGTTTTCCGACGACCTTCATATTCTGGAAGGTCTTTCCCTAAAAGGATTGCTTTTAGGGTTTCGGTGAAGTTAGTATAAAAATTACAATATATAACTTTTGTACCAACTTTTATCACCACGGGATAATTTTGGAGCGTTTGTTCCTTGTTCTCCTGGTGCGATGCGTAAGGTATCGCTACGAATATGTCTTCATATTCGTCGACATATTCGTTGATAGCTATTCTACCTACAGATACGAAGTTCTGGAACTCACCGTTCCGCTTCGTATCTACTCGCCACGTACCAACTGGGATTAATGACCATAGTTGGTTAAAGAATCCCTCCCCGGAGTCCCCAGAACGGCTTACAAAAGTCGTTCTGCCTCCACACATTGTGTGGAGTTTATCGTGGTCGTACTCCACATCCAAAATTTTTGGAGTTTGTCGATCTTCTAGAGAGAGAAATAGGTCAGTTGAACCGTGGCCCCAATAAAATTTTTTTTTTTTTTTTTTTCCTTTCTTTCGTCAAAGCTATTTAATTTAAGGGATTTTCCCACTTTGACACCCATTATCTGGGTAAGCTCACTCATGAGCATATCTAAATCCACTATTTTACCAAACTTAGAAATGCTCATAAGTATCAAAAATCATGATGATGCCAAATTTTTAAATAGCTCTGAGACATTTGTCTCATTGCTATAATTATAGCATAATATTTCGATAATGTCAATACTATACTAAATTAACCATTATGTGCCGAAACAGTGCTGCATTATTTTATAGTTGAGGGTTATTAATTTTTTGTTGAATAATTATTGTTGATAAAATAACTTGATTTTATCTTTTTACTGTGATAAAATAGTTAAGAATTGTAAATATTAATTTAAGAGAGATTATGGCTAAAAAGAA
>CALAKV010000010.1 GCA_937922985.1 uncultured bacterium | reverse complement strand
GAAAAAATGGGTAAATATAAATTGGCGATTTCAGCGCTAGAAAAAGCTATAGAGCTTGATGAAAGACCTCAAACTTCACGAACTCTCGGTTCGCTCTATCTTAAAGTTGAAAATATAGAAAAAGCAAAAGAAATTAAAGATAAATTAGAGTCGTTAAAAGATAATAGAAGAGCGGTAAAACAAAATCGAATCTCTAATGAATCAATTTCAACCAAAAAAATTGCAATGTAAAATCAGGCTTAATAACCTGATTTTATTTTTTACTTTCTAAAGATAAGCACTCAAAGGATCAGAGCTAGAGATACCTGGCTTTTTGAAATAATAAAATAGCCTCCTGAGAGACTATTTATTTTTAGATCTGCTTGAAGCAATAAATAACTGGATAACTGAAACAAGAATAATCACTGAGCAAATAAACCAGAATTGACTAATGTTTGGCAAGTTGAATTCAAAAAATTCACGTAAGATTGGGGCGCTAAAAATTACACCAGTGAAAATTAAAGTTCCAATGATATATATTGTTCTACGAATTTTGTTGTTTTTTGAAGGCTTTGAGCCAAGGAATATTTCGCTCAAGATTGTTGCAAAAATGCCGAACCAGGCAGTCACAATTACGACGGTTGCCAAGATTCCATGCATTATGTGCTTGCTTGCGAGACTGCCGTCAACTTTAAAATATAAACTAATATAAATAAATGAAATTGCTAAACCACTTAAAATTGCTATTGGTGTAATTGAATAAAGTGTGTCCCGCCAGAAGTTCTTAGGGTTAATTTTAGCTTTAGGTATTGGTGGAAAAAGCGTAGTTAAAACTGTTGGCATTGTTACTAAAATAAAGTTCATGTAAGTAATATGACGTGGAAGAAATGGGTAATTAACGCCGGCAAGCATTGTTGTAAAAAGAATTGTTACGCCAAGAATAATTTTATGGAAGAACAAAATTGCGATCATTTCAATCGAAAGCATAATTCTATTCCCAACCTTCACACCACTTGGTAGAGAAGTGAAAGAATTATCCATCAAAACTAAATCTGCAACACGGCGAGTTGCAGGAGCGCCATCAAACATAGAAATACCCAAATCTGATTTTTTAATCGCAAGAGCGTCATTTACGCCATCGCCAATCATTCCTGTATATAGTTTATTCTTCTGAAAAACACCAATAATTTTCTCTTTTTGTTCAGGCAATACTCGTGCAAAAATTGTATTTTCAAGAACAGCCTTTTCGAAGTCTTTTTTCGAAAGATTAGCAAGTTCTGCGCCAGTTATGTATTTTTCAGCATTTTTAATTCCGGCCTCAAGAGCAATAAAACTCACAGTTCGTGGATTATCTCCGGAAATTACACGAATTGAAACGCCACGATTTTGCAAAAAACTAACAGTTTCTTGAACATTTGGCCTTAGAGTATTTTTAAGTGTAATTATTGCGATTGGTTCAAGTTTTTCGTTTTCGAGAAGTTTTGAAATTTTACCAGATTTTTGAAACTTTGCTAGAAGTAGAACTCGCAAACCTTGAGATGCTAAATTATCAATTTTTTTCGAAATACTTTCAGATTTACTATCTTTTGAAAGATTTTTTAGAATAAATTCAGGAGCACCGAAAACGATAGATTCTTCTTTATTATTGTTAAGAAAAGTCATTCCAGCCAGCTTTCGTGAACTTGAAAAAGCCATGTAATCTGTAATTTTAAGATTTTTACTATCTTTAAATTCATTTAAAAGAGCTTGAGCTGTGGCATTTTTTTCGGCAGATTCTGAGTTTAAAGTATTTAGAATTTGCGCAATTTCTTCTTTCGAAAAGTATTCACTAATGACTTCACAAGAATTAAACTCAATTTCAGGGGAGGTTAATGTTCCGGTTTTATCTGTTGCAAGAACCTCCAATAGAGCCATATCTTCGATTGCAGAAATTTTTTGTGGCAAAACTTTAGCTTGGAGTAACTTTAATGAACCATAAGCGAAGAACAGCGAGCTCGCAAGCAATAGACCTTCTGGAACAACAACAACTGCAGCAGAAGTTATGGTTTTTAAAATAGTAGTCGGGTCTTCTTTAAAAATAAAGAAATAAACCACGCAAATCACTATAGCTAGAGCGAGCGCAAACCAGCTTAATCTTGAAATTAATTTCGAAATTTTTTGTTGAATTGGTGTGAGTTTCGGTTTGTAGTTTTTGAGTTTTGCTGCCATTTGACCGGCTTCGGTATTTTCACCAACAGCTAAAACCTCAGCTTCAGCTTCACCCGAAACTACGATTGAACTTGAAAGAATTTTATCGCCAACATTTTTCGAAATAGCATCACTTTCTCCTGTTAGGATTGATTCATTAACTTCGAAAGAATTCGATTTTGTGATTTTTGCATCTGCAGGAATTTCGTCGCCAGTTTTTAGAAAAATTTTGTCGCCATTTTGAAGTTCGGTGAATAAAATTTCTTCAAGCTTTCCATCACGAAAAACCATTGCTCTGGGTGCACTCATTAATTCAATTTTTCGAAGGGTTAAATATGCACGAACCTCCTGAATTGTTCCGATAAAGGAATTTACTAGAATTACAAAAGAAATAAACCATGCATCACGAACCTCGCCAACAAGCAAAAGCCCGCCAGCAAGGATAAAAATTGCAATTGAAATTGGGGAAATAAAGTTTCGAAAAATGATTGTTTGAATGTGTTTCATAGTTTATATTATATCAGTTTTTTAAACAAGAAAAAACCCTCAAAATGAGGGAGATGAAAATTATTTTTTAACATTAAGACCGGCGATTAAACCATAGTATGCATGCGGCTCTTTATGTTTTTCAATAAATTTCCTATTTTCATGAATGATTCGAAGTTCTCTAACCAAAGATTTTGGCATTTTTTTGAAGAGCGTCCTGCGAGATTGTTCCTCTGAGCGAATTTTGGCAAGGATTTCACTTTTAGAAAGTTTTTCTTCTGAATTGAGAATAATGTAGTTCGACAATTCATTTATAATACCCGAAGAATGAAAATAGCTATTTTTGAAAAGTTTAGCATTAAAGCCAGCCCTTGCGAGTGGCCTAGCGTTTATTTTTTGCGGAATCGCACAAACTAAATAATCAATTTGCGAATTATTTTTAGCGTATTTAACAACTTCTGAAAATAACTCAGTTAATTCATTGCTGTTAGCTTTAGATGCAACAGTGGCAGTATTCACAAAATCCGATATTGTGTAAACATTTACGGCTTTTTTATCAACTTTAATTTCTTTAAAAAGTTCAAGCCCAACCGCCGTGGTCACTTCGTCGTTCTTTCGAATGAAAAACCACTCTTTCTTACTATCAAATTCTTCTTGCGAATACGACCCGCGCGTGAGAATTTGCAAACTCATGATTTGTTCTACAATTTTATTTTTGAGCTCGTCATCGTCAATCTTAGAATTATATAGAACTTCGATATTATTAGTCTTAAATAATTTAAACATAAAAGTACCTCCAATATGGACTAAATAGAATAATATTGTAACATTTTTAGGAGTGAGAGGCAAGAATAAGCTTTATTTTTATTATAAAATATGGTAAAATTTGAAAATAAATATTATGAGAATACTAAAAAACTTCAAACAATCTTGGGATTTTTTCTATAAAAATAAATATGGTCTTTTGATTGGTGCTTCAGTTTTGCATTTTGCGATGTCGGTGATTGGGGTAAATTTACTTTTTTGGGTTTTTAAACTAATTTTATTGTTTTCGAACCAAGAAAATGTAACTAAAGATAACTTTTATTTGATTTTTTCAAATCCATTAAGCTTGTTTTTGTGCGCAATTTATATTTTATTAGTTGCATTTTTGACCTTTGCGGAATTTTTTATTTTAATCAATTTTATCAATTCCAGAAGAGAAGGTTCAGCTTTTTCGATAAAAACCACTTTAGTAAAATCTTTCATGAAATTAAAAGGTTTAATAGGTTTTCAAGTCTTCTTTTTTATAATTTATTTTATTTCGATGGTGCCTCTCGAAAATCTTGGGCTTTCAACCGCAATCACTGAACGACTTCGAATTCCCGCATTTATTACAGGTGAAATTTCTAAAACACTAACGGGAACTTTGCTATATTTTATTTCAATTTTTGCGATTTTTTATATAAATTATCGCTTAATTTTTACTTTACCGCGCACAATTTTAAAAGATGATTCGCTTTCGAAAAGTATTAAAGAAAGCTGGAAGACCACTAAAAAGAAGATGCCGCAAATTTTAATTCCAATTGGTGTTTTCGAAATTATCTTCATGTTTGCAGGATTATTACTTATGCTTATTGTTGCTGGGATTTTGGGAATTTTTAAACCTTTTCTGGGATTTTTACTTTCGAAGACAATTCTTCAAACAATGTTCGATGTGGTATTTTTTGCTTTTTCGGTTTTTACGAAAATTTCAATTGTAATTGTTTTGCTAGATAATATTGAACCTCAAAAATCGAAAACTATTGAAAGTAAAAATGAAAAAAGAAAACGCTCGAGTATTCTTATGCTTTCAATGATTTTATTTTTGGTTGGTTCAACAGCAATTAATGGAATTCAGATTTATTATAGTAAAATTGATACGAAAATTCTTAAAATTGCGCACCGTGGTGATGTTCATGGCGGGGTTGAAAATTCGCTTGAAGCGCTCGAATCGGCCAAGAAAAAAGGTGCAGATTATGCCGAAATGGACATTCAGCTAACGCGAGACAACCATTTTGTGGTTGTTCATGACTATAATTTGCGTCGATTAACAGGTCGAGATACGCGCGTTCGAGATTTGAATTTGAGTGAAATTAGAAAATTAACTATTTCTGAAAATGGTTTCGAAAGTAGAATTCCAACTTTTGAGGAATATGTAAAACAAGCAGAAAAATTAAAAATTAAGCTTTTGGTTGAATTAAAACCTAGTGGTGATGAACCAGAAAATTTTGCTGAAATGTTTGTGAATAAATTTCGAAAACTTGGCGTGGAGCGAAAATTCAAAACGATGTCGCTTGATTTGAATTTAATGCGAAAAATTGAAAAAATCGCACCAGAAATTGAAACTGGTTTTGTGATTCCTCTACAATTTGGGGATTTTGATGATTCTAAAATTGATTTTTATGTAATTGAAGATTTCTCGTATCGGAGACATTTAGCTTTAAAAGCCCATAAAAAACACCGAAAAATTTTTGTTTGGACATTAAATACAAGAAGTGAAATTTCAAAATATCTACAGGAGCCAATTGACGGAATAATTTCTGATGAGCTTGAAATGATTAACGAAATTGAGAAAGAAGACCGTTCGAAAGAATCAATTTTTAAAACTTTTATACGAATCTTAAAGCTTAAAGTATAACTATTATTTTATTATTTAAACCAATATAAAATTTATGAAAAAATATTTTTAACAAAAAAAGCTAAAAAAGCTTGAAAAATAAGAATAATTATGATAAAATTACAAGGTTAATATTAAATGCGAGTGAAATTTGGGAGATTTTGCGCCTCATTTCGAAAGAGATGACCAGCACGAAGCAAACAAACACTCTTTAAATGAAAGGAAAAGTTCAATGAGTCGAATCGGAAAACTACCTATTGAGGTTCCGGCTGGTGTGACAATCACGATTGACGAGAACGAGATTTCAGTTAAAGGCGCTAAAGGCGAACTAACTGTGCCTCATTTGTCAGATGTAATTGTCGAACTTGACGGCACAACTTTGAAGGTTGTTCGAAAAAATGACGAACGAGTAGCGCGAGCGCAACACGGCTTGCAACGAGCTCTTTTGAATAACGCCGTAGTTGGCGTAACAAAAGGCTTCGAAAAGAAATTGGAAGTTAACGGAGTTGGTTTCCGTGTTCAAACTAATAATCCACAAGAGCTTGAAATGCAACTTGGTTTCTCGCACCCTGTAATCTATAAAGCAAAAGAAGGAATCACTCTTTCTAATGATAAAATGGTTATTACGGTTGCAGGAATTGACAAGCAAGCTGTTGGTCAAGCTGCGGCAGAAATCCGCGCATTGAAGAAACCTGAACCATATAAAGGTAAAGGTATCAAATATGTTGATGAAGTTATCTTGCGAAAAGCAGGAAAGGCAGGTAAATAATGTCTAAAGCATTAGCACTCAAGAAGCAAAACTTAGCTTTGCGAAAAAGTCGTGTTCGAGCAAAAATTTCTGGAACTGCTGAACGCCCACGATTAACTGTAACTATTAGTAATTTGCATGTTTCAGCTCAAATTATTGACGATGTTGCACAAAAAACTCTTGTTTCAGCAACAACTGTTGGCTCAAAAGCTAAAGGAACAAAAACTGAACTTGCTGCTAAAATTGGTGCAGAAATCGCTAAAAAAGCTAAAAAAGCTAAAATTAATACAGTAGTATTTGACCGAAACGGTCGCCAATATGCAGGTCGCTTGCACGCATTGGCAGATGCTGCTCGTAAGGAAGGATTGGAGTTCTAAATATGGCTGAAGCTCAAAAAACTCAGGCTCCACGCCGAAATAACGACCGAAACAACGGTCGAAATGGTCGAAAAAATGACCGCCGAAATAATAATCGACGCCAAGAACGCGAAGAAAAACAATTCGAAGAATTAGTAATTAACATTGATCGTGTTTCTCGTGTAGTTAAAGGTGGACGACGCTTCCGCTTTAAGGCTCTTGTTGTTGTGGGTGACCGCAAAAACAAAGTTGGTGTTGGTGTAGCTAAAGGTCAAGATGTGACTGCAGCTATCGCTAAAGCAACAAATGTTGCGAAGAAAAACATGATTGAAATTGCTCTTGAGGGTGACACAATTCCGCATGAAGCCGAGAAAAAAGTAACTGGCGCTCACGTTCTTTTGAAACCTGCAGCTCCTGGTACTGGTATTATTGCTGGTGGTGTTGTTCGACAAATTATTGGTGTAACAGGAATTCGAAACATGCTTTCGAAATCACTTGGCTCAACAAATAAAGTTAATATTGCTTACGCAACTATAGATGCTTTGAAGAGCCTTGTTCCTAAAGAACAATGGTTAAATGCACCAAAAGCTAAAAAGGAGACTAAGTAATGAAATACAATAAACTCCAAGTTTCTGCAAACAAAGATAAAATTCGTGTTGGTCGCGGTATTTCAGCCGGTCGTGGTAAAACTGCCGGTCGTGGTACTAAAGGTCAGGGGGCTCGAACAGGAAAGAAACTTCGTGCAACTTTCCAAGGTGGTCAAAACCCACTTGTTCAGGCAACTCCAAAAGCTCGCGGATTCAAATCTTTGCGAAAACCAGCTCAAGTTGTATATCTTGACCACTTGAACGATTTAGCTGGTGAAGTTGATAACTTCCGACTTTTTGAAGAAGGTTATATTTCAACACCTTTCCATAAAGTTAAGGTTATCTCACGAGGTGAATTGAACGAAAAAGTTACTTTAAAAGTTCAAGCTGCTTCGAAATCTGCCATTGAAGCTATTGAAAAAGCTGGCGGAAAATTCGAAAAAGTTGCAACACCTTTGAAAGAGTCTGCGAAAGAAGAAAAATAATTCTTCTGGAAGTATTTAAAACAGCTCAAAACGAGCTGTTTTAGTTTTAGATAAAAATACTTAAAACTGTTTTTTTTTTTTTTTTTTTTTTTTTTTTTTGTGCTAAACTATATATATGACAGATAAAGATATAATTTCAATAAATAACTTTAAGCTGTCGTTTGGTAATAAAGAAATTATTCGCGGACTAAGTTTTAATGTTAAAAAGGGCGAAATTTTTGGTTTTTTAGGATCAAACGGAAGCGGAAAAACAACAACAATTCGAGCTTTGCTAGGAATTTATCAGGCAGATTCGGGTGAACTTTTAATTAATGGTGAAGAATTTTCTCCCGAAAGAGTTGGCGCAATTGGATATCTACCAGAGGAACGCGGTCTTTATAAAAAAGAAAAAGTTATTGATGTGATGCAATATTTTGGGCGACTTAAAGGTCTTTCGAAAAAAGAAGCTCAAGAGTTCTCAAAAAAATATTTGAAGCGTGTTGGTTTGGAAGATAAAGCAAACTCAAATATCGATAAACTTTCGGGTGGTCAGCAGCAAAAAATTCAGTTAGGAATTACCATTATGGGCAAACCTGAAATACTTATTTTAGATGAGCCAACAAAGGGTTTCGATCCTGTTAATCGCCAACTTCTTATGAATATCATTGAAGAAGAAAATGCTCGTGGCGCCACAATTATGATGGTAACTCACCAAATGGAAGAAGTTGAGAAAATTTGTAACCGTGCATTACTTTTAAAAAATGGTAAAATGGAAGCTTATGGAACGGTTGATGAAATTCGAAATAAATTTGGCGAACAACGAATTATTCTTGAATTTGTGGGTGAGCTGCCAAAGAGCGATAAGTTTGAGGTTATAAAAAAAGAAGCAAACTATGCAGAACTTTCATTAAAAGCCGATTCACAAGAAATTCTGAAAGAATTGGTTTCAAAAAATCTGCAGATTATAAACTTTAAGGTTCAAAAATCAACTTTAAATGAGATTTTCTTGAATATTTATGGCGAAGAAAATGAAGTGGAAAATGAGGTAAAAAATGTATAATCTAGGAACAGTTTTAAGGTTCGAAATCTTCCGTGCACTGAAAAAGCCAACTTTTTGGATTGCGATTTTTGCAATTCCTGTAATTTATGGCGCAATGTTTATGTTTGGCGCAATTTCAGGCTCACAAGCAAAAGAGAACCAAGAAAAATTAGCAAAAGAGAGTTTTTCATTCCAGATTCAAGATGAAAGTGGTTTAATTTCTAAGGAGCTTGTTTTACAATTAAAGGGTAGTTTTTCGAACGATAAGCAAAAGGCGATCGAATCCGTAAAAAATGGAAAACTTAGTGCATTTTATTTTATACCAAAAGATTTAACCAGTGAAAAGGTTGAAATTTATGGAAAAAATACTAATATTAATGAAAATGGCAAATATTCAGCGGTTTTAAAAACTATTTTGAAGAATTCTGGCGTCCAAGCTACGAATAAAAATCAGTTAGCGTTAATTAATGAAACTTATAAAACTGAGCAAACATTTTTCAAAAATGGTGAAAAGTATAATCAATTCCCAGAAATGATTGTGCCAGGAATTTTCTTAGCGATATTCTATTTTATTACTGTTTTTCTTTCAAACCGAATGCTTACAAGCACAACTGAAGAAAAAGAAAACCGCGTTACGGAGATGATTTTAACCAGCATTTCGGCCAAAACTTTAATTTTGGGAAAAATTATTTCAATCATGGTTTTAGGGCTCGTTCAGATTTTAACAATAATTCTACCAATTGTCATTGGGCTTGTGGTAATTTCAAGCATTGGAACGCTTGCGAAAGATTTAAATTTACCAGATTTGATGCCAATTATCTCGGCTATTAAATGGGATTTTGGTACGATCGCAATTTCTGCTGTAATTTTAATTGCTGGATTTATGATGACAACAGGGTTTATTGTTGCACTCGGTTCGGCAATGCCAACCGCACAAGAGGCTTCAAATTATTTTGCAGCAATTATTATGCCTCTAATGATGCCGCTTTTCGTACTTCCTTCATTCCTTTCGAGCGAGCCAAGTGCTCTAACTGTCTTCTTGAGCTATTTTCCGCTAACTTCACCAATTTCTTTGCTTCTTCGAAATATGCTGGGAACTTTAAGCTTAGCAGAAGCCCTTATTGGAATTTCGCTTCTTGTTATTTTTGCGATTTTTGCCGTTTGGCTCGCTGTGCGAATCTTCCGCTTTGGAACAATTTCTTATGGTTCAAAAGTAAATCTTAAAAGTATTTTTTCGAAAAAGAAAATTGCTTAAATTGGCTTAAAAATTAACAAGAGCTGTTCGAAAAGGACGGCTCTTGACTTTTGTTGTAAAAAGTTGTATAATTTAAAAGACTTTCAAAGTCAAAAATTTTTTTTTGGGGGCAGAACCTTATGATATTTAGCAAAGAAGTTATGAAGAAAATATTCGAAGAGTCTTTCAATGATGAAGCTGTGGAAATCAGCCATATCAAATCTTCTATATATTTTGAGGGTAAAAGGTATCGCATGGAATATAATCTTCTAGATGGATATATAACTTTTGCCGAAAGTAACTGGAATAGAATTGGAGCTATTTCTTTACATAATGGATCCGACACATTTTTCGACATCGATCCATCAACCATTTTTGGTTACTCTGTTATACTTTTTAAGTTTAAGCTCGAAAAGTACATAAAGTTGAATCAGAAAAGATCTCGTCGTAAGTTCATTTCTCAGTAATATAATTTCTCATTTTAAGCCCCATTTCGGGGCTTTTCTTTTTTCGAAAAAATGAATTTTCAGGATTTTTTAAGTAAAGCGTGATAAAATAATTATATATGAGAATTTTGATTGTTGAAGATGAACGAAAAATTGCTCGAGCGCTCGGGCGAGCTTTGAAAAACGAAAAATACGCCGTGGATATTTCGCACGATGGGACTGATGCTTACGCGATGGCGGGAATGATTGATTATGATTTATTGATTCTTGATCGAATGATTCCAGGTGATTATGATGGTTTGAGCTTAACTAAAAAGCTCCGTGAAGAAGGTAAAAGAGTGCCAATTTTACTTTTAACGGCACTGGGCGAAATTCGAGATAAAACCGAGGGTTTAGATAGTGGTGCAGATGATTATTTAACGAAACCTTTCGCTCTAGATGAGCTTTTAGCGCGTGTTCGAGCGTTGCTTCGAAGGCCACAAACCCAAGCTGAAACTATTCTAAAAATTGCAGATCTATCATTAGATTTAAACGCGCATGAAGTTTTTCGAAATGATCAAAAAATCGAACTTACAAATAAAGAATTTTCACTTCTCGAATATTTAGTGCGAAATGCTGGCCGCCCAGTTTCGAAAGAGCAAATTATTGCTCATGTTTGGGATTATGATGCAGATATTTTGCCAAATAATATTGAAGTTTATATCAGTTATTTGCGTGAAAAAGTTGATAAGCCTTTTGATAAAAAACTAATTAAAACCGTTCGAGGAATAGGGTATAAAATTGATGAGTAATAAAGAACGGAGATTATTTAAATTCGGTGGCGATATTTTTAAAAGTGCTCATTTTAGCCTTTCGATGCTATATTTCTTGATTTTGCTAGCAATTGTTGGAATTTTTAATATTGTAATTTTTTATTCAATTAGCACGAATACTATGGAAATTTCCACTCCACTCATTGAAACAAGTTTTTCGAAAGACAAAAATAGCTACGGAACAGATGAGCTTCGCGAAAAAATCATTACGGCAAGGAACAAACGAGCTAGTGAACAGATTACTGAATCAATTCTAATTTTAGATTTTTTAATTTTATTAGCTGGCGGTATTGGTAGTTTTTGGCTGGCGCGCCGTGCTTTAGAACCTCTTGAAAAAGCTCATAAGTTACAGTCTGAATTTGTTTCAAATGCGAGCCACGAAATTCGAACACCACTTGCAGCAATCCAGCTTGAAACTGAAATAATTCTAAAAGATAAAACAGCTTCAAATAATGAGCTCCGTGAAGTTCTGGAGAGCAATTTAGAAGAAGCAAAAAGCTTAACTGAGATGGTAAAAATGCTGCTTAGTCTTTCGAAAATTAATGAAGAAATTCCACTTTCAGCTGTAAACTTGAACGAAATTATTAAGGCTAGAATTTCAAAATTTCCAGATGCGGAAAAGAAAATTAAGTTCGAAGATGGCAAGGAATTTATTATTCAAAATAACGAAACGGCAATTGATGAAATTGCTATGATTCTGATTGATAATGCGCTGAAATATAATATTTCGAAAGAGCCGATTGAAGTGAAGATTTTTAGGCAAAATCGACAAGCTGTTTTATCTGTCTCGAATTTTTCGAATGAAATTCCGCAAGATGAGTTAAATAAGTTTTTTGATCGATTTTATAGATGTGATAAAGTTCGAAGTTGTAATAATCACACGGAAGGCTATGGTTTGGGACTTGCAATTGCAAAAAAGCTGGCGGAAGAAACGCATAGTGTAATTTTAGCTAAAAATGAGAGAATTCCGAAAACTAAAAAATTCAAAACTACATTTTCAGTTTTAATGCGATTTTCGAGATAGTTTTTTTGATTAAAACTCTTGATTTTTAAAGATATTTGTGCTAGAATAATTGGTGAACTTTATTTACGTAAATATAAAACTTGGCCATGCGAGGGTCGTAACAGGGAAAACCCGCTTTCGAAACCACGTGAACGCCAAGCTTTAATCGTGGAAAGTTTAACTAATATTAAATTAATTGGGAGCATAAGTGAAATGAAAACACTTCTCGGTACCAAAATTGGTATGACCCAAATCATCGGTGAAGACGGCGTTGTTACACCAATTACGCTTGTTCAAGCCGGCCCTGTAACTGTGACTCAGGTTAAAACCGTTGAAACAGACGGCTACAACGCAGTTCAAGTGGCATTTGGTGAGGGTAAGAACCTGAGCAAGGCCGTGGCTGGACATGTAAAACCAGCAGAGGTAACTCCGAAGCATCTTCGTGAGTTCCGCGTTGACGAAATTCCTGTGGATATAAAAGTTGGCGCTAAAATTAATGTTGAAGCTTTCGAGCTTGGTGACATTGTTGATGTAACTGGAACAAGTAAAGGTAAAGGTTTTGCTGGAACGGTTAAGCGACATAACTTTAACACAAGCAAGAGTTCGCACGGTGGAAACGGAAACGTGCGTCGTGTTGGGTCAATCGGCTCAATGTATCCACAAAAAGTCTTCAAAGGTAAAAGAATGCCTGGACGAATGGGTCACGACAAAGTTACTGTTAAAAATCTAACAGTTGCTTACATCGATGCAGAAAATAACTTAATTGGGCTAAAAGGTGCTGTGCCAGGACCAAAGAAGGGTCTTATCAGCATTGGAGGTAAAGCATAATGGCTGAAAAAACAACTCTTCCAAAAAGCGTTTTTGCAGTTGAAGTTCGAAATCATGAACTATTAAAGCTTGCCTATGACGCTTATCTTGCTAACAACCGCTTGGCAAGTGCTACAACAAAACAACGCGGTGAAGTTCGTGGTGGTGGTAAAAAGCCATGGCGACAAAAAGGAACTGGTCGCGCACGATTTGGATCAATTCGAAACCCAATCTGGCGAGGCGGTGGTATTGTTTTTGGACCACGCGGTAACGAAAACTATACTAAAAAGATTTCGAAAACTTCAAAACGAGTTGCTCTTCGACAAGCTTTGACGGTTCAAGCTGAAAAAGTTCTTGTTGCAGAAATTAAAACAACTGGTAAAACTGCTGAAGTTGCAAAATTCTTGAAAGAGAATAACTTAAATCGACGAGTTCTTATTGTTGCTGAAAAAACAGATGAATTAATTCGCGCAACAAATAATATTAGTGAAGCTTTGCTTGTTTCACCAATGTATCTAAACGTATTTGACATTTTGAATGCTGATCACATTGTTATTGCGCCAAAAGCAATTGAAACAATCGAAAATTGGTTAGGAGGAGAAAAATAATGGCGATCAAACCTATTACTCCACGAGCAACCGAGAAAGCTTATGCTCTTTCTACAACAAAAAATGTTTACGTATTTAATGTACCGCTAACTTTGAACAAGAATCAAATCAAAGAAGCGATTGAAAAAGAGTTTGAAGTAACTGTGACTGGTGTTCGAACTGTTGTTCAGGCTGGTAAAGTTAAACGAATCAACAAATCTCGAAATCCAAAACGATACGTTGCAGGTTCAACAACTCAAAAAGATATTAAGAAAGCTTACGTGACTGTAAAAGAAGGTGATAAGATTACAATCTTTGAAAGCGCTGAAGCTGAAACTGCTGAGGAGAAGAAGTAATGGCTATTAGAAAATACAACCCTACGACTCCTGCTCGACGCGGTATGACGACTGAAGACTATAGCGAAATTACAACTCGAAAACCGCTAAAAAGTCTTTTGAAAGCGAAAAAGCAAAACGCTGGACGCAACAACTCTGGTCGAATTACAGTTCGACACCGAGGTGGTGGTGTTAAACGACATTACCGAATCTTGACTCACAAAATGCCAACAGGTTTAACTTTAACTGTTCGAGAAATCGAATATGATCCAAACCGAAGTGCACGAATTGCTCGAGTTCAAGATCAAAATGGTAAATTCTACTATGTTTTAGCCGACACTTCAATGTTCCAAGGTAAAGTTTTCCAAACTGGTAAAAAAGACATTGAAATTGAAGCCTCAAACCGAATGCCACTTTCAGAAATTCCTGTTGGTTCATTGATTTACGCAATCGAAATCACACCAGGAAAAGGTGCGCAAATGGTTCGTTCAGCTGGTGCTAAAGCTCAGTTGATGGCGAAAGAAGGTGACTACGCTCAGGTAAAATTACCTTCAGGTGAAGTTCGAAAATTCCGCTTAGAAGCTGAAGCTACGCTTGGAACGGTTGGAAATATTCAACATCAGAACGTAAAAATTGGTTCTGCTGGTCGAAATCGCCGTAAAGGTATTCGCCCAACAGTTCGTGGTGTTGTTATGAATGCTGTAGATCACCCACATGGTGGTGGTGACGGTGGACGACACGGAATTGGTCGCTCAACTCCACGCACACCTTGGGGTCAACCAACTCTCGGCTACAAAACTCGCCGACGCAAGAGTACTAATAAATTTATCGTGAAGAGTCGTCACGAAGCTAAGAGGAGAAAATAAATGAGTCGTTCATTGAAAAAAGGTCCGTTTATCGACTTCAAGCTTGCTAAAAAAGTAGCGGCTCTTGGAGCAGATGACCGAACAGTGATTAAAACTTGGGCTCGCTCAAGCACAATTA
>CALAKV010000009.1 GCA_937922985.1 uncultured bacterium | reverse complement strand
AGGGCAGCACGACCAAACTTGTATTATCCAATATATGTTTCACTAGATAATTCTATTATAGACAATAAACCGTTTAGCAATTCAATTAAAGTACTCCCAGGAACGCATCAAAGACAAGAGGGGCGCTGGATGTGGTCTCCTAAAAAATTTGAGAGTGATAAAAACGACTTATATTATAAAAATGGAAAAATATACATAAAACACTACCATAATCCAAGTGAAGATCAAAATAAATACCAACGTGAAAAAAATTGGTTAAATGAAAACTTTCTCAATTCTATAGGTACTAAACGCCTTACTGAACTTGAAATGCAAGGATTATTCTCAAATCCAAAACCAGTTGAGCTTGAAATATTCTTAATAAATCTATCTGCAAATAAAAATGCAGTAGTTCTCGATTTCTTCGCCGGCTCAGCTACTACCGCCGACGCCGTGATGCAACTCAATAAAGAAGATGGCGGAAATCGCAAATATATTTTAGTGCAACTACCAGAAAAAGTCTCAAAAAATAGCGAAGCCGAAAAAGCTGGATATAAAACTATCGATCAAATTTCGCGCGAGAGAATTATTCGTGCTGCCGCCAAAATTGGTGATAATTCTGGCTTTAAACATTTCCGCCTCACCACACCAAACGACGAAAACGCGCTTTTGAAATTGGAAGAATTTAATCCAAATGCAATTGTGGCTTTTCCGGAAGATATGACCACCACCTTTGATGGTGGCGAAAAAGCAATTTTGCAAACCTGGTTAATTGACGACGGTTTTGAATTTAACCAAACGCCAAAAATCGTTGAATTTGCGGGCTATCAAGCGCATTATATTGAACAGCGTTTATATTTGATCTCGACGGGCTGGAGCAGCGAAGCAACTCGCGAGCTTTTGAATACGATTGGTAAAAATAAATTAGCCGTGCAGTCGATTGTGATTTTTCCGTATAGCTTCGCTTTTAATGAACTGAACGAACTCAAAATAAACCTTCGAACAGCTTTCGAAAAAAGTAATAAGATTGAACTATTGGAGCGATACTAATGGCGATTTATTTAGAGACATTGGAACACCAGCAAAAAGCAATTGATGCGATTGTTGGTGCGATGGAAGGTTGCCGTGATTTTGATGAAAAAAGCGATCCGGATTTTAAATATGTTTATGCTAATCCAATAGTTAAATTACGTGCCAAAAATGTGAGAAAATTTGTCGAAAAAAGCACAAAACCAAGTAGCTTTAATTTGGGCTCAAACAATATTATCGACATCAAAATGGAAACCGGAACAGGAAAAACTTTTGTTTATACAAAAACGATGTATGAACTTTATAAAAATTTTGGGTTGAATAAATTCATTATTTTTGTACCAAGCTTGGCGATTAAAGAAGGTGCGAAGAATTTCATTTCGGCAGATTATGCCCGACGATATTTTTCGACTTTTTATCCTGATGTAAAAATTGATCTAAGTGTGATTAACGCCGGAGCTTTTAATACCAAAAAAGGGCGAAAAACCCTACCAAGCGAATTGGTGGATTTTTTGGAGGGAACGCGAAATCAGTACGGAACAATTAAATGTTTATTGATTAATGACGCGATGATCACTTCAAAATCAATGACAGAAGAATATGACCAAACTTTAATCTCGAGCGTTTCAAAACCACTAGAAGCAATCAAAGCTACGCGACCGATTTTAATAATTGACGAACCACACAGATTTAAACGTGATTCGAAAGCTTTTCAAGCGATTGAAAATTTGAAATCGCAACTGATTTTGCGTTTTGGTGCTACTTTTCCTGAGATTAAAATTGGCAAGGGTAAAAGCGCAACTACTCAAAAAGATTATTCGAATTTAGTTTATGATTTAAATGCTGTTGAGAGTTTTAACCAAGGTTTAGTGAAAGCAGTTGATGCGTTTTATCCTGAAATTCACAGTGATGAGCATGAAAAATACACCGTAAAAAGTGCCACCCCGTCAAAATTAACCCTAACAAAAGGAGCAAAAGAGTTCGAAATTCTTGCAGGCGAAAGTTTGCCAAGTGATTTTGAGGGTGGTTTAACTTTTGAAGGTGGGCGAGCGAAAGTACTTTCAAGCGGTTTAGAACTCGAAAAAGGAATGAAGCTCTTACCAAAAACTTCGCACTCTTCATATCAAGAAATTATGATTTCACAAGCCTTAGACAAACATTTCGAAAAAGAACGCGAAAACTGGGTGCGCGAAAATGCTGGCGAAAATCCAGCAAAAATTAAAACACTCTCACTCTTCTTTATCGACTCAATCTCTTCTTATCGAAAAGAGGATGGGTGGTTGAAAAGCACTTTCGAAAAACTTTTGCGAAAAAAGCTTAAAGATGCAATCTCGAAAGAAACAAATATCGAATATAAAGATTTCCTCGAAAAATCGCTTGAAAGCATCACGGAATGCCACGGAGGATATTTTGCTGAAGATGCTGCTGGGAAGGGTGATGAACAAATTCAAAATGAAGTTGATGATATTTTACGTAACAAAAATCGCTTGATTTCTTTTAAAGACGAAAAAGGGAAGTGGATTTTACGACGATTCTTATTCTCAAAATGGACCTTGCGAGAAGGTTGGGATAATCCAAATGTTTTTGTGATTGCAAAGATTCGAAGCTCTGGAAGTGAGATTTCAAAACTTCAAGAAGTTGGACGCGGTTTACGTTTGCCAGTTGATGAAAATGGACGCCGGCTAAGCGAAGAAGAGTTTCGCTTGAGCTATATTGTTGATTTTAGTGAAAATGATTTTATTAAAAAACTTGTTAGCGAAATCAACACTGATGGCGGTAAAGTTTTCGAAGGAATAATTAGCGATGATATTGTCGATGAATTAATCTCTATCAAATATGGTGAAAATCGACGAAAAGTTCGAAACAGATTAACCGACGAAAAGATTATTGACGACAATGAAAAAATTATCAATAGCGAAAAACTCCAAGAATTATTGCCAAGCTCTGGCGTACGTAAAGATAAAATTCGAAACAATCCAAAGAAATCAGCTGAAAAAGTTAAACTTCGCAAAAATAACTGGGAGAAAATTAAACAGTTGTGGCTTGAAGTTTCACAAAGATATATGATTAAATTCGAGGAATTGAGTGAGGATAAAATTTTCAAAATTGCGGAAAAATCAATTGGCAAAAACTTGCGTGAAAGCGAAATTTATAACGAAAAAGAAAGCCTGGTTTCTAACGGAGGGGAAATACGCAGCGAGGTTTCGCGCGTTGATTCTGGTTATACTCTGGAAGCGATTCATTATGGTGATTTTTTGAAAAAATTGTCGCAAAACACAAATATTTCACCAAAAATTTGGCACAAAGCGGTATTATCAAAAAAGAATAATTTTAAAAAAGAATGTTTTAACGTGATCAGCTTGGCGAATATTATCCGAGATTTTAAGAAAGTTTTTGAAGAAGAATTTTCGCAAAAATTTGAATATAATAAACTTGATTTTACTGCAAACACTTCATTGATTCGCAACGGAGAGTTTGTGGAGGAAATTTCGAAAAGTTCGCTCGGAGCGTTTTCTTCAACGGAAATTGAAGTTGATGACCGTAATCTGTGGAATGAAATTTGTTATGATTCTGTAAATCCTGAAATGGAAATTAGCAAAATTAAACCAGCTGAAAAAGTTTTGGTGTTTGGTAAAATTCCGCAGCGGGCAATTCGAATTCCACTTTTCACAGGCGGGACAACTTCGCCAGATTTTATTTATGCAATTAAGAATGACAAGAATATCGAGATTGATTTGTTTATTGAAGCGAAACCTGAGAATCTAAAAGGAAGCGACAAAATTGTGATTAATAGCCAGGAGACTTTCCTGAGCACAGTCAAAACAGAATGGCGAAAAGTCACTTCCGCAGAAGAAGTTGAATCAATTATTAAAGAGTTGGAAAAATAGTAGATATTTTTAAAGGTTTTCTTTTCGAAAAATAAACAATCTACCAAATTTCATATTCACTTCATAAAACTATCATAAAATATAGTTAAGTATGAAACTAAAGTGAAAGGAGATAGATTGAGAATCATACAAAAGTCACTGGCTTATGTTACGCGGAAGAGAAAAAGAACTACAATTGTTTTTTTAATTCTTACCGCAGTGCTTTCAAGCCTATATGCATGCTTGAGTGTAGTTAATTCTAGCAGTAATCTGGAAAATTCGCTATATAAAGCGTCTAATTCATCTTTCTCGATAGTTAAGAAAGATTCTCAGGGCTATTTTAGCTATAAAGATGTTAAGAATATTCGAAATATTAAAGAAATCAAAGAGTTATTGCTTGAATACGAAGGCTTGGCCAAACCTAAAAATGCTAAAGCTATATCCTCTAATC
>CALAKV010000008.1 GCA_937922985.1 uncultured bacterium | reverse complement strand
AGTTTAAGATGGTATCTATAGCAAGAATCAATCAGGAGCTTGATGTTACTGCTTCAGTGATTGCGACAGGAGAGTTGGCTTAGTTGTAATTAATAAAAGCTAAAGAAATAAAAGTTTACTAATTTAATGTTTTCTAAAAAACCGCTGTTGAAGCGGTTTTTATTTTTTTATTGCTTAGCATTTTTTTAATGAAAAGTTTGACTTTTGAGAAAATATAATATATAATTAAAAGTGATTAGTACAAATATCACTAAAATCACTCCACGTCGCGGTAAAACGACGATATTGGAGTGATTTTTCTTTGAAAATAAATACTTCGAATTTTACTCTAAAATAACAATAGATGGAGTAAATATGAAAAAAATAACAATTATTCGCGATGATTTGCGAAATTCAAAAATGCGTGAAGCTCTTGGCGATGCAACTAAATTTATAGATGGCAATAGTTTTTTGCCGATGTTTCGAAATCGCCAGAAGAATTTTAGCAAAGAGTTCGAGGCGAGCGTGAAAATGATGAAAAATGCGTCTTTTGCGGGTAAAATTAAAGATAAAAAGGGTTATTTTGCGAAAATTTGGAGTAAGAAAAACCTTGAAAAAACTTTAAAAATAATGCGAGAATTTCTAAATAGACAAATTTCAAAATTAGCTGAAAAGCGAGAGCGGAAAAAACAAAATGAATGCGATGAAATAACCTCGAAAAGCTTTAATAATTCTAGCTACGCTAAATTTCAAGCAATGAAACATAATTTTAATTTAAGTTAATTTACAACAATTTGACAAAACTATAAAAACACTTTGTGGAAGTGTTGTTTGTTGCGTTTTAGCTAAATTATTATATAATATTTTCTAATATCTGTAAAATATAAGGAAATAAAATGTAAATTTGTAAAATATTAAAACATTGAACGCAATTTTTATCAATAGAAGATTCTGAAATGGAGGGGAAATTTTTAGCAAATTTTAACGAAGTTTAGTTCTATATAGAATTTCTGTTTAATTCTTTTTAATTTTATATAGAGCGAGAGGAGATGAAATGATTAATGAACAAATTGAAACATATTTAAATTGGTGCGAGAATATCACAAACTTAACAGAGCAAACAATTGGAACGAAGAAGTTTATTTTGCGGATATTTGTAAAGCAGACGATGATTGATGATATCTTTGAACTTGATTTGGAGACTTTTATTGAGTGGAAAAATGGGATGCTCTCGGGCAATTTGACAGGTAGGACTTATGGCGTGGAAACAATAAACACACGACTAAAAACTTTGCGGTGCTTTTTGAGGTGGGCAGTGGAGTATTATGAGAGAAGACCAAAAATCAGACCGATTATGATTCAGAAAATTAAATCAGTAAACAAAACACCAGATTATATCTTTTATCGTGAGAATGAAATTAAATATGTTTTGAAAAGTTCACCAGAGTTCGAGAAACTTTCAATTGCTTTGTTGTTCGAAAGTGGTCTACGGATTTCAGAATTTCGAAATATTAAGGTTGGCGATATTGATTTTGAAAAGGGGAGAATTGCGATAATTGGTAAAGGGCGAAAGTTTGGCTATGTTTATTTTTCGTTCAGAACCAGCTTAAAACTTGAGAATTATATTGCTAAAAATGGACTTTTCGACCACGATTTCTTATGGAGAAGCCCTGCGAGCGCTTCTGGACAACCTTTGACTGTAAAGGCGATCCGAAAGCGCTTAAAACGGCAATTTGAACGATGCGGATTTAAGAATTTTCACCCGCACCAACTTCGACATTCTTTCGCGACTAATTTAGCCGAACGGGGTGCAGATATTTATGAAATTCAGCAGCTATTACGACACGCAGATATTCGAACGACTCAAATTTACCTTCATCACCTTCAAAATAAACTTGGTAATTCTTATCGAAGAATTTTCAACGAAGAGATTTACTACTTTAAAATACCTTTTTCAGAAAAAACTTATGTTTAGGTATTGACTTTTTAGCTCGGGTGTGATATTATAGGAACATAAGACGCAGAAAGCGTTAAGTAAATGAAAATATGGACTTTTATCACTGCTGATAAAGTCTATACACCCAAATACTCTTATTGGTTGGCAGGGTTCTGGTCCTGGCATTCGGGGGTTCGAATCCCTCCATCCCAGCCAAGATAAAATGTTTATTTTAAACTCTTTATCTTGGCTTTTTATTTTTGATAATGCATTGACGCAAATTTATTTTTACAAGATATATCTTTCTATTTAGATTTTTTAATAAACATTAAGGAATATATTTTTTAAGATTAAGATAAACTAAAAAAATCACTAATCTTTAGAAAAGTGATTTTAAATAATTTCTTTTTGGTGATCTTACCGGGAATCGAACCCGGATTGCCAGGATGAAAACCTGGTGTCCTAACCGTTAGACGATAAGACCATTGAGCTGAGCTTTGGGGTGATAAAGCAACAACTCGTTTTAATTATAACAAACTTTAAAAAATAATGCAACCCCTTTTTTAATAAAAATAAAAGTGGTATAATGTATAAGTATGGAAAATAATGTTTACAAACGAACAAAAATTTTGGCTACGATCGGCCCAGCAAGCGACAGCCCTGAAATGATCGAAAAACTTATCAACGCAGGAATCAACGGAGCTCGATTGAATTTCTCTCATGGCTCATATGAAGAACATGCTGCAAAAATTAAAGCAGTTCGCGAAATTAGCAAAAAGCTAGGTCGTGAAATTGCAATTTTGCAAGATTTGCAAGGTCCAAAGATTCGTCTTGGAGATATTGTAGATAATCGTTTTGAAGTTAATGAAGGTGATGAATTGGTTCTTGACTACGCAATTCAGCAGCATGATGGCTCGGCTAATTTGCCAGTTCAATACAACTTGGCCGAAAAGGTTAAAGTTGGTGAGCCTGTTTATATTTTTGACGGAAAAGTTCGAACAGAAGTTATTGAAGTGCCTTCAAATACTGCAATTAAATTGCGAGTTTTGAATAAAGGAACTTTAATGAGCCGAAAAGGCCTAAACTTGCCAGATACAGATTTTGGTGGTGATGTTATTACTGAAAAAGATATGCGGGATCTTGAATTCGGCGCAACTCAAGACATCGATTATGTAGCGATGAGCTTTGTGCAAACTGCTGAAGATATTGAAAACGTTCGTCAGCTTCTTGTGAGTCATAATAGCGAAGCACAAGTTATTGCGAAAATTGAAACTAAAAAAGCTGTTTCTGATGAAGAACTTGAAAAAATCGTTCTTGCTGCTGATGGTGTGATGATCGCTCGTGGCGACATGGCTTATGAAGTTGCTCCAGAAGTTGTACCAATTATCCAACGAAAAGCTGTTGCTCTTTGTCGAAAACATGGAAAAATTTCAATTGTTGCAACTCAAACAATGGGTTCAATGGTTGATAATCCACAACCTTCTCGTGCGGAAGTTTCTGACGTTGCTAACGCTGTAATTCAAGGTGCTGATGTTGTAATGCTTTCAGACGAATCTGCAACTGGTAAATACCCAGAAGAAACTGTAAAAGCGATGCGTGATGTTATTATGTATACTCAAGAACACGCAGCAGTTTCGCCAATTGATGATATTGTTGAGCGCGGTGAAGATGAAGCTTTAAATGCAATTTCTCTTGCTGCAGTTGAGCTTGCAGAGCAAATTAACGCAGATGCTTTAATTGTTGAAACTAAATCTGGACAAACTGCTGCAACTGCTGCCGCAAACCGCCCAGCACTTCCAATTTATGCTGTAACAAGCTCAAATCGTGTTGCTCAACAACTTGGTTTAAATTATGCAACCCGAAGCTTCATCCGCCCAGATGGTGAATTTGCTGGTCTTGAACTCGCAAAAGAACTAAAAGCTAATGGAACATTTGGTAATAAAGAGAAAGCAACAGTTGTTATTGTTTCTGGTCGTCAACCTGGATTAGTTGGTGGAACTGATACAATTCGCGTTCGAACAATCTAATTTTATAAAATAAATAAGATAAGCGTTTCAAGTAGGGAACGCTTATTTTTATTTATATTAATCAAATAAAATTAGCCGATCTTTCGAGAGGCTAATTTTAGGTTTTATTGTGTAATTATTGTTCCAAGATTTTTCGAAATTGCATCTTGAGCGTTTTCAAGGCTCGTAATGATTGCTTTTCCACCAGTTTTTGCGAATTTTAGTGAAGCTTGGATCTTTGGTAGCATTGAACCTGCGCCGAATTGGTCTTCTTTAATATATTTCTCTGCTTCTTCTGGTGAAATTACACTCAAAGCTTGTTGATTTTCTTTTCCATAATTAATCATTGCGTTATCAACACCGGTTAAAATTAATAGTGTATCGGCGTTAATTTTTTCAGCTAAAAGTTCTGCGGCAAAGTCTTTATCGATCACGGCATCAACTCCTTCGAAAGAATTCTTTCCATTTGAAACTATTGGAATTCCACCACCACCGGCCGCTATAACAATTGCACCAGTTTTCATAAAGTCAATAATCGCATCACTTTCAAGAATATGGATTGGTTTTGGTGAAGGAACAACTCGCCGCCATCCGCGCCCGGAATCTTCTTTAACGACATAACCTTTTTCGGCTGCAACCTTTTGAGCTTCTTCTTCGGAATAGAATGGGCCAATTGGCTTTGTTGGGTTTTTAAAAGCTTGGTCGTCTTTCGAAACTTCAACTTGAGTAACAATGGTTGTAGCATTTTTCGAAATTCCGTTTTTTGAAAGTTCTTCTTTTAAAGCTTTTTGGATCCAATAACCAATCATTCCTTGAGTCATTCCCACGCTAACATGAAGGGGCATTGCAGGGGTTGAAGGTGAATTTCCGGCTTCTTCATGAAGGACTAGATTTCCAACTTGTGGGCCATTACCATGAACAATCACTAACTCATGACCATCTTTAATGAGAGGAATAAGCTTTTGAACTGTTTCTTTTGCAACTTCTTCTTGAACCTGTGCGGTTAATTCACCATTTTTTTGTAAAGCATTGCCACCAAGTGCAACAACGATTTTTGACATTTATTTTTCCTTTTTGTTTTTAATTTAATAATATAGATAAATTATAGCATAAGTTTTTTAGAAAGTCAATATTATTTCATAATAAAAAAGACACAACTCGTCAAAGTTATGTCTGTAACAATCTTGTATTGGTCGGGGTGAAAGGACTCGAACCTTCGACCTCACGGTCCCAAACCGCGCGC
>CALAKV010000007.1 GCA_937922985.1 uncultured bacterium | reverse complement strand
CAAAGTAGCAAATTCCTTTCATTCGAAAAAGATTTTTAGGTAAATTATCAAGGAAACTTAGGAATTTTTGAGGATTTAGTGGTTTTACTGTTTCGAAAGCCAAAGATTGAAATTGGTTATGAATGTGATCTTTGTGATCATGCTCGTGTTCTTCCTTTTTCTCGTTATTTTTCTGTTCAGATTTTTGCCAAGAAAAAATTAAATCAGGATTAATTTTTGAGTTTTGACTTTCGATAATTGGCGAATTTGGGTTTAATTTTCTAATGAATTCACGGATTTCTTGAATTTTATTTTTTGAAATTAAGTCGGTTTTATTTAAAACGATAATATCACTCGCTTTGAGGCATTTTTTAAAATGTGTTGGAAAATCTTTCTTGGAATTTTCGAAATTTTGAGCGTCGATTAAATAAATATTTCCGCCGAAATAAGAATATTGATTTCCAGAATATTGCAGAGTTTTAAGCAAATCGTAAGGTTCAGCAATTCCACTGGCTTCAATTATGATTGCGTCAAGCAGCGAATCTTCATTCGCTAATTTTGAAAGTGGTTCGCTTAATCCGTTATCACCAATCATGCAGCAAATACAGCCATTGCTAAGCTCAATTTTTTGCTCATTGATCCCATTAGAGATCAATTTGCTGTCGATATTTATTATGCCAAAATCATTCACAATTGCACCAATTTTTAGGTTTGGGCTTGATTTTAAAATGTGGTTTAAAAGTGTGGTTTTGCCTGATCCTAAAAAACCAGAAATCATTATAACTGGAATTTTTCGATTTTTTTGTTTTTTTGCTTTAATTTCTGTTTTTGAAAAATCATCAAAAATATCTTTCGAAAAGTTTGAAATGTCAAAATCTTCATTATTCATAAAACCAGTTTAACAGATTTTTAGAAAGCCTGCAAGATTTGCATTTTTAGAGAATATATGGTATAATTTGAAAGTTGCATTTCGCAAAGAAATTTTAGAAAGAGGTGAAATCTATGAAGATTTCAAGAGTAGTTGTAATGGAAAACCTAAATAATGGTAAGAGTGAAGAAGTTAAATTAGACACAAAAGAAATTCGTGAATTTAACTTTCCAAAAAAGGACTATATTATTAATAAGGTATTTATTGATAATATGTGGCTAAAAATTACACTTCTTGTGTGGTTTTTGGTCTTGAGTGCTTTATTGGTACTAGCAAAAAATAGTGAGAACTATGGATTATTATCAATATTGATATTTACAGGCTTAATGACCATAACATTAATATCTAATTTTTATATAATCAGACTATATTTCTTTGGTGAGGAAGATCGCAACATCAAGAAAAGGTTAATAACTAGCTGGGAGTGGGCTTCCACTGAAGGAATTGAATTGCCTAAGAACACGGAAGCGAAGAAGAGAAACTATCTTTTCGTAAAGAAAGCTTTCAAAGAGATAAATAAATTCGCAATCAGATTCTATTTATCTCATTTAATTGCCGTCTTAGCATTATCGTTTATAATAGTGCTTTCAATAATTGAAAACCAGCCAGATGAAAGAGCGTCTATTTTTGTCGTAGGTATATGGATTTTTACGGAGTTTTATCTCTGGATAATCCGCTGTTTTATTAGAGCAAAAGCGGAAGCGAACTATAGTATCGATCTAATAGATGATGATAGCACGAAGGAGAGTGCTGTATTGGAAGTTAATTTTTCGTTAAATGGTAATTATATCATTGAAGAATAAGTTGAGCTTTCGAAATATGTTAAAGTTCCCTCCTTGCTATAAGATTAATAAAGAAACTTAGCCCTGCTAAATATGCAGGGTTTTCTTTTTTTCGAAAATCTGGTATAATATTTATATTCTATACATTTTGGAGGTAATAAAATGTTATTATATGAAGCTCTTTTCAATGAAGAAAGCATGGACTATTTTGAAGCCCAAAAGCATCTCTATCCGTTAGTTTGGGATGTCAAGATGGCATTGAAAGCCATTAGCGAATGCGACATTCAAGAGTTGCAGGGTATTTTAAATATCGCAGAAAAATTTCATAGCGACACAAAGTATGATGAAAAACATGAAGCTATGGAAGAGAAGTTACAAAAAATTTGGAACTTTATAAAAAACTTTAATGAATACTTC
>CALAKV010000006.1 GCA_937922985.1 uncultured bacterium | reverse complement strand
ATATAATACCTATGGTATGAATTTTGCGATTATTATCAGTAGCAATTGCAAATGGTCTATCGAGTATTTTATAAGAGGATGTAATCCTCGTCTTGACAACATAGTTAAAAATGGTATTTCTTCGATTTTAGGTTCGAAGAAAGAAATAAAAAAACTTGACGGTAAATTAAAAAAAGATTTAAAACTAGCCTATAAAGCTCTTGTTGAAAAAAAATATAGGTTTAGTCTAGTCGAGAGATACCGTGCTTTGTTTTTATAATCTAGAGTCCCCTCGGGCTCTTTTTTTTATTTGACTTTAAACCTGAAATTTGATAAAATAAGAATACTAAAATATTACTTGTTCGAAAAATCCGACCTAAAAATAACTTTTCGAACGCTTTAATTTAAGGAGAAAAATGACTGATAATTTTAATGAGAAGCAGGCTCGAAAGCGTGCTAACTTGCAGAAAAAAGCTCAAGATTTGCAAAAAAATCGAGATAAATATGTTGGGAATGCTAAAAAAGAAAGTAGCGAGAAGAACGTAAAAATCGCTCAAAAAGCTAAGAATATTTCAAAGCAAGCTCGAGTTCAAAAATCTGACACTAAAAAGGTGAATTTACCAACAACAACGCGTCGTGGTGCGGTTGTGCGAGCTCAACGAATGATTTCGAATGACATTAATATGCGCGCAACTCAGCACATTGTTAATATTCCTGTTAATAAATCACTTTTTAACGGTTTTAATGGCGAGCAGCTAACAGCTTCGAAATTGAAAAAACTTCGCCCAGAAAAGGATAGTGTGCGAGTGATTCCGCTCGGTGGCTTGGGTGAATTTGGAATTGGTAAAAATATGTTCGCAATTGAATATATGGATGAAATTTTAGTGATTGATATGGGCTCGATTTTTCCGAATGAAGATTACCCTGGTGTGAATTTCATGACGCCAGATATCACTTATCTAAAAGATAATATGCATAAAGTTAAGGCCGTTGCATTTACCCATGCCCACCTTGACCACATCGGCGCTGTCCGCCAGCTTTTGCCTGAATTTGGTAATAATATTCCAATTTATGCAACTGATTTCACGATTGGAATGATTAAACGTCAGATGGAAGAGGCGGTTGTTGAAGTTTCACCAAATTATCAAATTGTTGATCCATTTAAGCATGAGCAAATTAGAATTTCGAAATATATGACGCTTGAATTTGTGCATGTTCTTCACTCAATCCCTGGTTGTGTGGCAATGGTTATTCGTACGCCAAATGGGAATATTGTTCATATGGGTGACTGGCGTTTCGAAAACGATCCGGTTGATACTCAATTCGATCTCCCACGGCTTGCTGAAATTGCGCAAACCGAAGGTGTTGATTTGTTGATGAATGAAAGTACTAATATTGATACACCAGGCACGCACCCACATAGTGAGTATTCAATTGGTGAAAGTGTTGGTGAAGTGATGACGGCGTATCCGCACGCACGATTGATTTTTTCTTGTTTTTCAAGCCAGATTTACCGCCTACAATTAATTTTAGATGAAGCAGTAAAGCACGACCGCAAGGTTGCGTTTGCTGGATTCTCAATGATTAATGCGATTGAAATTGCATTAAGATCACGAAAAATTAAAGTTCCAAAAGATGTTATTGTAAAAATGGAAGATATCGTGAAGCTTGATGATTCGAAAATTACAATCGTCTGCACTGGATCGCAGGGTGAATTAAATGCTGTTCTAAACCGAATGGCAACTGGTGCTCACCGATTTGTTAAAATTAAAGCAACAGATGTTGTGGTATTTTCTTCAAGTCCGATTCCAGGGAATGAGCCTCGTGTGGCTTCGACTGTTGATGGGCTCTTGCGGGAAGGTGCTGGTGTAATTCAGCACGGTCGCGGTCATTATCACGGCATTGGCCCGCTTCATCTTTCAGGGCATGCTTATTATGATGACCACGTTCGATTAGTAGAAACTATTCGCCCAAGAAATTACCTCCCAGTTCATGGTGAGTTTTACATGCTTCAACATAATGCTGAAATGGCGCAGAAAGTTCTTGGATTAAAACGAGAAGAGATTCTTGTTGCTGACAGTGGTGATATTATCGAGCTTACAAAAGAAAAGAAAATTAAAAAAGGTGGTCGTGTCCATGTTGGTTCAATTCTTTATGATAACACTGGAAATACGGTTCATGATGCCGTCGTAAAAGACCGATTGCATATTTCAACTGAAGGTATTTTTATTATCGTGCTAACAATTAGCAAGAAAACTGGCCGACTTCTTAAAACGCCAGATGTAATTTCGCGTGGATTTGTTTATCTAAAAGATAGTGAAGAATTGATTGGCAAAATTCGTCATTATTTGCGGATTAAAATCGACCGCGAAGTTGAACGAAAAGTTGAAATTGCCGACATGAAACAAGAAATCAAAGATGATATTTCGCACCTATTGTTTGATTCAACTGGCCATACGCCAATTGTTATTCCAGTAGTAAATAAAGTTTAATCTATTTTGAAAATCGCTCAAAACGGGCGATTTTTTATTATTAACTAAAATTGAAAAAAACTCCAAAAGATGTTAAAATTTAGTAATGAATTTAAATTCTTCGTTAGGTTTAGTAAAGGGCGTTGGTGAAAAAACGCTCGAGAAACTCGAAAGTGTTAATTTACGAACTGTTGGTGATATTTTGGAGTTTTTTCCACGAAAATATGAGGATTTTGCAAGTTTAACCAGTTTGAGCGAGATTAAACCAGGGAAGGTTCTTTTTAAAGCTTATGCCGAAAAAGTTTCGATGCGTCGAGTTCGGCGTGGAATGACAATAACCGAGGCGATTTTAACTGATGGAAAAGAGAAAATTAAAGCAATTTGGTTTAACCAGCCGTATCGCGTAAAACAGTTTCAAGATGAAGAAGAATTTTTCTTTTCGGGAAAATATGAATTTAACTATAATCGTTATCAAATTACGAATCCAAGTTTAATGAAGCGCGAAGAATTGCCAAAAAATCAAAATTTTTCAGGTAAAGATGGCGAAATTGTACCGATTTACCCGCAAAAAAAAGGTTTAAAAACTGAAACAATTCGAAAGATTTTGACAGAATTAAAGCCGATGATGAAGATTTTACCTGAAACTTTGCCGGAAATTATTGTTAGAAAAGAAAAACTGATTTCACGCGCACAAGCAATTGAATGGGTGCATTTTCCTGGTTCGGCGGAAGAATTTAATTTAGCACTTGAACGGCTTGCTTTTGATGAAATCTTTGAGCTAATTTTGGCCGCAAAATTAAATAAAATTGAAAATGAGCAACTTCGTGGATATAATATCGAGCCAAAAATTCAAGATGTGAAGCAATTTGTTGAAAAGCTACCTTTTAATTTGACGCAATCACAAAGGCTTGCTTCTTGGGAGATTATGCAAAATATGAGTCAGGATTTTCCAATGAATCGGCTTTTACAGGGAGATGTTGGTTCCGGAAAGACAACCGTGGCGGCAATCGCGGCATTAAATGTGGTAAAAAATGGTTATCAAGTGGCAGTTTTTGCGCCAACTGAAATTCTCGCACAGCAATTGGCTGAGAATTTTTCAAAAACTTTGGCTTGGTGCGGCATTTCGATTGGCTTTCTTTCAGGGAAGGTAAAAGGAAAGGCTCGCAAAATACTTTTCGAAAATCTAAAAAATGGTAATCTTGATATTTTAGTCGGCACGAGCGCTATCATTCAAGAAAAAGTGGAATTTTCGAATCTCGGTTTGGTGATTATTGATGAACAGCACCGTTTTGGTGTTGCTCAAAGGCAAAAAATTCTTGAAAAATCTCACCAAAAAATGCCACATCTACTTGCAATGACTGCTACGCCAATTCCAAGGTCGTTGCAATTAACACTTTTTGGTGATTTAAGTATCTCGATATTGAAAGAAAAGCCTAAAGGGAGAAAGCCGGTTCAAACTGAAATCATTTCACCAGCTTCTCGTGCGCCGATGAATGCAAGGATTAAAGCTGAAATTTCGAATGGACGGCAAGTTTTTGTAATTGTTCCGGCAATTCAAGAAGGAAAAAACGAGGAAATTAAAAGTGTTGAGGTAGAATTTAAACGATTAAAGCGTGATTTTAAGGAATTTAGAATTTTACAGCTTCATGGTAAAATGAAGTCGGAAGAAAAAGAGCAAATAATGGCAGATTTTTTGGCAAAAAAAGCTGATATTTTGCTTTCAACTACCGTTATTGAAGTTGGAATTGATGTTCCAAATGCGAGTGTAATTGTGATTGAAAATGCTGATCGTTTTGGTTTAGCGCAACTCCATCAGCTTCGTGGGCGAGTTGGTCGTGGCGGTGATGATGCTTTTTGTTATCTTGTAATGAGCTCAAATGCGAAACCGCCACAAAGGCTCCAGGAGATTTCGAAAACTGATGATGGCTTTATTTTGGCGGAAAAAGATCTAGAACTTCGTGGTGCTGGTGAAATCTATGGCAAGGCTCAGTCGGGCGAAATTAATCTGGAGTTTGCAAACATTGGTGACACAAAAATGATTTCGCGAGCACAATCTGCGGTGGATTTTTTGTTCGAAAATCAAAAAGATTGGCAAGAATATTTGAGAGAAAAGCCAAAATCACTTGAAAAATACCAAAGATTAACTTTGTTAAATTAGAAGCTTGACGAAAAAAATAAATTGTGCTAAAATTGAAAAGTAGTCGGCCAGCAGGTCGGCGTTTTTCATAAGAAATTATTTCGAAAGGATAAAATGGAAGATTTAAATATTAAACAAATGATGTTGGCAGCAAAAACAATTGCAGTTGAAAAAAATTTACCAGAAGAAAAAGTTTTAGAAGTTATTGAGATGGCGATTGCGGCTGCTTGGCGACGTGAAAACGGAAATCGCGATCAAAATGTTCGAGCAGAACTAAACACGCAAACTGGTGATGCTGAAGTTTTTGTTCAATATGAAGTTGTTGATGGCGAAGAAGCTTATAATATTAATAACGAGATTTCTCTTGAAGATGCGAAAAAACTTGATGCAAATGCTGAAATTGGTGAAATTGTTGAAGAGAAATTTCCGGTTGAAACTTTTGGCCGTGTGGCCGCTCAAACTGCTAAACAAGTTGTTTTGCAGCGACTTCGCGAAGCTGAGCGTGAGATTATTCTCGAAGAATTCGAAGATAAAGTTGGCACTATCGTAAGTGGTTCGGTTTCGAAAATTGACCAACGATTTGTGAGAATCGACCTAGGAAAAGCAAATGGAGTTATGCCACTCCGCGAGCAAATTAATGGTGAATATTTTAGTGTTGGCCAGCGGATTAAAGTTCTTATTAAAGAAATTGAACGAGATGGTCGTGCACCAGAATTGATTCTTTCACGTGCAGATGCTAAATTCGTTGAAATTCTTTTCGAACAAGAAGTGCCAGAATTAGAAACTGGAATGGTTGAAATTGTGGCGATTGCACGCGAGGCTGGTCGCCGAACTAAGATGGCAGTTCGTTCAATTATGAATGGTGTTGATCCAGTTGGGACTTTCGTTGGTAGTCGCGGTGTGCGAGTTCAATCTGTTATGAATGAAATTGGTGAACGCGAAAAAATTGATATTGTAACTTGGAGCGAAAACTCAAGCGAATTCATCCGTGAGGCATTAAGTCCTGCAGAAGTTGTTGAAGTTCAAATCAAAGAGACTGGTGAAAATGAACGAAAACGAGCAACTGTGCTTGTGAGTGAAGATCAGCAAAGCGTTGCGATTGGCCGCGCCGGGCAGAATGTTCGCCTTGCAAGTCGATTAACTGGTTATGAACTCGATATTGAACTTGCTAAATCTACCGAGAAAAAACCACGCGGAAATGTTGAAGACGGTTTGTTCAGCGCCTTAAATGAAGCAACTGAAAGCGAAGTTGTTAAAAACCTCGACGGAGATGAAAGTGACCGCGAGAAATTCGGTGGAGAAGAACAATAAACACTTTAAGGGCTAGCAGGGTTGACTGCCAGCTTTTCTCGTGTTATAATTATTACATTGGCTTTGGGCAACCAAAGTACTTAAAAAGGAGGCATTTAGATATGCAAAAGAAAATTGAAGACTTGATAGTTATCATTCCTGCTGCAGGAATGGGCACGCGAGTATATCCGGCAACTATAGGAATTATCAAAGAGTTACTACCATTACCCTTTGAGGGTTACCTACAAAATTCAATTGTGGTTCTGGTGGAAAAACTAGTTCAGGCTGGAATTTCTGCACAGAATATTGCAATCGTTATTAGCCCAGAGAAGACTTCAATAGAAAGTATTTTCGAAAGTAAAAAATCAATTATTAAAGAGCTTCGAAGCAAGGGTAAACATGATTTTGCTGAAAAAGTTGAACGAGTTGAATTTTTAGCTCCAGCAAAATTCATTCAGCAAAATTGTGAATTCTATGGTAATCAAGCTCCGCTTAGCACTCCTGAAGTTATTGACTTTATTGGCGAAAGCGATTTTGCTTACTTTTTTCCGGATGACAACTTTGCAACAGTTGGCAAAAATGAATTTCAACAACTTTTCGAAGCTTACGAGAAGTTTGGCGGAAGCATTCTGCCGGTTAAGCAGGTCGTAGATAAGGCTGAGTATGAAAAGTATGCAATTGTCGTGGGTGAAATTATTCATCATCCAAAAAATAAAGATGACAATTTGGTTTTGTCCGTCAATAAGATTGACGAAAAGCCTGGTTTTGAAAAAGCTCGGAGCGAACTCGCAAGTGTTCGTGGAGTAATTTTCGAAAATAAACTCATTAAATATATGACTGATTACGCTAAAAAATTTGACGGAAATGGTGAGTTGATGTATCAGATTCCTGTACAGAAGGCAATGAATGATGGAATGAAATTCCATGCGGTTCGTATTAACGGATTATATTGTGATGCTGGAAACTGTCATGGCTACGCTTTGGCGGTTCCGGCAATGATGATGGCTTCTCAAAATCGTGAAAAATATATTAAAGATCTGAAAGAAGTCATAAGATATTTCGAAAGCCTCTAGCAAAAAAATAAACGCTCAGTAATGAGCGTTTTTTAAATTCCTTCGTGTTGAAGTAGCCAACTTTTGCGATTTTGCCCGCCGTTATAGCCACCGAAATCCATATCTTTTGTAAGAACTCGATGACACGGAACAATTATGGAGAGCTTATTTGCGTTTAAAGCGTTGCCAACCGCACGAACGGCATTAGGATTTTCAATTTTTTCGGCAATTTCAGAATATGTTGAGGTTGAGCCAGAGCGAATATTTTGAAGCTCCTCCCAAACCTGTTTTTGAAAATCTGTTCCAATCATTTCGATTGGTGTTTTAAAACCTGCAAAAGGGTGTTTAAAATAATCTTCAAGTTCAATGCGTATCTGTTTAATTGGTAGATTTTCGCCTTCTTCAATATTTTCAACTTCAAAAAACTCTTTAATTTGAGCTAAATCTTTTTCGAAATTTTCATTATCTTGAAATTCCAAAAAAACCAAAGCATCGTCATGAGCGATTGCCGTCATTTCGCCAAGTGGCGTTTGAATTTTAGAAAGTTTTAGTTCACGCATTTTAATATGACAATTATATATAAAAAAGCCTAAAAAGTCAAATAAAATAAGAAATTATTAGCACTCATATTGTAAGAGTGCTAAAAGTATGATAAAATAGAGTTATGATACCTGAAGATTTTCAAGAAATTATTTCGCGAATGAGTGAAAATTCGCACAAAAGTTTGGAGCGAGCAGAATTTTTCTCTCGTAAATTTAAAACTGGCTACATTGGAATTGAACATATTTTGTTAGGAATTTTAGCAAATCGCGAATCTTCGGCAGCAACTTTAGCATATGAATACGGCTTAAAGTTTGAAGATTTATATGATTTTTTTGTTGAGAATCCGCCAATTTCGAAAAGTATGCCAGATTTTGCAGATCCAAATGTGCGAGCTTTAACCGATCGCGCGGTTTTTGCATTAAAAATGGCGAGTTTAATTTCTGGTGACGATAATGAAATTGGCACAAAAAACCTGCTTTTCTCAATTTTAAAGCAAAAAGATTTAAAATTGCAGGTTGTACTTCGGCAAACTGGGGCTGATATTGAGGGGTTAGTGAATGCTTTTGATATTTTGTTTTCGAACGAAAATTCAGCTGAGGGAATCGATGAAATTGAGCAAAAAAGCTTTCGAAAGAATTCAGGGAAACAACAATCGAGCCGTGAAATTGCAATTTTGAAGAAATTTGGCGAAGATTTGACAGAAAAAGCTAAAAATGGTGAACTTGATCCGGTAATTGGGCGTGAAACTGAAGTCCAGAGATTAATTACGGTTCTGCTTCGTCGCACAAAATCTAATCCAGTTTTGATTGGTGAAGCTGGAGTTGGAAAAACCGCTGTAGTTGAACTTCTTGCTCAAAAAATTTCTAAAGAACAAGTCCCATCACAACTAATTGGAAAGCGAATTTTTGAAATTGATTTAGCTGGAATGTTGGCTGGTACGAAATTTCGTGGTCAATTTGAAGAGCGGCTAAAAAATGTAATTAAAGCGCTTGAAAAACATCAAGAAATCATTGCATTTATTGATGAAATTCATCTCTTAGCAGGAACTGGCTCAGCGGAGGGCGCAATGGATGCGGCAAATATTTTAAAGCCAGCGCTCGCTCGTGGAAAAATTAAACTAATCGGTGCCACAACTTTTGACGAATTTAAAAAATCAATTGAGAAAGATTCTGCATTAAATCGGCGTTTTCAATCTGTTCAGGTTGAAGAACCAAGTTTGGGTGAAACGATTGATATTTTAAAAGGTTTGCGAGAAAAATATGAAAAATATCATAATATTGAAGTTTCTGATGAAGTTTTGGGCGAAATTGTTGATATGAGCGCGAGGTATATTTTTGACCGCCAAATGCCAGATAAAGCTATTGATATTTTAGATGAGGCTGGTGCGCTAGCTGCGAGTGAGAAGGTGTCGACACCGAATAAAATTTTAGAATTCTCACGTGAGATTGAAAAATTAAATGAAAAGCAAATTCGAGCGGCAGAAAATGAAGATTTCGAAGGTGCGGCTCTCTATAAAACGCGAATTTCACAACTTAGAAAGAAACTTAGTGAAGAGGAGCAAAAAGCAAAAAGTTCGAAAAAAATTATTTTAACGAGCGATTATGTGGCGCGAGCGATTTCTTTAAAAACGAATATTCCGGTTCAAAAAATTTCAAAAAATCAGGCAAAAATTCTACAAAATCTTGAAAAACATCTTTCGAAAAAGGTGATCGGCCAAAGTGAGGCGATTGAAAAAATCTCAAAAGCGATCCGCCGTAATAAATCTGGGATTTCAGACGAAAATCGTCCAATTGGTTCGTTTATTTTTCTTGGTCCGACTGGAGTTGGAAAAACTGAACTTTCACGCCAGCTTGCAAACGAGGTCTTTGGCGGTTCGAAATCTTTAATTAAAATTGATATGAGCGAATTTGGCGAAAAACATAAAACTTCGCAACTTTTGGGCGCACCAGCTGGTTATGTTGGCTATGGTGAAGGTGGAACTTTAACAGAGAAAATTCGCCGTCAGCCATATTCTGTAGTGCTTTTTGATGAAATTGAAAAAGCTCACCCAGATACTTTCAATCTACTTTTGCAACTCTTAGAAGATGGTGAATTAACGGATTCTGAAGGGCGAAAAGTTTCGTTCAAGAATACTGTTGTAATTTTAACAAGTAATCTTGGTGCAAGTGAAATGATGAATGAAAAATCGCTCGGGTTTGAGGCGGAAAGTTCTTCGAAAAAGAATCACTCAAAAAATGAAAAATTCGCTCGAAGGGCTCTTGAAAAAGTTCTAAAACCTGAGCTTTTAAATCGATTCGACGGAATTATTACATTTCAATCACTTTCGAAAACTGAAATTGGCAATATTTTTGATATTCTTTTAGCTGATTTGAATAATCGATTGCTTCGAAAAGGTTTGAATTTGAAAGTTCGAAAATCAGCGAAAGATTTTATTATTGAAAAGGGTTATGATGCTAAAAATGGAGCAAGGCCGCTTAGGCGCGCAATTGAGGATTTGCTGGAACACAAATTAGCCGAGGAAATTCTGGCAAAAAAACCACCAAAGGGAACACAATTTGTGGCGAGTGCTAAAAATGGTGAAATTATAATTGAAGTTTCGAAAGATTAAGGAGAGAAAATGCAAAAAACAGATAATTATTTAGTACCAACGGTTGTTGAAGAGACTAATAGAGGTGAGCGAGCGTTTGATATTTATTCGCGGCTTTTAAAAGAACGAGTTATTTTTTTGGGTGAAGATGTGAATTCACATACGGCGAATGTTGTGGTGGCGCAACTTCTTCATTTGGCTTTCGAAAATCCAGATGAAGATATTAAACTTTATATTAATAGCCCTGGCGGAAGTGTTTATGATGGTTTGGCTATTTATGACACGATTAAATTTATCAAACCGGATGTGCAAACAATTGGGATTGGTTTGCAAGCTTCAATGGGGGCGTTTTTGCTAGCGGCTGGAACAAAAGGTAAGCGTGCAATTTTACCGAATTCTCGAGTAATGATTCATCAACCATCAAGCGGTACGCGCGGAAAAGTTACAGACCAAGAAATTGACCTAAAAGAAAGCTTATTGCTTAAAGAAAAACTTGCACAAATTTTGGCCAAAAATAGTGGTCAGGATTTGGAAAAGCTCAAAAATGATATGGAGCGAGATTATTGGATGAGTGCTGAGGAAGCTGTAAAATACGGCTTAGTTGATAAAATAATCCAGCAAGAAAAATAGCCTCACAAACGAGACTATTAGTAATTATATCCGCCAATTGGCTTAACTTTTTCGCCAATTGCGGATATTTTGAGAGCCTTTAGCCTTTTGAATTCTGTTTTTGAAACAGGGACAGGCCAAAATTGTTCTTCTGAGATATCCCCACTTTTAGGGATACGCTGCGCCAAAACATAATATTGCCCACTTGGCAATAAAATATTTACGCCTGTATAGTAAGGAGTCTCTGCGCGAAAATAGCCAATGGTGTCGATAAATTTAAATTCAGAACCTGTACTTTGTGTGCTATAAGTATAATCTGTAATATCCTTTCCATCCTCATCTACGAGTTTAATCAATGGATGAATTCTTAGCTTTGTTGATATTGAAAAGTATACTTTATCGATTTTTTGACCATTTTTGTCTGTAAAGGTTAACCCTTTTACCTCAATTGGATCAGCAAAAAAGTCATCTCGTGTATTCCGAAAATTATTCCATTTTTCTTTCGAAAAATCCTTACCTTTTTCAAAAAACTTTTTGAACGTGTCAGTAGTTTTTGAAATCTTTGCGGCTTCTGGCAAGAAATCTTGCGCAAAAGCTTTGCTTGTAGAATATGCTGAAACCGAAAATAGCGCTACGAAGAGCACTAAAAAGAAATATTTTTTCTTCATTTTAATTCCTTCTAACGCACTCAATAAAACATTAAAATAGTTTTGAAAGGTGCGTAAATAATTTTAATAGCCACATAATAGCATAAAAACAATAAAAAATCAAGGGGTTGATCTTTTCTATGAAAGGGTGTAAAATATACAAGCCTTGGGCAAAAAGTACTTTTTGGAGGTAACAAATTATGAGTGCGAAAGAAACAATCGAAAAAGTTTTTCATATTCATCATGATGAACGAGCCATTAGTGAGGAGGATAATAGAGCTATTCTAGCTACTAGGGAGGCTAATTTGAGTATAAAATCATATGTATTGATAATGCACTAATAATTTTAACCGTCTTTTAGGGCGGTTTTTTATTGATTTTTTTTGAAAAATATGTTAGAATGGGCTGCAAGAAGTAGTGTGCTTGCGGAGAATTTTACTTCGAAATTGATGGCAAAATTTCGAAAGTCGCAGGCGGAGAATCTTCGGGCCGATTCTAATAACACTTTAAATGCGAGGAGAAAAATGGCAAAAAAGCACTTTAATGCTGCAGGACGAGCGTTCTTTTCGAAAGAAGACGCTCTTCTTAAAACCCCAGATTTAATCGCTCACCAAAAAGAATCTTGGAAAGATTTTGTCGATAATGGTTTGAGTGAAATTTTCGAAGAGATTAATCCAATTGACGACTATACTGGTCAAAAATTAGCTCTACGATTTAAGAGTTATGAATTTCAAACTCCAAAAACAACAAAAGATTTTGCGAAAGAAAATAATTTAACTTTTGAAGCTCCGCTACATGTTCAAGTTGAGCTTACGAATAAAGTTACTGGTGAAGTTAAAGAACAAGAAATTTACCTTGGTGACTACCCTTGGATGACAAACCAAGGAACTTTCATTATTAACGGAACTGAACGTGTTATTGTTTCGCAGTTGATTCGTTCTGAAGGTGTTTATTTTAATGCCGAAACCGGAAGTGACGGAAAAAAATATTATGGCGCAAAGTTGATTCCGGTTCGTGGTGCTTGGTTAGAATTTGAAACCGACCCTAAAACTGGTGTGATTTATGTGAAAATTGACCGCCGCCGAAAACTTCCAGTAACAACTTTCTTGCGTGCACTTGGTCGAATGACTAATGCTGAAATGCGAGAGATTTTTGCTGATGTTGATAACGGAGATGTTAAGTTTATTCAATCAACTCTCGAAAAAGATCAATCGGCTGGCCCAAATGAAGCTTTGATTGAGGTTTACCGCCGTCTTCGCCCAGGAGATTTGGCAACTATTGAAAATGCCCGAAATATGATTGAACGAATGTTCTTCGACTTTAAGCGGTTTGATTATGGCCGTGTTGGTCGATATAAAATTAATAAACGCTTAAATCTTGAAACACCAAACACAACTGAAAATCGTTCTTTCCAAATGGAAGATCTTTTCGAAATTATTAAAGAAGTTATTCGCTTAAATAATTCGCAGGGTGAAGTTGATGATATCGATAGTCTTGATAATCGACGAGTCAAATTGGTTGGTGAGCTTGTTGCGCGACAATTCCGTGTTGGTATGCTTCGAATGCAACGAAATGCGATGGACCGAATGTCGATGACTGATATTGAAACTGTAACTCCTGGTCAATTAGTAAATGCTCGCCCAGTTGTTGCTGCAGTGCGTGAATTTTTTGCTGGATCGCAGCTTGCTCAGGTTATGGATGAAACTAACCCGCTTTCAGAACTTTCTCACAAGCGCCGTTTGAGCTCAATGGGTCCTGGCGGTGTTACTCGTGACCGTGCTGGCCTTGAAGTTCGCGACAGCCACCCAACTCACTATGGCCGAATTTGTCTTGTTGAAACACCAGAAGGTGGAAACGTTGGACTCGTAACAAACCTCGCAACTTTTGCCCGAATTAATGAATACGGCTTTATTGAAGCTCCATACTTGCGAGTTAAAAATAGCAAAGTGACTGATGAGGTCGTTTATCTTGATGCCGACCATGAGATGCGCGAAATTATCGCTGATGCTGGTTCGAAATTAAACGAAGATGGAAGCTTTGTTGAATCTCAGGTTTCTGCTCGAAAGAACTTAAT
>CALAKV010000005.1 GCA_937922985.1 uncultured bacterium | reverse complement strand
CTTTTAAAAAGATAAATTGCAATAAAAAGTACAACATTTTTAAAGCTCATCTCTGAGTGTTTCAAAAGCTGTTTTGTAACTCAAGCATTTTCTGGGGCAATGATTCATAGCCAGTAAGGTCTCGCTTAGCGCTTTTTCAGTAATGGTTGCCAAATAGGTTTTCTTAGGAAAAAACTCACGAAATGAACTGTCTTTTAATATTCATAAAGTGTGTGAACTCAGATTATTTTTAGACCGCTAAGTGTCAGACTATCTATCTCGGGGTTTTTTCTTTTTCTTAAAATTTTTAAGACTTTTCTAAGTAAAATATGTTAAAATTAAAATAGAAAAGAGGTAAAAATGAAATTTGATAAAATTATAATTGGATTTGGAAAAGCTGGAAAAACTTTGGCAGTTCTGGCTGCTAATAAAGGTGAAAAGGTTGCACTAATTGAAAGGTCTCCGAAAATGTACGGAGGAACTTGCATCAATATTGCTTGTATTCCAACTAAAGTTCTAGCGGTTGCGGCGAGTGAGAATCTAACTTTCGAAGAAGCGATTGCGCGAAAATTTGATGTTGTGCAGCGGCTAAATTCAAAAAATTATCATATGCTTGCAGATAACGAGTCGATTACGGTTTTTGATGGCTTTGGTTCTTTTTTGGATGAAAACACAATTTTAGTTGAATCGAATGGTGAAAAACTTGAGCTTTCGGCCGATAAGATTATTATTAATACTGGTGCAGAAAGTTTTATTCCTAAAATTTCAGGAATTGAAGAAGGTTTAAAGGACTCAAAGATTTTAACTAGTACAGAGCTTCTTGAAAATCAAGAGTCGATTGAAAACCTAGCAATTATTGGTGGTGGATTTATCGGCCTAGAGTTTGCTTCAACTCTTGCGAAGTTGGGCACAAAAGTAACAATTTTTGAACGAGGTGACAAAATTTTAGCTGATGAAGATGATTCGATGCGAAAAACAATTTTTGACTTTTTAATTTCGCAAGGTGTTAATTTTGAGTTTAATGCAAATATTGAAGCTTTCGAAAATGTTGAAAATGGCATTTTAGTCCAAAATAATGGGAAGAAATTGGCTTTTGATAAGGTGCTAATTTCAACCGGGCGAAAACCGGCAACTGCAAAATTAAACCTTGAACGAGCAGGAATTAAAACACTTGAAAATGGTGGAATTTGGACTGACGAAAATCTTCAAACTTCAAATTCAAAAGTTTGGGCGGTTGGCGATGTGAGAGGAAAAGAGCAATTTACTTATGCTTCTTTAGATGATTTTCGAATTTTGCGCTCACAGTTTTATGGTGACGGAAAATATTCTCTAAAAAATCGTGTTAATTTGCCGAATTCGATTTTTTTGCAGGTTCCATTTTCGAAAGTTGGATTAACTGAAAAACAAGCTTTGGAGGAAGGTTTCGAGATTAAAGTAAAGGAAATTCCGGCGGCAGCAGTGCCAAAACTCCAGCTCGAATTTAAAACAACTGGTCTTTTGCGAGCGATTGTAGATTTGAAAACTAATAAAATTTTAGGTGCAGCTCTGTTTTGTTATAATTCGCCAGAAGTTATAAATATTATAAAAACGGCGATTGACGCTGGGCTTGATTATACTATTCTACGAGACCAGATTTTCACCCACCCAACCGTAGCTGAAAGTTTGAACGATTTGTTTAATCTTTAAGTTTGATTTATTTTCGAAAATTTGATATAATTTAAGCAAAAGCATAATAATTTTTAAAGGTGGGAAATGAAACCGACGATTTTATCGATTGGAAATGCAACAAAGGATAACTTTTTAGACATTCAAAATCAAAAAATTTATAAAGATGAGCTCAATGATTTTCATTATGATCTAACTTTTGATGATTCAACTTTAAATTATCAAAAACAAGCTGGTGTTTATGGTGGAACAATTTTGAGTGAAAAAATCTTTACAGCAGCGCATTTTAAGGCTTTTTCAAGTGCGAATCCAAACGGTACTTCTCATTTCGAATATGATGAAATTAACAGCAATCTGATTGATCGATTTATAGTTTCGTATAAAGGCAAGAGTTTTATTTTAACCAGTAACCCTCGTAGCACAAAATGGGTTTCGCCAGTTTTCCCACCAGATTTAATTTATATTGCGGATGCTAATTTTTCGCAAAATTATCTGACAGATTTTAAAAAATATTTGCGCGATAATCCAAAGATTGAGCTTGTTTTTAATATTGCTGATTTGAGCCCTGAGCTTGCGCATGAGTTTTTCGTTCGAGCGAATTTAGTTTTTGTAGATTTTCGAAAACAAAATTTAAGCGATTTGATTGATTATTCAAGTTATGAAAATGCGATAGATTCACTAATTAGAACTGGCGTGCGAGGCGTTGTTATTTTTGATGGCTCGAAAATAGTTGCTGGAAATAAAGAAAAAATTGCCAGTATTGAAACTAATTTTGAATTAAATTCGTTTTACCAGAATAATATTTTTCAGGCGGCTTTTGTTGCTGAAAATTTTTCAAATTCTTCAAAATTAGAAGAAAATTTGCAGGTTTCAGTTACAATTGCTAATAAATCTGATTTTAATGATATATTGAAGCCTTTTTATGCGCATCAAATTTTAAATCGCAAAAATTATGAATTACCTGTTGATGTTTTGAGTAATACTCCAGATATTGAAACACGATTGCACAAAACTGCTGCAAAATTAGTTACGCGGCCAAAAGGAATATTTGCTGCAGATGAGTCTGGCGGGAATATTCATAAAAAATTCGAAACAATTGGGCTTGAAGATACTTTTGAAAATCGCCGAGCCTATCGTGAGATGTTTTTTAAGACACCAGATATTGAGAATTATTTAAGTGGAATTATTCTTTTTGAAGAGACAACCGAACAAAATACTTCTGAAGGTATTAATTTTGTTGAGTATTTAAAAAATCGTGGAATTTTGGTTGGTGTGAAGCTTGACGGTGGTTTGCAGCCTTTAACTGGATTCGAAGGCGAGACGATTTCATTGGGGCTTGATTCTTTGACTGAAAAACTCCAAAAATATTCAAAAGCAGGAATTGATTTTGCGAAATGGCGAGTTGCTTTCAAAATTGATGAAGAAAAAGGAACGCCGAGCGAAGCTGCGATCGCTTCGAATTTACGAGTTTTAGCGCAATATGCTAAAGCTTGCCAGAATTATGGAATTGTGCCGATCGTTGAGCCAGAGGTGGTTTATTCTGGAAAACATACTATTAAACAGTGCCGAGAAGTTACTGAAAAGATTCTTAAAAAGCTCTTTGAGGAACTAAAGATGTTTAAAGTTGATCTTAAGGGGACAATCTTGAAAACGAATATGGTTCTTGCTGGCTCTGAAAATGAAATTCAATCTTCTTCAAGAGAGGTGGGGCGAGAAACCGTTTCTGTTTTTAAAAAAATAGTTCCAAAAGAATTAGCAGGGATCGTATTCCTTTCTGGTGGGCAAACCGCAAATCAGGCAACTGATAACCTTCAAGAAATAACCAATCTCGGACCTTTTGATTGGGGATTAACCTATAGTTTTGCACGAGCTTTGCAGCTTCCAGCGCTTCAAGCTTGGGCTGGAAAACCAGAAAATGTTCAGCAAGCTCAGTTGCTTTTCTTGGAGCGAGTCGCGGCAAATTCGCACGCTTTGTATAAGAATTAACTGCCATAAAATATTAAAAACGCTCAAAATTTTAGTTATTGAGCGTTTTGTTTTGACGATTATTTCTTTTTTACGTAAATAGCATAAATTGCAATTGCAATTCCGCCAACTGGGTAAAATAGTTCAGCCGAGTCCCAATTATTTGTAATAAAACTGTAAGTTAAATAAATTGCTGTTATTGAAAGCATTGTTATTGCCGCAAAAAATCCTATTTTTGAATCTTTTTCTTCATCTTTATTTTCGATTTCATAAAAGTTATTAATTTTCGAAAAAATAGAATTTCCATAAGTTGATGCTGAGATTCCAATTCCTAATAGGGCCATAAATATAGCATTAGCTAAATTAATGCCAAGATCAGAAAAATGATAAATTATTTGATGAGTTGCTATAGCTGTAAAAATTGTTGATGCCAGTGCCATAGCGCTGCTATTTTTAATATTTTTGGCTTGTCTGATTTCATTTTTTGAAAA
>CALAKV010000004.1 GCA_937922985.1 uncultured bacterium | reverse complement strand
AGCAAGTTCAGCGAGATGATCTTGGTGAAGACTCAAAAAATACAGTTGCAATTTACAGCACCAACAATACCGCTAAAAATACGCTCTTTAGCAGTGGCATATTCAAGCTCAAGCAAGGTCGTCACCTAGAACAAAACGATAGAGGAAAAGCCTTAATCCACGAAGCTTTCGCTCAAAAAAATAATCTAAAAATTGGTGATAGAATTGAGCTTAATTTAATAAATACAAGCGACAAAAAAACTGAAACTCAAAAAACTAGGTTTGAGATTACGGGGATTTTTAGCGGTAAAAAGCAAGAAAAATATACTGGTTTATCTTCTGATTTTAGTGAAAATACAATATTTTCAGATTTCGAAACAACTATGCAAGCGCTTAATCTATCAGAAAACGAACGACTTTTAAGCAAAATAACTCTATACACCGAAACGGCGGACCAGCTAGATAAAGCCATTACAAAAACTGAAAAACTTAATATTGATTGGTCTAAATATAAGATTGAAAAAAATAATGCCGCCTTCAAGGACACTTTAGAGTCAATAGCTGGAATTAAAAATATTATCAATTTAATGACTTATTTGATAATAATTGGCGGAAGCGTAGTGCTTAGCTTAATTCTAATGCTTTGGTTGCGCGAGAGGATTTATGAGATAGGAATTCTACTATCAATCGGCGCAAGCAAACTTCAGATAATATCACAATTTATCATAGAGCTAGTTTTAATATCAATCCCTACAATAATCAGCTCTTTCATTCTTGGAAATTTAGTTTTCAGCTTAATCACAAAAGGGCTCAGTGAAGCCGAAGAAACCTCATCTGTAGCATCAAGTTTCATAAACAATATTTTTGGGTTAGACAGCTTAGCGGTTTTTATGCAAAGCTATAGCATATTAATCACAATAATTATTCTGTCTGTAATTATTGCATCAACGATGATTTTAGTTAAAAAACCAAAGGAAATTTTATCAAAAATTAGTTAGGAGAATATTATGAAAATATTAGAGATTAAAAATTTAACTTATAGCTATAAAGATTCAAAAGAGAAAGTTCTAACAAACGTTAATGAAAGTTTCGAAGAGGGAAAATTCTATGCGATTATCGGTAAATCTGGCTCCGGAAAATCCACACTACTCTCATTGCTAGCTGGCCTAGATGAGCAAGATAGCGGAAAAATACTTTTCAATGGAGAAAATATCCAAGAAACTGGCTACACAAATCACCGCAAAAACAACATCTCTCTGGTTTTTCAAAATTATAATCTCATCGATTACCTTTCACCGCTCGAAAATATCCGCCTAGTGAATAATCAAGATCAGCAGGATATTTTGTTAGAACTTGGCCTTAGTGAACACCAAATTAAACGAAACGTGATGAAACTTTCAGGCGGCCAGCAGCAAAGGGTGGCGATTGCGCGCGCACTAGTTTCGAGCGCACCAGTTATTTTGGCTGATGAGCCAACTGGAAATTTGGATGAAAATACAGCTAGCGAGATTATCGAAATTCTCAAAAAACTAGCTAAAGAAAGAAATAAATGCGTGATTGTTGTAACTCACAGCAAAGAAGTTGCGCGCGCTGCTGATATCGTGTTCGAACTTAAAAATAAAAAATTAATCAATAAACGTGGGTAGAAGGGAGTAAAATAATGTTAAAAAATGCTTTTGCATACGTAACGAGAAAAGGCTTAAAATCACTAGTGATTTTGCTAGTCATCTTGACAATGTCGGCCTTGAGCTTAATTAGTTTATCTATCAAAGAAGCTACCGATAAAGCTTCAACTAAAACTTTTAGCAATATCACAAATAGCTTTTCAATGGAAATAAACCGCCGAGTTAATCCTGGCACACCAAGAGGCGGAGGAAACGTTAAAGGTCAAGATATTAAAAAAATTGCCAATTCTGAAAATATAGAAAGCTACGTAAAAAGAATTAATAGCGTTGCCGATTTAGACGGATATGACATCATCGAAACATCAGAAACTTCATCAAATCAATCGCCCGAACGAGCTAAGAATTTCAAAAGAGCCGTCATGCTTACTGGCGTTAATGATTCTTCTAAGGAAACTAAATTTGTTTCAGGCGCATATAAATTAGTTGAAGGTAAGCATTTAACCAGCCAAGACAAAAATAAGGTTTTAATTCACAAAGATTTAGCCAAAAAGAACAATCTCAAAGTTGGCGATAAGATTAAGATAAAATCAAATTTATTTGACGCAGATAACGAAAAAGGCGCTAACGAAACGGTAGAAGTTGAAATAAAAGGCCTTTTTGACGGGCATAATAAAGGTGGCGTTACTGCTGCACAAGAACTTTACGAAAATACCTTAGTTACAGATATTCACACTGCAGCAAAGGTATATGGAAACACCGAAGACACGGCAACTTACCAAGATGCAACTTTTTCCGTTAAAGGAAATAAAAATCTTGACCAAGTTATAAAAGATCTTGGAAAATTAGATATAAATTGGCAAGAATACAGTCTAATTAAAAGCTCTTCAAACTATCCTGCGCTCCAACAATCGATCTCAGGGGTTTATTCTGTAGCCAACCAGCTATTTGTCGGATCATTGCTATTCGCCGGAATTATAGTTTCGCTGCTATTATTCTTATGGATTAACGCTCGCAAAAGAGAAATCGCAGTATTGCTTTCATTAGGAATTTCGAAAGGCCAAATTTTAGCTCAGTTTGCAGTAGAATTAGCCTTCGTAACCATCCCAGCTTTCATTGGTTCATATTTCTTGGCTAGCTATGCCGGAAAACACATCGGGAACAACATTCTGCAAAGCGTTACCGGAAATATCGCTAAGCAAATCGCTAAGCAGTCAGCTTCAACAGGTCTAGGCGGTGGCGCCGAGGCGGACGGATTCAATAAAACTCTCAGCAGTCTTGATATGGCGATAAATCCAAATATGCTAGTCTGGGTAGTTATATTCATGACTATCGTGCTCGCAATTTCGCTATATATCGCTTCATCTGGTATTCTAAAGAAAAACCCTAAAGATTTACTATCAGACGCGGAATAAAGAAATAATATCAGTGCTACAATGGCGCTGATATTTTCTTTGAAGTCAATACAGTAAAATGATATAATATTAATAGATGACAATGAAAATACTTATCACTGAAGACGACGCAATAATACGAGAAGGGATTTGCGCATATCTATCTGAATTTGGCTACGAAATAATCGAGGCGCGCGACGGGCGAGAGGCTTTATCTAAATTCGAATCAAATAAAATCAACTTGGTGATTTTGGATATTCAAATTCCATTTATAAATGGCCTGGACGTCCTTCGAAAAATTAGAGAGAAAAGCAATCTGCCAGTTCTCATTCTAACTGCTTTTAGCGATGAAGAATTTAAAATCACCGCCTTTTCGAATCTGGCGGATGGTTATATTGAAAAACCGTTTTCACTCCCAGTTTTAAAAGCTCGAATTGATGCGCTAATTACAAAAAATTATGAAAAATTCGAAATTTTCAGATATAAAGATCTAGAAATTAATTTTAGTAATTTTTTGTAATTAGCGAGATCGGAAGAGCACAGTCTGAACTCCAGTCACCTGAAGCTATCTCGTATGCCGT
>CALAKV010000003.1 GCA_937922985.1 uncultured bacterium | reverse complement strand
GCCATTTTTGCCCATTTTTATTTCGAAAAAATCGCACTAAAAAATCCAGCAAAACCACCGAATCCACACCGCCAGAAACCGCCACGACTATTTTCTTCATATAAATTTATTTTACCACACTTGCGTTTTTAAATCGATTATGTTAAAATTTAAACAATGAAAGAAGGTGGGAAAATTTCGAAAATTAAAGAGATTAAGTTCGAAAATTCAGTTAAATTTGCAGCCGAAAGTATTATTGAAAATGCCCTAAATCTGCATGCTACTGATGTTCATATTGAACCAAGAGAAGATTCAACTTTGGTCCGTTTTCGAATTAACGGCGTTTTAAAAACCGTTAATGAATTTTCGAAAGATTTTTTGCCGAAATTAGCTAAATATTTCAAACATCTTGGCGGTTTAAATTTTAGCGAAAAAACTTTTCCACAATCCGCTACAGTTCGACACGGAGAAGCTCGGATTCGAATTTCCACAACTCCAGTTTTTTTGGGTGAGAAAGTTACTCTAAGGTTAATTCGAGCCCGAAAAAGTGTTAGAAAACTCAATGAAATTGGGCTTTGGGGCGAAAACTTACAGCAAATTCAACAAATCTTACGCCAACCGCGTGGAATTATTTTTACAATCGGTGAAGGAAATAACACAACCAATTTCTCAATTTTAAATGAATTAAATTCGAGCGAAAAAAATATTGTTACAATTGAAAAAAATATTGAAAAAACTATTCCGGGGATTAACCAAACTGAAATTAATTCAAGAATTGGTTTAGATTATTTTGAAATGACTAAATCAGCTCTGAGTCAAAATCCTGATATTTTATACATCGATAATCTAAAAGATTCGAAAACTGCCGAGCTTATTTTTGACGCTTCAATGCGAGGGAAATTCATTATTGCAAGCCTTCCAGTTCAAAAAATAAGTGAAATTATCCCATTTTTAAATTATCTCGGAATTGAACCGTTCTTAATTAGTGCAAATGTTTTAGGAATGATCTCACAAACCTTAATTCGTACCGTTTCGAAAAAGGCAATTTCAAAAACAAAAATCTCAAAAGAAGAATCTTCACTGATTTTACAGGAATTTAAAACTACGGGAGCAAAAATCCATCAATTAGAAAAAGATTTTCGCGATAAAATTCACCCAAAAAATAAACTTTCAACTTCTTCAAATGCTATTTTAGAATTACCAATTGTTCGAAAAAAAGAAAATTACGAATTAGCTTTTTCTGGAAATACTGCAATTTTTGAAGTTTTAAGTTTAATCAATGGTGAGATTTCAAAAGAAATTAAAAATTTAATTCAAATTAAACCAACTTCAGTTGAAATTGAAGAAATTCTTTCAGCAAATAATTTTAGAAATATGAAATTAGACGGCTTAGCAAAGGTTCTACAAAATGAAACAATTCTACCAGAATTAATGCGGAAAACTGGATTTTAAAACAATAATTTGTTAAAATTGTAAATAATTATGTTAATTTTAGCTTCAAAATTACTCAACACACCGATTATGGGGCTACAAACTGGCTCACAACTTGCCCTAACCGGCAATGCGATTATTAATCCTGAAAATTTACAAATTTTAGCTTACCAACTAAAAGCTAATTATTTTTCGAACGAAGAAATGTTAATCCGAATCGCTGATATTCGTGAGCTTTCAAGAATTGGATTTATTATCGACTCTGGTGAAGATTTTATTCTCCCAACAGATGTAATTAAAATTAAAGAAATAATCGACCTTGATTTTTACATCTTAAATCTTAAAGTTGAAGATGAAAAAGGTTCAAAAATTGGTAAAATAATTGATTATACTTTAAGCTTAGCTGATTTTTCAGTTCAGCAATTAATCGTAAAACGGCCATTTTTAAAATCGTTAAACGACCCAACTTTAACAATTCACCGATCTCAAATTGTTGCGATAAGTGACAATGTTATCACAATTCGCCACGAAAAAGAAGAATCCCCACAAAAACGAGCAGAAAAAACTGAGAATTTTGTGCCAAATTATATAAATCCTTTTCGAGATTAAAATTATTCTTTCGAAATCGCCTTTTTAATTTCATCAAAAGAAAAACCCTGTCGAGCCAGATAGGCAATTAACTTTTGTTCATCTGTATATCTTTTAGCTTTTTTAGCGATTATTTTTTGAATTTCATCCTGATCATTTCGATTTGATTCACTTAAAACTTGTTCAATAATATCTGAAGAGACACCTTTCGAAAATAATTCAGATTTTAGTTTTTTAATTGAGCTACCTTTTATCTGATTACGATTTTCAACCCAGAATTTAGCAAACTTTTCATCATCAATATACTTTTTTTCAATCAATCGGTTCAAAACTTGTTCAACTGAGATTTTCGAAACTCCTTTTTTTTCATAAAATTCACCAGTTTTACGATTTTTAAGCTTACGATTTAAAGTTTTTTTCCATAAATAATCGCTAATTTCTTTTTTAGAATGCGGTCTCATTAAGCAATAATTTAAAGCTAAAGAATAAAGCTTACCAAATTCACTCTGCTGTTCAAGATTTTCGATTTCAGTTTTTGTAAATTTAGATCCAATTTTAACATTTAATTGAGTTAACTGAAAAATATCTAGCGAAAAACGATATTTTCCATTCACAAAAATATTTACCCGATTTTGATTTTTAACTGCTTGTTTTATATCTGTTATTATAAAAAAAACATCCTTAAAAGTAGCTTCTTGAGAGCTCTTTTTTATCTTTTTATACTCAAAATCACTATGATCAAAAATCTCTAATGCCATAAAAATTAAAATCAAATTAGCCCAAATTTATCGGGCTAATTATTTTATTCTTCATTTTTTTCTTCGTTTGGAGTTTCTTCAACAAATTCTTCACCACGAATTTTTGCTCGAACCTTAGCATCAATTTCAGCCATTACATCTGGATTTTCAAGCAAGTATCGCTTAGCATTTTCACGACCTTGACCAATATTCTGATCATTATATTTATAGAATGCACCAGATTTTCCTAAAATTTCATGTTCAACCGCTAAATCTATAATATCTCCAGTTTTCGAAATTCCCTCGTTATACATAATGTCGAATTCGGCAACTCGGAACGGTGCTGCAATCTTGTTTTTCACAATTTTAACCTTTGTACGGTTTCCAATTACATCATCACCACTTTTAATTTGAGCTGTTCGGCGAATATCAGCACGAACTGAAGCATAGAATTTAAGCGCGTTACCACCAGTTGTGGTTTCAGGATTTCCAAACATCACACCAATTTTCATTCGAATTTGGTTGATGAAAATTACCGTAGCTTTTGATTTATTGATAATTCCAGTAAGTTTTCGAAGCGCTTGCGACATTAAACGAGCTTGAAGTCCCATGTGAGCGTCACCCATATCTCCATCAATTTCAGCCTGCGGAACAAGAGCTGCAACTGAGTCGACTACAATTAAATCAACTGCGTTCGAACGCACTAAAGTTTCAGTAATTTCAAGCGCTTGCTCACCATTATCAGGCTGTGCAACAAGCAAGTTTTCAGTATCAACACCGAGTTTGCGTGCATAAGCTGGATCAAGTGCATGCTCAGCATCAATAAACGCCGCTGTTCCACCTTGTTTTTGAATTTCAGCAATTGCATGAAGTGTTAAAGTAGTTTTTCCTGAACTTTCTGGTCCATAAATTTCAATAATTCGCCCCTTAGGGTATCCACCGCCAAGCGCAATATCTAGACTTAAACATCCTGAAGGTAGAAGCTCAACATCAACTTTATGGTTTTCACCAAGCTTCATAATTGAACCATCACCAAATTGTTTCGAAATTTGTGCAATCGCTAAATCTAGCGCTTGTTTTTTGCCATCTTCAGCCATTCCTACATCTGTTTTTTTTGCTTTAGCCATAAAATTTTCTCCTTAAAATAATATCTTTATTTTAACATTTTTTAGCAAAATGTTCAAGGTTATTTTTTAAAAAAAGAAAAAGGCTCAAAAAATGAACCTTACAAATAATTAGAAAACTATTGCATCCTTTTGTTTCACCAACTTCATGCGATCCTCTTTTATAATTTCAGTTTGAATTACAGCTATTTTTTTATTATTAATAGGACTAAATATTTGGTCTAATTCTATAATATTAGAATAAACCTTATTGCTATCAGCATCTACAGCAATTGGAACTTCAATCATTTTCTTCACCCCCATAATTTTACTTTACTAATTTTACAAACCAGCAATGGACAAATTCTATCATAATTTTTTAGCAAATTCAAACTGATTAGACCAAAAAAATAAATTGTGATATAATAAAAATATATGAAGAAAAAATCTGGTTTTACAGTTATTGAAATTTGTGTTGTAATTATTTTTTTAATCATCGTTGGCGTAATTTTTACAATACAAAGATTTGAACTTCTCGCAGTTCAACGCGATCAAATTCGAAAACTTTCGATTAATGAAATTTATTATAATTTGGAAGAAGTTTATTACAAGAAAAATGGCTATTATCCTGAAAAAATCAACGAAGATGTTGTTAAAGGGATTGAGCCGAATCTCCTAACCGACCCTTCTGGAATTATAATTAATGAAGAAAAAAGTGAATACCACTACGAACCAACCAACTGTGAAAACGGTAAATGTAAAAAATTCACACTTCGAGCAAAATTAGAAAAAGAAGGTGATTTTATTAAAAAATCTCGAAATTAAATATTAAAAAACGGCTCACAAATTTTCGAAAGCCGTTTTTTTTATTATTTTACACTCATTTTTACGCCTTCTTCAAAAAGTTTATCAGAAAGCATTTGATTTTCGCGAGCCGCTTCAACAATATCACTTAAAAATTCTGCTTTTTTGTCTGGATTTGGTGAAAATGGAAAAGTGTAAGTTGATTCATCGCCAACAGTGCTCAATTTAACAGTTCCATAATCAAACAAATGTTGCAAAATTCCCTCTCGAGAATAAGAAATATCTTCAATCGATTCAAGGTTAATCACCTGCTTTTTTTGGCTCATAATCGTATTCGAAATCCATTGAATTGCACGTTCGTTCGTAATCACAAATCGATTCGCTCGATACACAACATAATTAACATAAGTCAATATAATTAAAAGTAGTGTAATTGAGCCAAAAATCAAAGAAATTTGCGGTTTAAAGTTTGCAGGAATTGGTAGCGGATTCGGCATAAAACAGATGATAATCCACGCGCTAATTAGCAAAACACCAATAAACGCACTAAAAATAATATTTAAAAGATAGCCGAGTGAATGACGGCGCATTGAAAGAACCACATATTCATCTTCATCAACAGTGATATCTGGATAAGTTTTTACAGATTGTTCGTGGCGAGTTTTAATTACACGTGGATCACCAACGGGAACTTCTACTTGCATGACTGGCTGAACTTGAATTGGAACCCCTAGGCTGTTTTCAAAAGTTAAATTCTGCCCATTTTGCACGATTTTTTCTTCAAATTTTTGCGCCAAGCTTTGCTTATCATTCATCTTCAAATTCCTTTCCTAAATGTTTAAATGCTTTTTTGGTGATAATTCTTCCACGAGGAGTTCGTTGCAAAAAACCAATCTGCATCAGATACGGTTCATAAAAATCTTCTATTGTTGCAGTTTCATCACCAGTTAATGCTGCCATCGTATTTAAGCCAACTGGCCGCGTACCGTAATTTTCAATCACCGAATTCAATAGATTTCTATCTGCTGCGTCGAGCCCTAGTTCATCAATTTCAAGCATTTTTAAAGCATTTTGAGCGGTTTTCGAATCAATAATTCCATCACCATTAACATCAGCATAATCACGAACCCGCTTTAAAATTCGGTTTGCAATTCGTGGAGTTAACCTTGCTCTCGTTGATAGAATTTTCGAAGCCTCATCTTGAATTCTACTCCCTAAAATTTTACTTGAACGTAAAATAATTTTCGAAATCTCTTCAGGTGTATAAAATTCCAATCTATAAATATGACCAAAACGGTCTCGAAGTGGCGCTGCTAAACTTCCTGTTCTAGTAGTTGCTCCAATAACCGTAAAATGTGGCAAATCTAACCGAACCGAGCGTGCGGCTGGACCTTTGCCAATCACAATATCAAGTTTGAAATCTTCCATTGCGGAATAAAGAATTTCTTCAACAGCGCGTGGCATTCGGTGAATCTCATCAATAAAAAGAATATCACCATCTTGTAAATTTGTTACAATCGAAGCCAAATCGCCAGCTTTTTCAATAGCTGGGCCAGACGTAATTCGAATATTCGCACCCATTTCACGCGCAATCACATTTGCCATTGTAGTTTTTCCTAACCCCGGCGGACCGTAAAGAAGCACATGGTCAATATTTTCACCACGCTTTTTTGAAGCTTCAATTGCAAGTTTTAAGTTTTTCTTCAATCGCTCTTGGCCAACATATTCATCAAAATTTGTTGGGCGTAAAGAAATTTCCACCTGCTGCTCTTGCGGTTCGTCATCATGTAAGTTTGCATCAATAATTCTTTCAATAGCCATTAACTATATTATACCACGACTTGACAAAAATAGAAAAATTTGTTATAGTTCTAACGTGTATTCCTTTATGGAATAAGAAATTTTTATATTTAGGAGGGCTCTAATATGAGCAACTTAAAAAATTTAGTCAAAAGCGATATCGCCATTTTCGAAAATGCTGTAAAATTAGCTCACGGCGATGAAGAAACCGCACGAAAAAACCTTAGCGAAAAAATAATAGGTTTCGCTAAATTAATTCGAAATAGATTTAACCCCTCTAAGCTCGAGAAGAGCGAACTAGTCAACCTACAAAAAGTTGACACAACTGGAGGAATTGGAGTTGAGGAAGAAGTAATTTTCCTGACCAACACAAATAATTGCTTTGGTGTAAATAGCTGCGGAGAAATTTATAGCTTCTCGGTTAAATCTGGTAATAAATATGGTTTTCGTCGACTAGATTTAAATGAAATTTTAAATCTTCCGAAAAAAGAAATTAGCTATCTACATCATGAATTTTGCCAAGCTGCGAAAGAAGTTTTTAAAAATCGCCCTATAAATGTTAAGTCCATATAACATAAAATAAAAGTCGCACGAAATGTGCGGCTTCTTTTTTTCAAAATTTAAATTCCAGCTTTTAGCGCCAAAGTAATGCGCTCTTCCGTTGGTAAATCTCGCGGAATTTGTTCTAATGATTTTGTTGCATCATTTAAATTAAACCCAAGAGCAATAAGAGCCTCTAAAGCCTCATCAGATGAAAAATATTGAGGATTTTCAGCGTTTTGTGATTTCGAAATCGCCATTCCAACCTTATCTTTTAGATCTAAAATTACACGCTCGGCTGATTTCTTACCAACTCCAGATGCTTTTTGAATAAATTTTGCGTCTTCGCAAGCAATTGAATTTCGAACATCTTCAGTTTCGCCTAAACTCATAATTGCAATTCCAGCTCTTGGGCCAATTCCTTGAACGGTAATTAAAAGTTCGAAAAGTTTTTTAGCCGCCAAACTCGAAAAACCAAAAAGTTCTTGACTCCTATCGGTAATATTATGATATGTGTAAAATTTAATATCATCACCAAGAACCGCTCGTTCAAACTCATTTGTAGGAACGATAACTTCATATCCAACACCAGCAACATCCACAATCACGCTACCAGCAAATTTTTCAACAATTTTTCCAGAAATATGTGCAATCATTAATTTATTTTAACATAAACTCTTTAATTTTTAAATACGCGTCATATAAAAATGCGTAATTGCAGCAGCAAGCGCATCAGCTGCATCATCTGGTTTCGGAATTTCAGCCAAATTTAAATTCGAACGCACCATTTCCTGTATTTGCTTTTTATTCGCTCCGCCATAACCTGTTAAAGTTTGTTTAATCTGATTTGGAGTATATTCTGCAATTGGAATTTTTGATTGTTGAGCTACTAAAATAGCTACACCACGAGCCTGAGCGACTGAAATAGCTGTTGTTACGTTTTTCGAAAAAAATAGTTTTTCAATTGAAACTTCATCTGGATTAGTTTCTGCAATAATCTCTTTCAAGCCATTATAAATTTCTTCAAGCCGAATTTCAATTGGTGTATGAGCTGGAGTTGAGATAACACCACCAGTCACCATTTTTAAGGGCTTACCAATCTGGCAATCTACAACGCCGAAACCCAAAATTCCAGTTCCAGGGTCAATTCCTAGAATTCGCCGCTTTTTCATTTTTTACCTTTTGAAAATTTCGCAAAAATATCTTTTCGAAATTCGAAAAATAAAATTGCTAAAAATACTAAAATCACAACAGCGATAATCCACCAACCCGTGAATTCGGCCTGCTTAGATTTTTCTTCATCTTTTTTTACATCATCGCTAGCACCACTATTTTTTACAACTTTTTTGCAACGGTTCGTCTCTTCATTTCTCTCATATCCATCTTTACAAGGCGCTAATTCTTTTTTAACTTCATTACTGTTTTTTCTACAACGATTCGTTTCAGGATTTCGTGTATATCCTGGAGCACATAAAACATCTTTTTTCGAAACTATTACACTCGAAATTTTTCGACATCTGTTAGTTTCTAGATTACGCTCATAACCTTCACGGCATTCCAATATAGCTTTTTCTACCAAAATTTTATTGCATCGATTCGTTTCAAGATTTAAGAAATAACCATTTTCACATTTTTTTTCTTGATTTTCTTCTTTAATCTTATTACAACGATCAGTTTCTTCGTTTAAAAAATATCCTGCTTGGCAAGTTTTTTTATTTTTTTCACAATGATTTTCAGTGTTCAAAAAGAATCCATCTTCACAAACTTGAAGAATATTTTCACTATTTTTTGTTATTTTAAAGCTTTGTTTCCATTCTTCTCCATCAAAAATCCAGCTTAAATTCTTCTTCGAACCCTTCAATTCAACACTTTGAATTTCTTGTTTTTTTGAATTTAAAAGAATAATTTTGTTATTTCCAGTTTTCGAAAATTTAAAACTATTTTCACTATTAAAATTAATTGTTAAAAAATCATTCGGTAAAATCTCTACATCTTTAAAATCTATTTTTTGTGGCTCTTTACTATTTCCCACATAAATTTCAATCCCACATTTTTTAAGTGAAATTTTCTGATTTTTAGTATTTTTTAGCTCTAAAAACTGATCATTTGAATTAATTAAAACTTCGCTAATTTGTAAATTTTCACAAAAATCTTCTTCAATTTCAGCTAATCCGCCATAACTAAAAATCACTTTTTTTTGTGAAATTTCAAAAATATCTTTATTAAAATTACGAATTAAAATATCATTTTTAGTAATTTCTGGCGCATTTTTTTCTTCGCACTTCATATTTTCTGCACATAAAAAATCAACTTTTTTGCCATCAATTTTAAGCTCAATCTGTTCACTCAATAAATCTTGACTCAAGATTTTTCCATCACCATCTTTTTCGCTAAATAATATTTGTGCTTTTTTTAAAAAAATTCCGTTCGAAATTTCACCAATATTTTGATTATTCTGGATAATTTCAATTTTCGAAAACTGGAAATCTTCACCAAAATTTGAGATTTCCAACGCTGAATTTGAAACTTTTGAAATTAAAATATTTTGCGTATTTAAAGCTTGAGTTTTATTTAAAAATCCCAAAAAAAACGTAAGAAAAACACTCAAAAAAATAATTCTAAAAATCTTCATTAAAAAACTTTCTTTTTATTAAAATTGCAACTTCAAAAATAGCTAAAAACATTAAATTTAAAACAAAATTATTATTTTCAGTTTTCAAAAATCCAGTGTTTGGCGCTAAAATTTGCCCCTGATTCTTTAGATTATCTAATTCATTATTTAATAAAATATTATTTTTAGTATTTTTTTCTGGCAGTTCTGGTTGCTTATCTTGGCTAAAAACTATATTTTTCTCATTTTTAAAATTATTTAAATTTTCTTCATTTACATTAGCTTTATTTTCCTCTTCCCCCTTTTCAGAGTCCTCATTTTTAGGATTTAAAACTTTTTCATCTTCAGCTTCAGCTTTATATTCTCTTTTAGGAGCTTCAGGATTTTTTTCTAATTCATCTTTTTTATCATCTAAATTTTCTGTTTTTTCAAGCTTTAATCCACCAAATCTTGGTGAATAATTATCAAGATTTCGTAAACCGAAATTATAATTATTTCGAACTTCAGTAGTGGTCATCTTATCGCCGTTTTTTAATATCTCAGCTTTCGAAACAGCAATTTTCTCAACACCATTATCACTCGGTTTTAGATCGGTTGAATTTTTAACCAGTCCTTTAATACATCTCTTTTTATCAGAACAAATATAATCTTTCAATTCACCATCAATATAAAGCCCCAAAATAGGTTTCTGACCAATAGTATCGATATTTCGAAATTCTTCCTTAAACTTCACATCAGAATTCTGAGCATTTTGCGCAAAAGTCATATATTCTTGCGATTTAAAAATTCCATTTTGAACTTTCGCGATTTCAATTTGTTTTTGATTATTTTTAAGCGAAATTTCTTTAAATCTATAATCTTCGCCACTATTAAAAAGTTCAACGAATTCCTTCGAATCGGTAGCATAAACTCGCGAGATATAGATCTTTTTATCTTCCGCAAAAGTATTTTTCGAAAAAATAAGAGCAATAAAAAAAGCGAAAAAACCAATAATTAAACTTTTTCTCATTTCCTCCTCCTTTCCTAAAATGTCCAGAATATTTTAGCATAAACGAAATGCAAAATCAAGTAAAAATAATCTCACTCGCTTGGAGTGAGATTATTTTTAGACTGTAAGTCGTTTTCGGCCTTTTAGTCGGCGTCGTTTTAGAACTTTAATTCCAGCCTTTGAAGACATCTTATTTCGAAAACCGTGAGTTTTCGCACGATGTCGTTTATGTGGTTGATGTGTTCTTTTTGGCATATCTATCCTATTTTACAATTTAATATTAAAAAAATCAAGTTTATTACTTTTCATAAGCTTTTTAATCTGTTACTTAAACTTGAAATTTTACTAAATTCATTTTGTAGTATACCATAGTTTTCCACAAAAAACAAGGACTTTTCCACAGATATTACAGTAGTATTTAAAAAATGTGGAAAAATTCTTCTACTTTTCAAAAATTATAACATATTTTTTATTTCTTAAAATTTTAGGTTGTGGAAAACTCAAAAATGTTATAGAATAGAATTATGAATGAGTTGTGGAAAAATATCTTAGCTGAACTCGAAATGGATCCTAAAATTCAAGGCGCGAATTTTAAGACTTGGTTTGCTGACACACAACTTTTATCTTTAGAAAATGATCATGCAGTTATTGGTGCTAAAAATTCTTTCATAACTAACACTATCAAGAAAAAATATATCGAACATATCAAGAAAGCTTTTCGAAATAACGGTAAAAATCCCGAAATTATTTCTTTTGAGGTTATTTCTACAAAAAAGATCAAAAAACAGGCCGAAGAAATCCCAGCACCTTCTCTAAAAAAACCTTCTGTTGAAGATTTAATCAAGAAGAAAACTGAAAAAGCTAAACATTCTAGTGGTCTAAATAAAGATTACACTTTCGAAAATTTCATTGTTGGTGGCTCAAATGAATTAGCATATTTTGTTAGTCAAAATGTCGCAGAAAATCCTGGTAAAAAATATAATCCACTTTATTTTTATGGTGATTCTGGACTCGGTAAAACGCACTTAATGCAAGCAATAGGAAACGCAATTGAAAAAAAATATCCAGAAATGACTGTTCTTTATATCACAATTGAGAATTTTTATCGTGATTTTCTGGAAAATGTGCGTTCAAAAAAGCAAGGCTACGCTGATAAATATCGAAATGTTGATGTTCTAATTGTTGATGATATTCAATTTATTTATGGAAAAGATAAAACTCAAGAGGAATTTTTTCACACCTTTAATGAACTTCATCGCGTAAATAAGCAAATAATTCTTTCAAGTGATCGTGCGCCTTCTAGTATCCCAACTTTAACAGACAGGCTAAAAAGTCGTTTCGAAAGTGGAATGATGGTTGATATTCAGCTACCGGATTTCGAAACTCGCCAAAGTATCGTTGAAGCTCGCGCTGAACACGAAAAAGTTAAACTTGAACCAGAAGTTTCAGAATTTATCGCTGAAAATTATCGCACGAATATTCGAGAAATCATTGGAGCAGTTACTCAACTGATTGCAATGGCGGAACTTAGAAACATCAAGCCAAGTCTCGAACTTGCACAAGGTTTAATTCAAAATAGCCGGCCAACAAGGCCAAATCACTTAAACTCAAAAAAAATTATTGATAAAACAGCTAAGTATTTCGGAGTTTCGAAAGAAGATATTTTAAGTAAATCTCGGCAAAAAGATATCAATCATGCCCGTCAAACAGCCTGCTATTTGATGAAGTATGAGCTAAAAATGAGCTTCCCACAAATCGGTAAAGAATTTTCACGAGATCATTCGACCATTATGAATGGAGTTTCGAAAATTGAAAAAAGTATCAAATTAGATGCTGAAATTCGTTCACAAATTGAAGGATTACGAGATTTAATTTATGAATAGAGCTATAAAGGCTCTATTTTTATATCTGTTAATTTGACAATTATTTTAATTTAGTTTATAAAAAGCGAACAGTTATTTTTTGTTCTCTTTTGACTTTTTTGAATTATATTTTATTTATTTGTATAAAAAATATATATCCCTCCCTCCACCTAGCTTGCAAAATATTATTTTTATTTCTTTATTATATTTGACATTGTTTATATAATATTTTAATAAAATGTTGAAAGCTTGTGGAAAAATAGCTAATTTGTTGAGTGAAAGTTATTTAAATCTTACCGAAAAAATCACCAAAGTTTTACACAGGTTGGTTGTGCATATTTTCGAAAGCTTAAAATTATGGAAAAGTTGTTATTTTTCCACAAAGTTTTTCAGAAAGTTTTACTTTGATTTTCCACACAAAAAATGGTATAATTTTAAGTAGTGAAAGCTTGGTTTTCCACAGTTTCCACAATACCTATTATTATAATTACCACTTTTTAAGAAAAAGGATTTAAATTTTTATGGAACTGACTGTTAAGAAAGATGATTTATCTAAAGCACTCAATAATATCTCAGGAATTGCAAGTAGTAAAACTAGCTTGCCAAGTTCTGAATATATTCTTTTTCAAACAGATGGTTCAAGACTTCTAGTTGCTGCTACAAATTTAGAAATTGCAATTTCGCAAAAAATTAGTGCAAGAATTGAAAAAACAGGTTCCATTTTAATGCCAGAAAAACTAACAAAAAGTTTTATCGATAGTTTACCTTCAAATAGCGAAGTTTCTTTTAAAGTTAATGGTGGAAATATTTCAATAGAAAGTGGAAATTATAAATCAAAAATTAATGGTAGTTTAGCTGAAGAATTTCCAGAGATACCAACTGTTGATGAACCGACTGCAAGATTCTTTATTGGCTCTGATATTTTTAAAGAGTCGGTTAGCCAAGTTGATACAGTAAGTAATGATACTTCCCGACCAATCTTGACTGGAGTTTTTCTTCACACTTTTGAAAATAATATTTATATGGCAGCAACTGATGGGTATCGTTTAAGTGAACGCAAGCTTTTCGAAACAGACCAAGAATTCGAATCGCTTGTACCAAGTAATGTTTTAAAAAAGGTTTCAGGTGTAATTCCTGAAAAACTTGATGAAATTGAAATCCTGATCAATGACAATCAAATTCAATTTATGGTTGGCGAAATTCTGGTTGTGAGCAATTTAATTGATGGAAAATATGTTGAATATCGGCGGTTAATCCCAGAATCAACTGAAACTGTTTTGAAGATGAAACGGGCTGATTTTATGCAAACAATTAAAGTTGCTGAGGTTTTTACAAGAGATTCTGGTGGAAGTATTACTTTACGAGCTGATGAAGAAACTTCGAAATTATCAATTCATACAATTGCGAGTGAAATTGGCGAAAGTACATCTGAAACTGAAGCCGAAATTACTGGTGGTGGCGAAGTTACTTTAAATGTTAACTATATTAAGCAAGCTCTATCAGCAATTAAATCGCCCGAAGTTTCTTTTGGATTTTCTGGAAAACTTGCGCCAACAGTTTTTAAAAGTACTGAAAGCGATGATTATATTCATATCGTGATGCCACTGAAAAGTTAGGATTTAAATGATTTTAAAAACTCTGAGGGTTCAGAATTTTCGAACACATTCTGATTTTATTTTAGAAATTGGCGAAAAATCAACTCTTATTTCTGGCGCTAATGGTAGCGGAAAAACTTCTCTTCTTGAGGCAATTTATTTTGTACTGCAGGGCACGAGTTTTCGTTCGAGCGATAAAGAAATTTTAAGAAATGATGGATCGAGCTGGTTTAGAATTGATTTAAAAGATTCAAAAGATTCGTTAAGAACGATTATTTTTAATGATGCTATTCAAAAATCAAAAAAACAGTTCCTTGTTGATGGAAATAAAAAAGCACGTTTGAGTGCTAATTTGCGTATTCCTGTTGTACTTTTCGAACCAGACGACCTGCAACTTTTGAGTGGATCACCAACACGGCGAAGAAATTTTTTAGATTATTTTCTTTCGCAAATTTTCCCCAGTTTTCAATTAGCTCTTGCGCGATATAACAAGGCTTTAAAACAACGAAACAATCTTTTGAAACGCGATAATGTTTCGAAAGATGAGCTTTTTCCATGGAACCTGATGTTGGCAGAATATGGCGCAGAAATAATTTCTAAAAGACAAGATTTTTTAAAGCTTTTGAACTCAAAGATTGAGGAAGTTTATTTTGAAATTTCAGGCGTTAAAGATGAAATTAAAATTGATTATTTAGGCGAAAAAGTTTCAAAGAATGAAATTTTAGCTATTTTAAGTGAAAATATTGAACGTGATAAGATTTTGGGTTACACAAATTTTGGCCCACACAAGCATGATATTCAATTTATTTTTAATAAAAAGCCGGCACAAAATGTGGCGAGTCGGGGTGAAAATAGAAGTTTAGTTTTAGCTCTGAAATTTATTGAAACTGATATTTTGGCTGACTTAACTTCTAAAAGACCAATTGTTCTTTTAGACGATGTTTTTTCTGAGCTTGATGATGAACGACAGAAATTATTAACTAAGCATTTTTCGAAATATCAAACAATTATTACTTCAACAAATGAAATTAAAGTTGAAGATTGTAAAATAACCTCGCTAGAATAGCAGAGGTTATTTAAGTAAAACTTATTAATGAAGGCTACAAGTTGGATCTATAAAATCAACTTTATATTTTTTAAAAATATTCTTCTCTTTAGATTCAAGCCAATTTGTTGCTAAATCTTTGTAAAAATCATAGTTTGAATTATTACATTTACTGAATATTCTAACCGATATATCTTTAACTTCTGTTTTATCTTTCGTATCCAGATTATAGGTTATTGAAAAGCCCGTAGGTAATGATGTTTTTGTTGAGTTTGT
>CALAKV010000002.1 GCA_937922985.1 uncultured bacterium | reverse complement strand
GAGTTCAAGTGAAGTAACATTTATGGATGCCGTTCACAGGCAGGTTCTTGGTGCAGCAGCGTCGCTTATTCCTTTTGCTGAACGCGACCGAATCGACCGTGCTTTAACTGGTTCAGCCATGCAGAAGCAGGCCGTTCCACTTCTTTGGAATGAAGCCCCAACTGTTGGAACTGGTGTTGAAGCTGATATTGCGCGAAACTTAAGCCAAATTATTGTTGCTGAAGATGATGGTGAAGTTATTCGTGCTGATTCTGTTGCTGTTGAGGTTAAATATGCGTCTGGCACAGCAAAATACGAACTAAAACATTTCGAAAAAACTGCTGACGACCGATGCTACAATCAAAAAGTTGTGGTTTCTCGTGGTCAAAAAGTTAAAAAAGGTGATATTTTGGCGGAAGGCGCAAGTATCAAGGATGGAGAAATTGCTCTTGGCCGTGACCTCCGTGTGGCATTTATGTCTTGGGGCGGATTCAACATGGACGACGCTGTGATTATTTCTGACCGTCTTGTTAAGACCGATATGCTAACAAATATCAATATTAAAGATTATATGGTTGAAGTTCGTGAAACTAAGCTTGGGCCAGAAGTTGTTACTCGTGATATTCCAAACGCTAGCGAATACAGTTTGAGACATTTGGATGAAGATGGAATCGTTCAAATTGGTTCAGAGGTGAAACCTGGCGATGTGCTTGTTGGAAAAATTACTCCAAAAGGTGAACAAGAACTTTCGAGCGAAGAACGACTTTTGCGTGCAATCTTTGGTGAAAAAGCGAAAGATGTTCGTGATACTTCTCAAAGAATGAAAAATACTGGTTCTGGAAAAGTTATTGGTGTGAAAATCTTTTCGAAAGAAAATGGTCATGAAATGCGTGCTGGCGTACTTAAACAAATTCAGATTTTTGTGGCTGAAGCTCGCAAAATTATGGTTGGAGACAAAATGGCTGGACGACACGGAAATAAAGGTGTTGTTGCAAAAATTTTGCCAGAAGCTGATATGCCATTTATGGAAGATGGAACTCCGATTGATGTAATTCTTTCGCCGCTTGGTGTGCCTTCACGTATGAACCTTGGTCAGCTTTTCGAAGTTCACCTTGGAATGGCTGCAAAAACTCAAGGCTACCGAGTTGCAACTCCTTCATATGACGGTGTCGATGCTAAAACTTTGAGTGATGAACTTGAAGCCGCAGGCGTTCCTCGAGATGGAAAAGTTCAATTATTTGATGGTCAAACTGGTGAACCATTCGAACAACGAACAACTGTTGGATTTATGCATATGATTAAGCTTCACCACTTGGTTGCCGATAAAATCCACGCTCGTTCAACTGGCCCTTACACAATGGTTACTCAACAGCCTTTGGGTGGTAAAGCTCAAAATGGTGGTCAGCGATTTGGAGAAATGGAAGTTTGGGCTTTGGAAGCCTATGGTGCCGCTAATATGCTTCAAGAAATGCTTACAATTAAGTCTGACGACGTTGTTGGCCGTTCGAAAGCTTACGAAAGTATCATTAAAAATAGTGAAATTGTTGGTCCAAAATTGCCAGAATCATTCAATGTGCTTGTGAAAGAATTGCAAGGTCTTGGCTTGCGCGTTGACCTACTCGATCAACACGCTTCAAGCATTGATGCTGATGAGCTTCTTGCGGAACGAAATAAAGACGCGGAGAGCTCAACTATAGAAGAAGATGAAAATTTTGAAACGGTTCGAGATGAATCTGATGGTGAGTTTGAAGACAATATGAATATTCAAGATATTGATGAAATTGAAGAAATTAAGGAGGAAGCGTAAATGGCGAAAGTGGTGAATTCAAACCAAATTGCTGATTTCGACGCAGTTCGCCTCGCAGTTGCTAGCCCAGAAGATATTTTGAGCTGGTCTTACGGCGAAGTAACTAAGCCAGAAACTATCAACTATCGAACTCAAAAACCTGAGCGTGATGGTTTGTTTTGTGAAAAAATCTTTGGTCCAACTAAAGATATCAACCCTTATGATAATAAATTGAAGGGTGTTCGTTCTCGTGAAGCTGCTGTTGATAAAAACGGTGAGCTAGTAACAAAATCGATCGTTCGCCGTGAACGAATGGGTCATATTTCTTTGGCAGCTCCGATTGCGCATATTTGGTTTATGCGTGGAGCTCCAAGTGCAATGAGTCTTCTTCTTGGAATGACGGTTAAAAATATCGAACGTGTTGTTTATTTTGCAAGTTATGTAATTCTTAATGTTGATGAAGAAAAACGCGATCAAATGATTGCCGACCTTGAAGCTGAAGACAAAGCTGCTCGAATGGCAATTAAAATTCGTTATGAAAAGGCTGCTGAAGAAGCTGGCGCTGATATTAAAGCATTGGCTGAAGCACAAACTAAAGAAATCGAAGAGCTTAACGCAAATTATGTTTCGAAAAAGAATCAACTTGACAGTTTTGTAAAAGGCTCGCTAATGAGCGAAACTGATTTTCGAAATCTTCCTGAAGAGTATGAAGATATTATTGAAGTTGGAATGGGTGGTGAAGCAATTAAAACTTTGCTTGACGAAATTGATATTGATGAGCTTATCGAAAGTTTGAAAGAAGAATCTGAAAAAGCAAGAGGTCAGCGAGAGAAGAAGATTCTTAAACGACTAAAAACAATTGAAGGAATGAAAGCTGCTGGAATTAAGCCGGGAAGTTTATGTTTGACTGTTCTTCCTGTGATTCCTCCAGATTTGCGACCTATGGTTCAATTGACTGGTGGTCGATTTGCGACATCAGATTTAAATGATTTGTATCGTCGAGTAATTAACCGAAACAATCGTTTGAAAAAATTGATCGAACTTAATGCCCCAATGGTAATCAAGCGTAATGAAATGCGAATGCTTCAAGAAGCGGTTGATTCGCTAATTGACAATAATGCATCACGAAGCGGTCGCTCAGTTAATACGGCTGGTGGTCGCCGAAAGCTTAAATCTTTGAGCGATATGTTAAAAGGTAAGCAGGGTCGTTTCCGTCAAAACTTGCTTGGAAAACGTGTTGACTACTCTGGTCGTTCAGTGATTGTGGTTGGTCCAACTTTGAAAGCCCACCAGTGTGGTTTGCCAACACAAATGGCGCTTGAACTCTTTAAACCATTCGTAATTTCTTGGTTGATTGAAAAAGAATATGCGCATAATATTCGTTCGGCAACTCGTTTGATTGATGCTCGTGAAGCAGAAGTGTGGGATGCTTTGGATGCTGTAGTTGAAGGAAAATACATTCTTTTGAACCGTGCTCCATCTTTACACCGACTTTCAATTCAGGCTTTCCAGCCAAAACTTGTTGAAGGTAAAGCTATTCAGCTTCACCCACTTGTAGCGAACGGATTTAACGCCGATTATGATGGTGACCAGATGGCGGTTCACTTACCGCTTTCTGATGCTGCTCAAGCTGAAGCTCGTGACTTAATGAGTATTTCTCATAACCTCTTGAAACCTGCAGATGGTCAACCAGTTCTTTCTGTTGACCAGGATGTTGTTTACGGAAACTACTACATCACTTACAATAAACAATCTGAAACAAGCAAGAAACCACGACCATTTGCTAATGTTTTTGAAGCTGAAATGGCTTATGATAAAGGTGAGATTGCACTACAAACACCAATTCGTGTGTTCGTAAAAGGTGAGATTCGAAATACGACTCTCGGCCGTGTGTTATTTAACGAATTACTACCAGAAGATTATCCATTCGACAATAACCCACAAACTAAGAAGCAAATTAATAAAATTTTGGCCGATATGTTTGCGCATTATGGTGCTGAAATGACTGTGAAAATTGCTGACAAAATCAAAGGTTTGTCATTCCGATTTGTTACAAAATCTGGTTTGTCGATTGGTAAAGAGGATTACACGGTTTACGAAAGTGAAAAAATCCCTCAAATTATCGCTAGCGGTGACGCTAAAACAACTTTGATTCAGGAACAATATGACCAAGGTCTTTTGACTGATCAAGAACGCTATAACTTAATTATTGATAACTGGCACAAGGTTATTGATGAAGTTTCTGATGAAATTTCTGAGCGTGTAGCTCATGAAGGTGCAGATTCACCTGTTGGATTGATGGCTGTTTCTGGCTCACGTGGTAATGCGACAAATATTCGCCTCGCCTCTGGTCTTACAGGAATTATGGTGGATGCAACTAACCGTGAAATTGAGCTTCCAATTCGCTCGAACTACACTCACGGAATGAGCTCACTTGAAGCTTTCGTAGCAACTCGTGGTGCGCGTCAAGGTTTGATTTCGACTGCGCTTAAAACTGCTGAATCTGGTTATTTAACTCGCCGTCTTGTTGATGTGGCTCAAGATGTATTTTCTGTTGAAGATAGAGCTGATGAAGTTGATCCAGGATTCACGATTCATCGATCAGATAGCGAAGACACAATGATTTCGTTTAAAGATCGACTTTATGGTCGATTTACAGCTAAAGCTGTTCCTGGATATATTGAGGCTGATCAGCTAATTACTCGAGAAATTGCCGATGCAATTGAAAAAGATGAAAACATTACAGAAGTTAAAATTCAAAGCGTTCTTTCAACTCCAGACCTTGCAGGAATTCCTCAAAAGTCTTACGGAATTGATATGGCGACGGGGCTTCTTGTTGATCCAGCTGAACCAGTTGGCGTGATTGCTGCTCAATCTGTTGGTGAGCCTGGAACACAGCTAACTTTGAATACATTCCACAGCTCAGGTGTTGCTGGTTCTGGTGCAATTTCGCAAGGTTTGCCACGTGTTGAAGAGCTTCTTGAAGCTCGTTCGCCAAAGGGACAGGCTTACATGACTGAAGTTTCTGGTGTGGTTGATATCTGGGAAGATGGTAACATGAATATTGTTCAAATTACACCACAACAAACTGAAGATGGCGAAAATGTAAACCCAGTTCGCTACGAAATTCCAAATGTTGCAGCTCTCGCTGTTTCGAAAAACGATGTTGTGCAAGCTGGTGACCGTTTGACTGCTGGTTCGCTCAATCTTCGTGATTTAATGGAATTTAAGGGTGTTGAAGAGACTCAACGCTACATTATGAACGAAATCTTGCGAATTTATGCCGCTCAAGGTCAAGATATTGCTTCTAAGCACCTTGAAATCATCGTTCGCCAAATGTTTAGCCGAGTTCAAATTGAAGATGCTGGAGACTCATCGTTTATCATTGGTGATGTAGTTTCGAAAGCTGCCGTTGTTGAAGAAAATAAAATTCTTGAAGCTGAAGGCAAAAAACCTGCTGAGTTCAAACAACAACTTCTTGGAATTACAAAAGTTTCAATTTTCAGTGACAGTTTCTTGTCTGCTGCATCATTCCAAAATACAACAAGTGTTTTGATTAACGCAGCAACTTCTGGCCGAATTGATAAACTTCGCGGATTAAAAGAAAATGTGATTATCGGACGCAAAATTCCTGTTGGAACTGGCGCTCGGGTTAACACAAAAGCTGAACCCGTTGAAGATAAAGAAGAATTCGAAAACGAAACTAACGATTCTACGGTAGAAGAATAAAAAACTTAAAACACTGGCTTTGTTGCCGGTGTTTTAATTTGCGTTAAAGAACGAAAAATGATACAATATTAGCATAAATGAAATAGGAGAATATATGAGTTCTAATGAAGCTAAAAAAGTTGGCGTAAAAGCTTTTCGAAATCGTGGAATTATTTTTGCAATTTTAGCGATTGTTTTAATTATTGCTGGCTCAATTTGGATTGCAAAACCTTTTAATGATTTTCTAAAAAGACAAACTTGGAAACAAACTGAAGGGCAGATTTACGGTTTCGAAAAGAAGATTATAAATGAAAAAACCGGTGAATATAAATATTCTGCGGTTATAGATTTTTCAGCGAAAGAGAACGAAACAATTGAATTTCATTCAGAGCTAAAGAATGAAAAACCGGTTATTGGTGAAAAAGTAAAAGTTTTTTATGATGAAAAAGATCCAAATTCCGCCGTTGAGGGTGATTTTGAAATTACTAAAATGGTCGCTCCGAGTGTACTGCTGATTGTTGGAATTATTAGTGCAGTTCTGGCAATGATTTCTTTCGAAAGAATGAAAAAAGCTAAAAAGATGCAAAATCAAGCAAGTACTTCAGCCTTTGTGCAGAATTTTATTCCGCAAAATAATCAGGAAAGCAAGTAATGCGAACGATTTTTACGGATGGAAGTGCTTCACCGAATCCTGGCCCTGGTGGTTTTGCTGTGATTGAAAACGGCAAACCGATTGCTTTGGGGGCTGAAAATCCAAGCACGAATATTCGAATGGAAGGATTAGCTTTGAAAAAAGCTTTCGAAATTTTAGATGGTGAAGAAGCTGAAATTTTAACAGATAGCGAGTTTTGGGTTAATGTTTTAATGAAATGGGCGCCAGCTTGGGAGAAGAATGGCTGGAAGAAAAAAAATGGTGAAATTAAGAATCTTGATATTGTGAAGCCGCTTTTTGAGCTTTATGAAAAATCGAATGTAGAGCTAAAATGGCTAAAAGGGCACGCTGGGCACGAATTTAACGAAATGGCTGATGAATGGGCGAATCGGGCAAGAAACGGGGAAAAGCTTTAATTCTATTATTGACTTTCTTCGAAAGCTGTGATAAAATAAGAGTTCCGCTCAAAAGTGGAAAATAAAAATTGGAGGAAATTATCATTATGAAAAAGCATTAAACGAGGCTAAAGAGCCTCTATTGGTTTCCTTGTTCTTTATCGTAGTCTGCGGCGTGTCATTGTTTTTAACGATTTTGACACACTGGAACTTTGGCGTGTTCTTTTTTAGTATTGTTATGATAACATTAGTAATTGCTGCTAAAAGGATCGATGAAAAGATGCCTGAAAAAGTTCGAAGATAAGAAAAAAATTTTTAAGCCAGAGAAACTGGCTTTTTCTATTTTGGGTTGTTTTTACTTTACAGATTTTAAAAAATATGATAGAATTGTTAGCGAAGCGCTGTTTTTGTGCTGGTTTCGAAAAAACAACAAAACTAGCGTGAAACAGCAATAAAATAATAAATTTAAGAGGAATCAAATGAATAAAAATACTCCATTGGAAAATTTCCGAAATGTTGGTATTATTGCGCACATTGATGCAGGTAAAACTACAACAACAGAAGGTATTCTTTACCGAACTGGTTTGACGCACAAAATTGGTGTTGTTCGTGGTGAAGGTGATGGTGCAACAACTGACTGGATGGCACAGGAGAAAGAGCGAGGTATTACAATTACTTCTGCTGCTGTGACATGTTTCTGGAAAGACCATAAAATTAACATTATCGACACCCCAGGACACATCGACTTTACTGCTGAAGTGGAGCGTTCGCTTCGCGTTCTTGACGGTGCTGTGACTGTTTTTGACGGTAAAATGGGTGTGGAAGCTCAGTCTGAAACTGTTTGGCGACAAGCCGACAAATACGGTGTTCCACGCGTTTGTTTTATTAACAAGATTAACCAAACTGGTGGTGATTTCTACAAATCAATTAAATCGATTCACGATCGTCTAAGTAAGCAAGCTTTCCCAATTCACTTGCCAATTGGTTTTGAACAAGAAATCAATGGTGTTGTCGACCTTATTGATATGAAAGCTTACACTTACGATAACTACGCTGACCATGAGTTGAAAGTTGGTGAAATTCCAGCAGATATGCTTGAAAAAGCTAAAAACGCACGCTCATTGCTTGTTGAAAATGCGGTTGAAGCTGACGATGAATTGATGATGCGATTCTTCGAAGAAGGTGAGGAATCAATTACGATTCCTGAACTCAAAGCTGCGCTTCGAAAACGGGTTCTTGCTGGTGATTTCTTCTTGGTAACCGGTGGTGATGGTCGTGGTGTTATAGTGGAAAAGGTTCTTGATCTTATTAATGACTATCTTCCAAGCCCACTTGATATTGCTTCAATTAAAGGAACTGATGCAAAAACTGGTGAAGCTATTGAACGCAAACCATCTGTAGACGAACCAACTTCTGCACTTGCATTCAAGATTGCGACTGACCCATTTGTTGGAAAACTCGTATTCGTGCGTGTTTATAGTGGTAAAATTACTGCTGGATCATATGTTCTTAATACAATGACTGGCAAAAAAGAGCGAATCGGACGAATTGTTCGAATGCATGCTGATAAGCGTGAAGAAATTTCAGAAGTTGCTGCTGGTGACATCGCCGCTGTTGTTGGTTTGAAAGAAGTTACAACTGGTGCAACTCTTTGTGATTTGAACCATGGTGTGATTCTTGAAGGTATTGAATTCGCTGAACCTCCAGTTTCTATCGCAGTTGAGCCAAAAACTAAAGCCGACCAAGAAAAAATGGGAATCGCTCTTCAACGACTTGCTGAAGAAGACCCAACTTTCCGAGTTCATACCGATGAAGAAACTGGTCAAACGATTATGTCGGGAATGGGTGAGCTTCACCTTGATATCTTGATTGACCGAATGAAACGCGAATTTAACGTTGAAGCTAATGTTGGTGAGCCGCAAGTTGCTTTCCGTGAAACTATTCGTGGAACTGCTGAAGCTCAAGGTAAACACGCAAAACAGTCTGGTGGTCGTGGTCAATATGGTGATGTTTGGATTCGTTTTGAGCCAAATGAACCAGGAAAAGGCTTCGAATTCTTTGATGAAATTAAAGGTGGTGTTGTGCCACAAGAATACCGCAAACCAGTTGAACAAGGTGTGCTTGAAACGCTTGAAGGTGGTGTGATTGCTGGCTACCCAGTAGTTGATGTTAAAGCTACACTTTATGATGGTTCTTACCACGATGTCGACTCAAGCGAATTAGCCTTTAAATTGGCTGGTGCTTTAGCAACTCGTGCTGGTATTAAAGAAGCTAAACCAGTTCTTCTTGAACCTGTGATGAAAGTTGAAATTACAACTCCTGAAGAATTCATGGGCGATGTGATTGGAGACTTGAACTCACGACGTGGTCGAATCGACTCAATGGAAGATTTGATGGGCGGAACAAAACTTATTCGAGGTTTTGTGCCTCTTGCAAATATGTTTGGCTACACTTCAGACCTACGCTCAATGAGTAAGGGTCGTGCAGCTTCAACAATGGAACTTGCACAATATGAAGAAGTCCCACCTAATGTTGCACAAGAAATTATCGAAAAGCGAAACGCTAAATAATAATTTCGAAAACTTAAAAACTACCTCTTTCGGGAGGTGGTTTTTGTTTTGCAAAAAATAGATAAATTTGGTAAAATAGGATTATTATGACTAAGGCTGAGAATGTGGAGGACAAAACAAAAGATAATAAAAAATACCTTGCAGGTAATAAGGGTTTACTTGTCAGTGGCTTAATAGAACAAGAATCTTTGAATTCTAAAAAATCCAAAATTTCAACTAAGAATCCAAAAGAATCTAGTGAAAGAAAAACGAGCTCTATCTCTAAATTTGCCATTAAAAATAATCAAAAGCAAAAAGAGAATCTAATTAAGTCAAAAAAGCGAGTTAAAAAATTTGGTGAAGTTTTTACGCCAGAATTTATTGTTAAGCAAATGTGTGATTTATGCGAGCCAACAATTTCGCAAGTAGATAAAAAAGTCTTTGAGCCAACTTGCGGAAATGGTAATTTTCTTGTGGAAGTTTTGAACCGAAAACTCAATTCGGTTCCAGATTTTTATGCGAAAATTAAAAAGCAAAAGAACGCTAGAAGTAAAAAAGCTCAGGCTGAGATTTATGAATTTTGTTTAATTTTGGCAATATCAAATGTTTATGCGGTGGATATTCAAGAGGATAATATCGAAGAATCACGCGAACGCCTAAAAGAAATCATTTATAAGCATATTAAAAATATCAAAAACTCGTTCTTTTTTCTTGAATTAATTGATAAAATCCTAAGCAGTAATATTATTGTTGGCAATACCTTAACGCAGAAAAATGAGCTTAAATTCTTCGATCTAAAGCCTAATTTTGAAGATTTGACTTTCGAAATCTCAGAACATTCACTTCAAGATATCGAAAAAGCTTATTCAAAAATAAAATTGGCAAACCTTGAAAACTTAACAGATGTAATGAGTCAGATGCGAGCATTGCCGTCAAAACCTACATCTAAGAAAACACGGCTAAAAGTAGCAAATAAGAAAGATTAATCGGAGAGTTTAAGATGAGTGATGATAAAAAACAGATTAAAACATTTAAAAAAGTTTATCCACAAATTTATTCATATATTTTGCCAAATAGACACCAAAATGATGGCTGGCAAAAAATTGGTTATACTGAGCGAAAAGATGCTAAAATTCGAATTCGTGAACAAAACGAGACTGCTTCGCATAAAGAACCGTATGATATAAAATGGATTAGGCCTGCAAGAAAAAATAATAATGAATGGTTTAAGGATCATGAACTTCATCGCTATTATCAACAAAATTCAATTCCAAAAGATAAAGGTCATGGAACTGAGTGGTTTTATTTTAATGGTACGCCAGAGAGATCGATAGAGCTTTTTGAAGCTTTTTGCCGAAATCGTTTTATAGATAATAATGGTAAGATACCTTATGCTTTACGACCAGAACAAAAAGATGCAGTTGAGCAAACCTTAGAATATGCTGAACGTAATCAAACTACTGATTTTAAAAATCCAAATGGAAAAGCTGAATTCTTATGGAATGCTAAACCACGTTTCGGTAAAACGCTAACAACTTATGATTTTATGAAACGCTTTGGAGCAACAAAAACCTTGATTGTAACGAACCGACCAGCAATTGCTGATTCTTGGTATAATGACTATAAGAAATTTATTGATGGTTATTATTTTATTTCAACGGCAGACTCTATTAAAGAGAGAACCTTAACTCGTGAAGAATTTAATCAAATTGAAGGTTTTGGTAAAAAACAAATAACTTTTTTGAGTTTGCAAGACCTGAAAGGCGCAAAAGTTTTTGGTGGAAGTTTTGATAAATTACAATGGGTTGCAGATCTGGAATGGGATTTAATAGTGATTGATGAAGCCCATGAAGCAGTTGATACCGATAAAACGGACAGGGCTTTTGAAAATATTAAACGCAAATTTACACTTCATCTTTCAGGAACACCATTTAAAGCCTTGGCAGAAGGTAAGTTTAGTAGTGAACAAATTTATAACTGGACTTATCTCGATGAGCAAAAAGCAAAACAGAGTGAGCTTAAAAATGGTCAAGAATCGGGTGATCACATAGATATGCCAGATTTAAGGTTGTTTAATTATAAAATTTCAGATGTTACAGCTAAGCAGATCGAAGAAGGTATTGATATAAATGGGGAGAATATTCCACCAGTTTTTGAATTTAATGATTTTTTGGCAACTAATTCAAAGGGTGAATTTAAGCGTGAAGCTGATATTTGGCGATTTTTAAACACTCTCACCGATAATGAAGGCTATCCGTTTTCGACTCCAGAACTTCGTGATGAGTTAAAACATACTTTTTGGTTTGTAGGAAATCGCGTAAATTCAGCAAAAGCAATGGAAAAGCTGCTTAAAAAACACCCAGTTTTTGAAAATTATAAAATTATTTTAGCAGCCGGCGATGGCCAAAGTTTGGATAATGAAGACTTTGAAGAGGAGGCTGAAGATTTTAAAAAGAATGAAAAAGCTTTAGCGCGCGTAAGGAAGGCGATAGAAGAACATGACAAAACCATTACACTTTCGGTTGGTCAGCTTACAACGGGCGTAACTGTTAAAGAGTGGTCGGCGGTGTTAATGATGAGTGATGTGAAAAAAGAAACTCTTTACACGCAGGCAATATTCCGTGCGCAAAACCCATATAAATATGAAAAGGACGGCAAACTTTATCGTAAAAAGTCGGCTTATGTTTTTGACTTTTCACCTTATCGTGTGCTTGAAATTTATGATAAACTCGCAAATTCTTTAAGTGAAAAAAGCGCAATTGGTAATATTACAGAAAGTGAGCGGCAAGAAAATGTGGCAGAACTTCTCAATTTCTTTCCAGTTCTTTCGCAAGACGAAAATGGTAAAATGGTGGAGCTTGACGCTTCGCAAGTATTAACTTTGCCCGCAGCTAAAATGGCAAGCGATATTGTTAAGCGTAGGTTTATCACTAACTTACTATTTAAAGATATTGGTAATGTATTTAATCTTCCAAGTGAAATCGTTAAAAAACTTAATAAAGTGCAAAATTCGAAAGAAGATGGCACAGCAAATAAAAAAGAAAAACGTGATATTTTCAATAATCGTGAGCGAGATGAACAAAAACAAAAAAGAATTTCTGTTAATCGCGATATTATTTGGGGACAAAAGGTTTATGGCGAGCCAATTCGTGAGGCTTTTGAGCGTGCGCAAGAAGATATGGATAGCTTTGAGGAGCAATTAATAGATGTAATTAACGAAGATATTTTGAGTAAACCTATTGCTAAATATGTTGAAGTTTATGCTCCAAGTAAGAAGGAAATCAAAGAACTTGAAGAAAAAATTGTAGAGAAAATCAAAACTGTGAGTGAAGAATTTAAAAATTCGCCTCAAACAGAAAAAGAAAAAACTAAGGCAATTGCTGAGCTTGCAGATTTTGTTGAAAAAGAACTACCCCGCGATATGATTGATAATCGTGAAGAGCAAGCTTATCAAGATAATGCTAAAACCGAGCTTGATATTATTCGTGAAAAGCTACGAACATTCTCACGAGCAATCCCAAGCTTTGTGATGGCGGCGAAAGATCCTAAGAACCTTACTATAGATAATCTACAAGATGCAGTGAGTGATGAAGATTTCGAAATGTTATTTAATGAACGCGACAATCTCCATACGCCAGATCGATTTACGAAAGCTGATTTTATTGAGTTGCGTGATGGTGGTGATTATGAAGAAAACGGCAAAATTATTCATTTTGATGGCTTTTTTGAAAAACATCGCTTTGATGCAGCAATTCAAGAGTTTGAAAAGAAACGTGAGCAGCTTGCTGATTATCTAAATAATACAACAAAAGAAGATATTTTTAGCTACATTCCGGTGCAAAAAAGCAATCAAATTTTTACGCCGCGCGAAGTTGTAAACAAAATGCTTAACATACTCGAAGCTGAAAACCCAGGGATTTTTTCTAACCCGAACCTCACTTTTTGTGATTTATATGTTAAAAGCGGTTTGTTCTTAACCGAAACCGCCAAAAGGCTCAACCGTGGTTTAGCAAATATAATTCCAAATGAGCAGGCAAGATTAAAGCATATTTTTGAAAACCAACTCTTTGGTTTTGCACCAACCCAGATTATTCATGATATTGCCGCTAACTATATTTATGGCGGATTTCCTGAAATTTCTCGCCAGAACTTAAAAAAGAAAGATTTAACCGAGCAGTTCAAGAAAGGAGAGCCGCTAAATATGAAATTTGATGTTGTAATTGGTAATCCGCCGTATAATGATGATGCAAAGCAACAACTTTATACAAGTTTTTATGTGAATGGAATAAAAAGTGCAGATAATGTTTGTATGATTTTTCCTGTTGGCTGGCAAGAACCAAAGAATGCTAATAATTTAAAGAAAATGAATAATGCAAAGATTAAATATGATCATCAAATTGTTCAAATAGATAATCGACAGAATGTTTTTGATGGTGTTAAAGGTGCTGAATGGACGAATATTATTTTGTGGAAGCGATTTTATGATAATGGTTTAAATGGTAAGCAAAAGATTTTAACTGAAGGGCAAAACCCGCAAGAAATTAGGCTATTAATAAATAAAGATGATAAAGAAAAACCGGCAGAAATTGTTGAAATGGCAAAAATTGTTGAATCTTTCCCTGGCTTCGTTTCGGTACAAACTATAACGTCGGTGCGCAAGCCATATGGCTTGAGCACCGACGTTATCAAGGATCCGTCAAAGTATGGATTACCATCACTCAATAAAGAGAAGGGGGAGATTCTTGTTTATGGTAAGTCTGGAGAAAAATATTATGTTGCAAGAGACTATCCATTTCCTCGTGTTTCAAAAGGGTTTAAAAAATATAAAGTTTTTGTTGGTTATGCGTGGGGAAATATGTCTGAAAAAACTGGTTTAGGAGGAGCATATTCAGATATAATTATCGGGGAGCCTTTCGAAGCTTGTATAGAGACATATCAAGAACAGGGTGTTTTTGAAGGTAAAAAAGAAGCTAAATATCAAGCCAAATATATTATGGCAAAATTCGCTAGGGCTCTTCTTTATAATAATAAACATTCACAGCATTCAACAACGGCTTGGGGTTCGGTGCCAGTTCAAGACTTTTCTGAACCTTGGTGGGATTTATCAATTAAAGAAATCGATAAGAAGCTTATGGAGAAGTATAATATACCTGAAAATATTCAAAAGTTTGTTTTTGAAAATATTCAGGAGCGAAGTGAAGATAATATTGTTAATTTTGAGTAAGTAATTTAAGGAAAGATAAAAATGATATTCACAGAAGGTCAGCTAAGGGATTTCTCTAAGCCATTAAATAAAACGGAGAAAGAAAAATGTGAAAGAGCTATCGAGATGGTTACTGATGCGCTAAAGGACTCTGGTTATATAGATAAAAATATAAATATTGGATACGATAGTTCTAATAAAACTGAAAAAAGAATAAAGAATGAAGATAAACAATATGATTTACGACTTCAGTTACAAGGTTCATATGCAAATAATACTAATATTAAGAAGAATAGTGATGTAGATATACTTATCATACAAGAGGATTGTTTTAGGGCTAAATATAGACCGGGTGTATCTAGAGAGGATTATGGATTCGGTTCTGTTGATAGTAGGCATGAAGATTTAAAAAATGATATAGAAAAGGCTCTAAGGCGTTATTTCAAAGATAGGATAGAGAGACATAATAAATCAATTAAGATTCGTGAGAATAGTCGTATCGTTAATACCGACGTAGTTCCTTCATTACGATATCGAGATTATTCTAATGACTTTAGGTTTGATGAAGAAAATTACATTCCAGGTATACTTATTGTTTCTGATGATGGGCAGGAGATTATAAACTATCCTGAAGTACATA
>CALAKV010000001.1 GCA_937922985.1 uncultured bacterium | reverse complement strand
AGCACCTGCCTCTTAAGCAGGGTGTCGAGGGTTCGAGCCCCTCCTGGCCCTCCAAAATTTGAAAAAATAAATCAGCAAGAATATCTATCTGCTGATTTTTATTTTATATTAGCTTTGTCGAACTATCTCTGGAGTAATTTCAATGTTCGAACCAGCTTGAGCTTCGCCGGAAAGCATTTTTCGTGCGATAGTGTTTTCCACAACTCGCTGAATAACTCTTCTCATTGGTCGAGCGCCAAGTTTTGGATCATAACCTAAATTTGCAAGCAATATTTTAGCTTCTGGCGTAACAGAAACTGTAATTTTTTGACCAGCAAGAGTTTTATTTACTCCAGCAATCATCAAATCAATAATTTGCATCAGATTTTCTTTTGTAAGTGGTTCGAAAACAACAATTTCATCAAAACGGTTCAGAAATTCAGGGCGAAATTCACGACTTGCAATTAAGTCATTTACAATGATTTCTTCAGCGCTTGTCGAATCATAACCACGAGAAATCAGTTCTTGAATTCGCTCAGAACCAGCATTTGATGTTGCAATAATAATTGCATCTCGGAATGAAACCTCACGGTTTTTTTCATCCCTCAAAATACCTTCATCTAAAACCTGCAAAAGAGCAGTTAGAACATTTGGGTGAGCTTTTTCAATTTCATCTAAAAGAACGACCGAGAAAGGCTTTTTCATCATTTGAGCAGTTAGAGAACTCGCGTCACGCGCACCATCTGCAATCAATCTTGAGACATCGTCAAGGTTTACAAACTCATTCAAATCAAGACGAACAATATTATTTTCACCATTAAAATAAACTTCTGAAAGTGCCTTAGAGAGCTCTGTTTTACCAACTCCAGTTGGGCCAAGAAATAGAAATGTTCCAATTGGTCTGTTTTGGTTTCGAACACCAGTTCTCGCACGACGCAAAGCATTTGCCACAGCCGAAACTGCTTTTTCCTGGCCAACCATTCTGGCGTGCAATAAATCTTCAAGGTTTAATAAAGTTTCTTTCTCTTCATTAACATTTGCAGTAGCGATTTTTACATTCATTGTTTGCTCAATCGCTTTTTCAACTGAGCTCGCCGTTACAATTTTATTATCAGCAAATCCTGCCGCCATCTCTAGCAAGCGCACAGCCCGCCCTGGCATTTCTAAATCAAATATATACCTTTCGCTTAGTTTAAAAGCTTCTTTAAGTGCTTGAAACTGATAAAACACGCCATTTTGATGTTCGAAAATCAACAACTTATCTTGCATAACTGCCAGTGTTTCATCATAATTAGCTGGCTTAACTTGTAATCTATTCATTGCCTGAGCAAGTGCTGGGTTCTTTGCTGAAATTTGCAAAAATCTCTGTTCATCAAGAGTTAAGATTAATCTTAAAGCACCAGCCTGAATAATAGGAAGAAGTAAATTCGAAACATCAACCGAACCAACACCATCTTCAAAAAATAGCTGAGCATTATCAAGACAAATAATTATATTTTTAGCAGCATAAGCCTCGTTCAAAACATAATTCAGTAAATTTTCTATTTCACCTCGCCCTGGTGCTGCCGCAATCAAAGATGCGGCATCAAGAGAAACAACCTGTCTAAATTTTAAATTTGAAGGAATTTTCTCGCTACCATTTGCAATTTTTGCAGCGAAAGAATTCACAACAGTAGTCTTACCAACACCATCGACACCAATTAAGGCAATATTCTTCTTTCCATTACCACTGAACTGTTCAACCATTTTCGAAACTAAATCTTTATGTTGCTCTAAATTTGAAGACATTAAAATATTGTTCGAAACCTGATTCGTAATATTCACTCCAAAACGATTCAAGGTTGGAGTATAACCAAACGACCAATCGCGGGCAATTCCACCAGTTTTCATTGGAATTTTAGATTGACTTATTAGTGAAAAAATATGATCATGCCATAAAACACCACGTTCTAAATCCTCAAAGTCAAGATAAAACTGCGCAAGAAGCGTTTCGTAATTCGGAAAATTTCGAATTATCGCAAGAGTTAAAACCGAACCAGAAACGGTTTTAGTTTTTAACTTTTGCTGAATTTGTAGTGCAGTTTGAAAAATATTTTCAGGTGAATTTTGTGGAATCTGAACCAAACTTTCAATCGTAGTTTTTCCAAGTCCAAAGCGTGAAATAATGAACTTTCCACCAGAACTTTCCAAAACTACTTTTGCGATCTGCTCGCTTGTTGGATTTTTCGAAAGTTTTCCTAAAATATTACTAGCTAGCTGCCCTTCAATTTTTAAATCTTTTGATGGTTCCAATCTATGAAGTTCTCCATTCCACCAATAAACTAAAATTGTGATTATTGATGAAAATGCTAAAATTAACCAGCCAAGAGCCGAATCCATTAAAACTAAACAAAATCCACTTAAAATTCCAACAATTTTTAAAATCTTAAGTAGAAATAAAAATCCCCTAAGCCCATTCATTAAACGGGATTTTTTTGCACGCAAATCATTGTAATCAAAAATCATAAGAACCAACTCCTTCTTGTTTTATTTGGTTTAACTTCTTTTGATGGAGCATTTTTTTGCCAATTTTTAAAATCGTCCTTAATTTTTGGAATAATTTTAGGAGTCCAACCAGTTGTAAAAATTACAGCAAGAATAATTGGTAAAACTGGTGAAATCAACCATAAAATTAATATTATTAAACCCCAAATTGCTTTAAAGCTAATAAAAAATACACCAATTATCATTATTATCGTTCGCAAAAAAGCACCAATGAACCGAGAAAAAAGCTTATCAAAAAACTTCTTAATTCGAACTTCAACTGAAGCGTTCGAAACACCTAAAGCATCAATTTGTCGAAAAGGCGCAAACCAAGTTTTCACTAAAAGACCAAGCGAAAAAGTATCAATCGAGCGTTCGATTCCATCTAAAATTTTCTCAGCCCGCCAAGCTAGCCCTTTCCCATACCACCAAGTTAAAAAAGACATAAACATAATTAAATTATACACTAAAAAAATATTTTTCGCAATTTTGAAATTTACTTTTTTTATGATAAAATGGATTTAGGCATAATATTGCTTTTGATTTTTTAATTATTTATTGATGAAAGGAAAAATATGGAAATAATTATAGCTACGCTTGGCGTTTTGTTTGGCGGCGGTAGCGCTTTTACATATCAAAAAGTGAAAACTGCAAATGCAAAAAATAATTCAGATAAAATTATTGCTGAAGCACGAAAAAAATCAGCTGAAATCTTAGAACGTGCAAATGAAAAAGCCTTAAAAATTACTGAAAAGGCTAACGAAGATGAGTCAGAACGGAGAAAAGAAATTCGAAAAACTGAAAACCGCCTTGCAGAACGAGAAGAATCCCTCGACCGGAAACTTGATCAGATTGATTTACGAACTGAAAAACTTCGAAATAATGAGCTTGAAGTTGAAAAACTCAAAAATGAAATTAAAGAAATTCGCAAAAAGCAAGATGAAAAACTTGAAAAAATTGCAAAGCTTTCAAAAAAAGAAGCAGCTGAAAAAATTATGAAAATTGCCGAAAGAAATATGGCTCAAGATATGGTTAATCTAGTTGCAAAGCTCCAAAAAAATGCAACCGAAGATGCCGAAGAACGAGCTCAGGCTATTTTGGTTTCAGCAATGGAGCGAGTTTCAAGCGAAGTAACGGCTGAACGAACGGTTACCGCTTTAAAACTCCCTGATGATGAAATGAAAGGTCGAATTATTGGCAAAGAGGGCCGAAACATCCAAGCACTTCAGCGTGAAACTGGTGTAGATATCTTGGTTGATGATACCCCTGGAATGGTTGTTCTTTCAAGTTTTGATCCTGTTCGCCGCCAAGTTGCACGACTTTCGCTTGAGCTTTTAATGAAAGACGGGCGAATCAATCCGGCAAGAATTGAAGAAGTTGTTGAAAAAGCTGAACGCGAAATAAACAAGGAAATTAATCGTGCCGGTGAAGATGCTGCTCGTGAAGTCGGACTTTCAGGTTTACCGCATGAAATGCTACGACTACTTGGCGAATTAAAGTTTCGAACAAGCTATGGCCAGAATGTTTTAAAGCATTCAACAGAAATGGCTAATGTTGCAGGATTAATTGCCGAAGAAATTGGCGCAAACGTTAAAATTGCAAAAACTGCTGCGCTCTTTCACGACATTGGAAAGGCTGTAACACATAAGATTGAAGGAAAACATGCCCAAATAGGTGCTGAGCTTGCCGAAAAATACGGAATGGATCCCCGAGTCGTAAATGCAATTGCAGCACATCATGAAGATGTTGAAGCTACAACAGTTGAGGCAGTTATTGTTAAAATTACTGATGCAATGAGCGCCTCTCGACCAGGAACTCGAAACGCTTCTGCCGAAAACTTTGTAGAGAGGATGCGCGAGCTTGAAAATGTTGCAACTAGCTTTAATGGCATAAATAAGGCTTATGCGATTTCGGCTGGTAGAGAGATCCGTGTAATAGTCTCGCCAGAATCTATAGACGATCTTTCGGCAATAAAAATGGCACGAGATATTGCAGATAAAATTGAAAGCACAATGCAATATCCAGGCGTAATTAAAGTTAATATAATTCGTGAAACGCGCGCAATCGAATATGCAAAATAATAATTTCAAATATAATAAAATAGCCTTCATAAAGGCTATTTTATATTACATCTTACAGTTTAATCCACCATTTTTAATTTTAGTTGTTGAGAAATCTTTACAAATTGGCTCATCCCCTTCAGTTTGAGCAGAAAATAGAGGAACCGGGAAATTACTATCATGGAATCCAATTCGACTTTCAATTCTTCTAAACTGACTATTTGCTCGACCAGTTGAATCAACTTTTGGCTGAATACCTTTAAAATCTACAATATTGCCATTATTCATAAGCTCAATTTTAAACTCAGCATTATTCATTAAAGGTGTCAATCGAGCATATAAAACATCAGTCGGAGAAACGTTTCGCCCAATATTTATTATCATTTCGCAAGCATAGGTACTTGAGCCAGCCCCAAGATCATCTGAACATTTTGCAAAAGTATAGTCATTTGTTGACTGTGCAGAATTTTCATCTCGACGAACAGTTGGTAGATTCGAACTATTCACAACTCGAGAATCCAAGCCTGAAGCAGGATAAAACAGCATTTCACTCGCGCCATTTCCATCATCTGGATAAGGTGTATCCATGCTTGTTGACGAATTTCCATTCCGTCCGGGAACATAACCATATAGTTGGGTTTTTAATATGGCTGGTCTATTTTGAGCTTGCCAATCTTTCAGAATATTAGGGCGAGCATTGGGATTATTTATCGAATCTAATGATATTTTTGAACCATTCGCCATATTATTTTTGGTATGCCACTTAACACGAATCTGGTTAAAGCTCGAAACGCCTTTTAAGTTAATAACTGAGGGCGTTCCTTCATTACTTTGACCCAAAAAGTCAGAAGTATCTGTTTTAATTTTAACACAAGTATAGGCTTGGTTTAAATCTCGATCAGTATTTCCTCCGCCAGAACTTGTTTTGGTTTGCACTATAGTTTCACCACCATTAGTGCCGATTCCGGCAGTCGATAAAACATAACAGTTACCCGACAAAATTGCCTTCGTCATTTCACTACAATCATATGTCTTACCTTCGAAAACTTTCTTACCAACGTCTGCACCACCACAAGCACCTTTATAAATTCGCAAAAATCTTTTAGCGTCTTCAACTCCCGCCTGAGCACTATCATAAGCACTCTGTGAAAGATCTAGCTTACTGGCCTGCTCTTGGTCTCGGAGCATAATCCGCAAAAAGCTTGCAGACATAATCGAGACCAAAATACTAACCATAATAACAATAAAGATCGAAACACCACCTTTTTTAAACTCTCTATTTGTCATATTTAATACCTCACCGGAAGTTCTTTAGTATAAGTTGTAACAATTTTACCCGCACTACCAGATTGAGACTGAGCCCACAAGTAGGTATCTGCCGATTGGTTAAAAATTTCAGCAGGATTAGCTAGCGTATCTTTCGCAGTCCTATCAGAGCCAGCAGTTCGCCACAATCGCAATCCTTTCGAAACTGTTCCACCGCGCACACGCAATTGATTGTCACAATTTTTCATATTAACATCATTGGCATTTTGGGAACCATTGACTGCACAAGTATTTATTATACCTTGAGCAATCAACCACGCATCAACTCTTTTCACTCCTTGATCGATAGTAATATCTCCGTCAGCAATAATTATAATCTGACGAAAATCCGAATCATTATTTACAGCTCTATCAGCATTCACAATATCGCCAGAAATTCGAATATTTTTACCATAGATTACTCGAGTTTGCTTATCAGCTGAAATTGAACCAAGCTGTTTGTTCGCATCGCCATAAACTTCAACTTTTGTATTCGTATCTTCGAAATTCTTTTTTGGAAATTTTGAAGAAATGTTTGAAATTAATGAATTAATACTTGATTTCCCTTGGCCAAAACTACTTTTTGAAGAATAATCCTCAATTGCCAACTTTCGAGTGCTTTGCGAAGATTCAGTTCGAAAATCTTTAATTTTCACACCCGAGAGTGCTTCATATTCAACCCAAGAACCAAGAACTCCTTGTTTAGTTGTAGATAAACTTGTTCGAATACCCGATTTTGAATAAACGCCATTTCCCCAGAATTGAACTTTTGGTTTCTTAACCAGCTTAATACAAATTGGTGCACCGTGCCGCCAGTCTAAATTTTCTCGTTCTTGTTTAGCCTGCTCAGCCTGACTTTGGTTCGAATTCATCTTGTATGGTGAGATAGAAAGCGCCACACAATAACGGGTTCCCGCCTCGGCACCATCTTCAATTGAAGGTATAAAGTCGGCAACTCGAGTATCTTTATTAAATTTTCCAGTCCCTTCTTTAACAACACGACATTTTTCAATTCCTTGATAATCTTGATAATAAAAGTTTGAAGTTGAGCAAGTATCACTATTAGTATTATCTCTCTTGTTATTTTGAGTTACAAAACTCTCTTTATCTGAAGGAACGCGCCAAGTTGTAATTTTATATCTTATTGATGAAGTTTCAGTTCCACCTCCTGGAATATTAATTTCTTCTCCATCATTAGGGTCGTTTGGCACTTTACCATTAGTAGGAACATCTAAATCACCACCAGAGCAGTTTCGAATTTTATCAATTTTAACACAAGGTGTTATTTCGAAATCATAAGGAACATAGACACATGCATCATTAGTAG